>CAXMOD010000177.1:0-2662 GCA_964194905.1 uncultured Desulfobacterales bacterium | reverse complement strand
GAGATCTGCGCCACCAGCGACGGCGGCGCGGCGGTGGTGCTGACCTCGATGGACTTCGCACGTAAACACACCACCGACCCGGTACGCATCGCAGGCATCTCTACGGTGACGCCGACCTTCCCGGACACCTACGTCGACATGCCGGCGTTCTCCACGGACTCGGCGGCCGGCATCCCGGCGCCCGATCGCGGATTCAAGGACTCCATCGCGCACGCGGCGTACGAGCAGGCGGGCCTCGGACCCGAGGACGTGTCGCTCGCCGAGGTCTACGACCTCTCGTCGGCGCTCGAGTTGGACTGGTACGAGAACATCGGCCTATGCAAGCCGGGCGAGGCGGAGCGCCTGCTTCGCGACGGCGACACCACCCTCGGCGGTCGCGTTCCGGTGAACACCAGCGGCGGCCTCGGCTGCTTCGGCGAGGCCGTTCCGGCGCAGGCCCTCGCACAGGTGTGCGAGCTCGTCTGGCAGCTGCGCGGCGAAGCCGGCGAGCGCCAGGTGCCGGACGCGAAGGTCGGAATCACGGCGAACCAGGGCCTGTTCGGTCACGGCTCGTCGGTCATCTGCGTCAGATAGAGAGGAACGAACGATGCCCGAGGCGTACATCATCGATGCGGTGCGCACCCCCATCGGCAAGCGCGCCGGCGGTCTGGCGACCGCACACTCCGCTGACCTCGGAGCCCACGTCATCAAGGCGCTGATGGACCGCACGGGTACGGACCCCGGCGCCGTCGAGGACGTGATCCTCGGCTGCTGCGACACCGTGGGCACCCAGGCCGGCGACATCGCCCGCACCTGCTGGCTGGCGGCGGGGCTCCCGGACCACGTGCCGGGCGTCACCATCGACCGCCAGTGCGGCTCGTCCCAGCAGGCGGTCCACTTCGCGGCCCAGGGTGTGATGAGCGGCACGAGTGACCTGATCGTCGCCGGCGGCGTGCAGAACATGAGCCAGATCCCCATCTCGTACGCGATGACGGCGGCGGAGCCGCTCGGAATCGAGAATCCCTTTCACGGCAGCAAGGGTTGGGTCGAGCGCTACGGAACCCAGGAGGTCTCCCAGTTCCGAGGAGCCGAGATGATCGCCGAGAAGTGGGACGTCTCGCGAGAAGAGATGGAGCTCTTCGCGCTGGAGAGCCACGCCCGGGCGCTGCGCGCCATCGACGAGGGCCGCTTCGACAACGAGATCGTCGCGTACGGCGACGTCACCACCGACGAGGGCCCGCGCCGCGGGAGCACCCCCGAGAAGCTCGCGAGCCTGGCCACACTCCTCGAGGGCGGGCGCCTCACCGCAGCCCTGGCGAGCCAGATCTCGGACGGCGCGACGGCGATGCTGGTGGCCTCCGAGCAGGCGGTGAAGGACCACGGCCTGAAGCCGCGGGCGCGGGTGCACCACATCAGCGTGCGCGCCGACGATCCCATCTACATGCTGACCGCGCCCATCCCGGCTACGAAGTGGGCCCTCGAAAAGGCCGGCATGACCAGGAACGACATCGACCTGGTCGAGATCAACGAGGCCTTCGCCCCGGTCGTGCTGGCCTGGCAGAAGGAAACGGGCTGGGACCTGGACAATGTCAACGTAAACGGCGGCGCCATCGCGCTGGGCCATCCCATCGGGGCGACTGGCACGCGTCTCATGGCCACGCTGCTCAACGAACGCGAGCGCACCGGAGGCCGCTACGGGCTCCAGACCATGTGCGAGGGCGGCGGTCAGGCCAACGTGACCATCATCGAGCGCCTCTAGCCTCCAAGGGGAGAACGACAGGATGGGACTTTGTGACGGACGCGTCGTGATCGTGACCGGCGCCGGTCGCGGCATCGGCCGCGAGCACGCGCTGGAGTTCGCGCGCCAGGGCGCCAAGGTGGTGGTCAACGACCTCGGCGTATCGCTGGCCGGCGAGGGAGGCGAGGAGTCGCCGGCGGACGAGGTCGTACGCACGATCCAGGAGCTGGGCGGTGAAGCCGTCACCAACGGCGCCGACGTGGCCGACTTCGAGCAGGCCGGACAGCTGGTGAAGACCGCCATCGACACCTTCGGCGGCCTCGACGTGGTGGTGAACAACGCCGGCTTCGTGCGCGACCGCATGTTCGTGTCGTGCAGCGAACAGGAGTGGGACGCGGTGATCCGCGTGCACCTGAAGGGCCACTTCGCCGTCAGCAACAACGCGTGCGCGTATTGGCGAAACGAGTCGAAGGCCGGGCGTCCGGTGGATGCGCGCATCATCAACACCAGCTCGGGAGCCGGGCTCCAGGGCAGCGTGGGCCAGAGCGCCTACTCGGCCGCGAAGGCCGGCATCGCCAACCTGACGCTGATCCAGGCCGCCGAGCTGGGGCGCTACGGCATCACCTCCAACGCCATCGCACCCTCGGCGCGCACGCGCATGACCGAGGAGGTCTTCGCCGAGATGATGGCCAAGCCCGGCGAGAGCGAGTTCGACGCCATGCACCCGGCCAACATCGCGCCGCTCGTGGTCTGGCTCGGGAGCGCCGAGTCGAAGGACGTGACCGGCCAGGTCTTCGAGGTGTCGGGCGGGAAGATCAGCGTCGCCGACGGCTGGCGGGCGGGTCCCGAAGTGGACAAGGGCGCGCGCTGGGAACCCGATGAGGTGGGCGCCGCCGTGCACGACCTGCTGAAGAAGGCCACCCCGGCGCAGAAGGTCTACGGAAC
>CAXMOD010000176.1:0-10792 GCA_964194905.1 uncultured Desulfobacterales bacterium | reverse complement strand
CCACCGGATCCGCCAGTCCGAGCACGAGGCGCTTCTTGAGGCGCCTGTAGTAGAGGGTCCCCTCCACCGCCGTCCACGTGAAGGACCCGGCCAGGGTGAGACAGATGGCGATGGTCCAAGGACGCGCGCGCGGCAGGATGTCTTCCACGGTCTCCGCTCCGGTGGTCGCGCTCATCAGGCCCGCCGTTTCGGCGGACGCGGCGAGCGCGGCCAACACCACGAGGGCGAGAGCCCAGACCTGGCCGGGGCGGAAGGTGCGCCGCGTGAACTCGTACATCAGCGTGATCCCGACTGCGGTGGTGGCCATCCCGAACGCGAAGAGCAGGTTGCCGGGCAGCGTGTCCACGAGGGCGGGCAAGCGCCCCGCCGCCGAGAAGGGATGAGCCAGGACCGTCAGGCAGAGCAGACCCGCGCCCGCACAGAACTCCGGCGCACCCCGTGTGCGCCGAGCAAGGGCCAGCAGGCGCACGCCGATGACCGTGCCCATCAGCACGAACCCGGCCAGTGACGCTAGGCCCAGCAACTTCATCGGGAACCCCGTGTGTTGCTGGGATCATCGACCACTCCGATCGGTGCCTTGAGCGGCTCGGGCGGAGGCCTCGGGGAGGCCTCTCTGCGTCGCTCCGGGAGGCCCAGCGGGCAGCCCTGCCGGTAGCCGGTACGCGATCACGTGGTCCCCGCGCGTCGAGTCCAGCCCAGCGTGGCCGCCGGGGGCTATCACCAGCAGCTGAGGACCTCCGGCGCGCGTCCGGTACGTGATGGGGCCGGCGTGCAGCCCCGCGGGCAGCGCGAAGCGCGCCACCACCTCGCCTGTCGCCGCGTCGTGGGCGCGCAGGGTCTGGTCCTTGGTTCCGGCGTGAAAGACGAGGCCGCCCGCCGTGGCGAGGGGCGGACCGTACGAGAAGAGCCCCTTCACTCCGTCGCGCTCACCCGTCGGTGAGCGCCAGCGGATCGTGCCCTCGGCGAGGTCCACCGCCACCAGCTCACCCCAGGGCGGTCGGATGCATTCGCGCCCGTCATGGCGGAACCCCACCCGTCCCGTCAGCGGGTGCGTGATGTAGCGCAGGCCCGTGCCGCGGCCGCTGAGCAGAAACCAGAGCGCCCGCAGGTAACTGCGCATGGGGCGCGCGCCGCGGTTCTCGACGTTGCTCTCCGAGCGCCATACGGGCTTCAGCTTGACGATGTTCACCCAGTTGTTGACTGGCACGAAGAGGCGCCCGGCGTCCGGGTCGAAGGCGCCCCCGGACCAGTTCGCGCCGCCGCCGTTGCTCGGGTGGACGACTGTCCCTTCCAGGCTCGGCGGCGTGAAGACACCTTCGTTGCGCAGCCCGGCCAGCCGTTCGCGGCAGGCGCGGGCGTGGCCGGCGTCGATCTCCCAGATGTCGTCATCGGTGACGCGGACGCTGGTGAGAGGGGGCGGCCGGGTGGGGAAGGGTTGCGTGGGCCAGGCGCGTTCCCCAGGCACATCGGACGCCGGTACCGGTCGCTCCTCGACCGGGAAGAGCGGCTCGCCGGTGTCGCGGTCCAGGACGAAGGCGAAGCCGGTCTTGGTGAGCTGTACCACGGCGTCGCCCCGGCCCGGGAGATGCACCAGGATGGGCGGCGCCGGGAGGTCGTAGTCCCAGATGTCGTGGTGGACCGTCTGAAAGTGCCAACGCGGCGTTCCGCTGGCGGCGTCGAGCGCCACCAGCGAGTCGGAGTAGAGGTTGGCTCCCGGACGGTCCCCCCCGTAGAAGTCGGGGCTCGCCGTGCTGACGGGCAGGAAGAAGAGGCCGCGCCCGGGATCGGCGGTGATCGTCGACCAGACGTTGGCGCCGCCGGACTGGTTCCAGCTCCCGTCGTCCCAGGTCTCGTTTCCCGGCTCGCCCGGCTGAGGGATCGTGTGGAAGGTCCAGAGGGGAGCGCCGCTGCGCGCGTCGTAGGCGCGCACGTCGCCGGGCGGCGCTACGCGGCGGACAATGTCCGCGATGGACGAGCCCACGGCCACCACGTCGCCCAGCACGGTGGGCGGAGAGGTGGCGTTCCACTCCCACTCGTCCTCCATCGGCGCCAGGCCCGCCAGCAGGTCCACCTCGCCGCCCTCGCCAAAGTCCGTGCAGCGCCTGCCTGTGGCGGCATCCAGCGCGATGAGGCGGCCGTCGAGCGTCGCCAGGAAGAAGCGCCGCGCACACCACCCCTGGCGGCCGGGATCGGCCCAGTGGGCGACGCCCCGGTTGATCAGCATGTTCGCGAAGAAGCGTCCGCGATCGATCTCCGGGTCGAAGGTCCAGAGCTCCGCGCCGCTCCCCGCGTCGAGCGCGATGACACGGTTGAACGGAGTGGTGAAGACCAGCCGTCCGTCGATCACGAGGGGTGTGGATTCGAAGGCGCTGCTGCGATTGATGCGGTCGGGGCGCCAGCGCGGGTCCTGCACGTCGCCGTGGCGGTAGGTCCAGGCCACTTCGAGGGTCGCCACGTTGCCCCGGTGGATGTCCGCCAGCGGTGAGAATCGGCCGCCACCCGCCGCGCCCTCGGTGTGGGACCAACCGACGGCCCTGTCCGCTCGTGCCGGAGCCACGAACAGCAGTACCAGCACTGCGCCGAGGCAGTGCGCCCGCGACACCCGCCGTCCGTTGACTTTGCGCGTGACCGCCTGCATCCTTCGGCAGCTTGACATTCCGATCAACACGGAGAACCTCCCGACATGGCTGACGAAACCGCGTCCCAAGGACCGCTGCCGGTCGTCGACTGGCTGAAGCTGCCCGAAGGCGGCGACCCCTATCTCGAGGCCCACAAATGCACGAAGTGTGCCGCCATCTACCTCGGAGATCGAAAGCACTGCTCGAAGTGCGGCGGGCGTGACTGTCTGAAGGCCACACGCCTCTCCAATGACGGCACACTCTACGCGTATTCGATCGTGTTCCGCTCTTTCCCCGGCATCGAGGTGCCCTACGTCTCGGCCATCGTCGATCTCGAAGGCGGTGGTACGGTGAAGGGCAACTTGATCGGCGTGGAACCGGACCCGGAGAAGATCTCCTTTGGGATGCCGGTGCAGGTCGTCTACAAGGACGCCCTCGGTCGGAAGGACCGCGAGGGCAACTCGTACATCAGCTACTTCTTCCAGCCCGCCCAGGGCTGAGCCGGAGCCTCCCATGAGCGACGTCTACATTCTCGGAACCGACATGATCAAGTTCGGGCGCTTCCCGGAGCGCAGCGTGCCGGAGCTGGCAGCCGAAGCGGCGCACGGCGCCCTCGACGACGCCAGCGTGACCATCCAGGACATCCAGGCGATGTGGTCCGGCAACCTCGGCCAGGCCGCCGGGATGGTGGGCCAGCGCACCCTCCAGGAGATCGGCCAGACCGGTATCCCGGTGGTGAACTGCGCCAACGCCTGCGCCACCGGGGCAACCGCCTTCCGCGACGCCTGGCTCGCCGTGAAGGCGGGCGTCTACGACCTCGTGATGGCAGTGGGCGTCGAGCAGATGGGCCGCGGCCTGCTGGGCGGAGCCGGCGGCGGTACCGGCATCCCCAAGGAGGGGCTGCTCGGGTCCGGCACCATGCCGGCCGTGTTCGCCGAGGCGGGCATGGAGCACAGCCGCAAGTACGGCACGACCTTCGAGCAGTTCGCGAAGGTGTCGGTCAAGAACCACCACCACTCCACGCTGAATCCCAAGGCCATGTATCAGATCGAGACACCCCTCGAGACGGTGATGAACGCCGAGATGATCGCCTACCCGAACACCAAACTGATGTGCTCGGTGAACGTGGACGGCTCGGCCGCCGCGGTGCTCGCATCGGAGAAGAAGGCGAAGGAGCTGGGTCTGGACCGGGCCGTCCGGGTGAAGGCCTCGGTGCTCTCGAGCGACCCGTGGCAGGAGCGCGACCTGGTCATGCCGGACGTGAACACCTGCACCCGCCTGGCGGCCAAGTCGGCCTACGAGATGGCCGGTGTGGGTCCCGACGACATCGACCTGGTGGAGCTGCACGACTGCTTCGCGACCGCCGAGATCCTCCACTACGAGAACCTGGGCCCGTGCGCGGCCGGCGAGGCCGGGCGCCTGATCGACGAGGGCGAGACCGCTCTCGGCGGGCGCGTCCCGGTCAACGTCTCCGGGGGCCTGCTCTCGAAGGGGCACCCCCTCGGCGCGACCGGCATTGCCAACATCTACGAGGTGTCGACGCACCTCCGCGGTGAAGCCGACAAGCGACAGGTGGAAGGTGCGCGCCTGGGCCTCACCCATGTGATCGGGCTGGGCAGCGCGTGCGCCATCCACATCCTCGAGAAGGTCGACTAGGGCGCACAAAACCCGCCATGCGCTGGCGGACCGGACGGGGAAACGAGCCAGGATGCGAGCCCTGCTCTGCGGATTCCTCGCGTGTCTGGTGCTCACGGCCCTGCTGGGCGCCGCGGGGGCCGAGCCGTGGGAGACGGTGGCGCCGGAGGGCGCCGGCTTCAGGGTCGAGATGCCCCCGGGCGCTGTCTACGACGCCACCTCGAGCATGACCCTGGCTGGGCGGATCGTGGAGCACCGCTACTCGGTGGAGTCGGCCGACGCGGCCTTCTGGGTGACATGGACGATGCTTCCGCGGGTGGCCCTGTGGCTTGCGCGGCGCGACGGCATCCTCGGCAGCGTGCGCAAGGATGTCCTGGGTCGCGACGGGGTCACCGAGGTGGCCTGGGAGGCCTCCAGCGCGGGCGAAACCAAAGGCCGCGAGCTGCGTTACGCGCTGCGGCGCGGCCATCGCGAGCACGAGGGCCGGCTGCAGGTGTTCCTGCGCGAGCGCACGCTCTACGTCTTCCACGGCCAGGGCCGCACGCCGGCGGGCTCCGCCCAGCTGGAGCGCCTGCTGCGGTCGATCCGCCTGGGGCCCCCCTTGGGGTAGAACCCGCTGCCCTCCCTGCTGCATCGAACCGCGCAACCCGGATGAAGAGCAGACGAAACAGGAGTGGGGAAACTTGTTGCGGTTTCTCCCCACGGGGTCTAGGATTGTCAGCCTGAGGGGCTTGAAGTTCCCGTATCAAGGGCGAACCTCGGGCACCGATGTTTGGGGGGATCGTGGTCCCAGGGGGGACATCCACCGCAGCGGCACACACACCGGGGGGTGGCGGACGTGCGTCGGTGCGGTTGCGCGAAAATGGCGCAGAAAGGGCGCCAAACCGCGCTCACATTTGTAGAATGCGGCGCAAGGCTGGGGCGCAGGCTTAAGATCTGATGAAGCCGGCGCAGCCATCGACCGTGTGATGATCCTTGGGGGGTAGACAGGCGCATGCTCAGCCGACGCAGCTTCTTCAGGAAGATCCTCGACGACGAACACGCGCGTGCGTTCGTGATGAACTCACTCGCAGTCGGCGAGGCCGACAGCGCCGTGGGCCTGGACAAGGCCGCGCAGCATGTCGAAGACCCGATCTTGGCGCGGAAGATCTATCGGCACTTCGCCGAAGAGAACCGCCACGCACGCTTATTCGGGCGCCATCTCGAAGAGCTCGGCGTGCAACTGCGGCCGCTTCCTCCGGAGCTCGACTACGAGCAGTACGTGCGCCGCTACGAGATGGGCATTCCGATGGCCCGCCTCGAAGACCCGCGCCTCTTCGACAACAGCGAGCTGATCAAGTTCTTCGTGGGCTGCAAGGCCGGTGAGGAGCGCGCCTGCGGCGAGATGGCGGGGTTGTTGAGAGACCTCTCCGGGGATCCACGCACCGTCGAGGTGTTGCGAGAAATCCACGAGGACGAGATCCGTCATGTCTCCTTCGCCACTGAGGAGCTGAACCGCATCGCCGACGCCGGCCACGCCCCCGAGGTGCGCCTCGCGCTGCGCAAGGCGCGCCGCGCCGAGGCCAAGGCCCACCGCGCCGTCAGCAAGGCCTTCATGCGCAAGCTGATGAGGATGCTGGGCGTGCCGCGGGTCTTCCAGTTCTTCGCGAGCGCGGCAATCGACGTGCAGTGCGTACTGAAGCTGGCCTTCCCGGGTGAACTCGATAGGCCCTGGGTCAGCGATCCGATGCCGGTACCCGAACGCCCGCGGGCGTCCGGCGGAGTTGCCGCGGAGGGTTCGTGAGAACCCTGTTCCTGAACCCTCCGTCGTACGAGGGTTTCGACGGCGGCGCGGGTGCGCGTTACCAGGCGCGGCGGGAGATCCGCTCGTTCTGGTACCCCACCTGGCTGGCCCAGGCCGCCGCCCTGGTTCCCGACAGTGTGGTGATCGACGCCCCGCCCCAAGACATCACGATCGACGACGTGGTGGAGCGGGCTTGTGAGTTCGAGCTGCTGATCCTTCACACCTCGACACCCTCGCTCGCCCAGGACGCCAAGACCGCGGCCCGGCTGAAGGAATCCAATCCGCGTCTGGTGGTCGGCCTGGTGGGATCCCACACCATGGTCTTGCCCGAGGAGTCCCTGCGAGTGGCGCCGGCCGCCGACTTCGCCACCACCGGCGAGTTCGACTACGCCGTGAAGGAAGTCGCGGATGGCAAGCCCCTCTCCGAGGTCGCCGGCCTGGTCTGGCGCAGTTCCGACGGCACCTTCGTACGAAATGCGGACCGCGCCCCCATCCACGACCTGGACGCGATCCCCTGGGTGACCGACGTCTACGCCCGCGACCTGGAGGTGGAGAAGTACTTCATCGGCTACCTCGAGCACCCCTACGTGTCGCTCTACACGGGACGTGGCTGCCGAAGCCGTTGCACCTTCTGCCTGTGGCCGCAGACCATCGCCGGCCACGTCTACCGCACCCGCAGCGCCGAGAACGTGATCGCCGAGATGGCTCACGCCAAGGAGCTCTTTCCGCACGTGCGTGAGTTCTTCTTCGACGACGACACGTTCACGGACGATCGCCCGCGTGCGGAGGAGATCGCTCGGGGCCTGGGCAAGCTCGGCATCACCTGGTCGTGCAACGCCAAGGCCAACGTGCCCTACGAGACCCTGAAGGTCATGAAGGACAATGGCTTGCGCCTGCTGCTGGTGGGCTTCGAGTCCGGGAACCAGGAGATCCTCAACAACATCCGCAAGGGCATCAAGCTGGAGGGGGCGCTCGAGTTTGCGGAAAACTGCCACAAGCTCGGCATCCTCATGCACGGGACGTTCATCCTGGGCCTCCCCGGGGAAACCCGCGCGACCATCCAGAAGACCCTGGAATTCGCGAAGACCGTCGATCCCTACAGCCTCCAGGTGTCGCTCGCGGCTCCCTACCCGGGTACCGAGCTGTACCGGCAGGCGCTCGAGAACGGCTGGATTTCCCAGGCCAATAGCGGCGGCCTGATTCAGGAGGCCGGCATCCAGGAGGCCGTGCTCTCCTACGAGGATCTGGACAGCGAGACGATCCACGAGGCGCTCGAACAGTTCTATCGGTCCTTCTACTTCCGGGCGCGGCCCATCCTGCGCATCGTGCGCGACATGCTGCGCGACCGGGATGTGATGCGGCGCCGACTGCGGGAAGGCTGGGAGTTCTTCTCGTTCATGGCGCAGCGACGGCACGAGCGCGCGAACCCCACGGCGTGACCCGTCGCCTCGTCGTGACGGGGGACGACTTCGGGGCGCGGCCGGGAGTGAACGCCTCCATCGCGCGGGCCCATCGTGAGGGGATCCTCACCAGCGCGAGCGTGATGGTCACCGGCGATGCCCTTGATGAGGCCGTGGACCTGGCGCGAAGCCTGCCGGGTCTTTCCACGGGCCTGCACCTGGTCTTCTGCGACGCCCGGCCCGCGAGTCCGCCGGCGGGCATTCCGGAGCTGGTCACGGCCGAGGGGCTGCTGCCGCCGGGCCCGGGGCTCACCGGGATCGCGGACGCTGTGTTCTGGCGCCAGCGGCGCGGCGCTCTGGAGCGCGAGATGCGCGCCCAGTTCGAGCGCTACCTCGCCACGGGCCTGCCGCTCGACCACGTGGACGGCCACCACCATCTCCATATGCACCCGTTCCTGTTCGCGCTGCTGCACCGCTGTCTCGAGGACTACAAGGTCCCGTGGGTGCGGCTCGTGGAGGAGGATCCCGGCAGCGCACGCCGTGGCGGCGAGTCCTGGCTGGGCGAGGGCATCGCCTGGGTCTTCGCTGCTCTGGCGCGGCGCCACCGCGCCTCCCTCGCTCGCAGTGGGGCCGCACGGGCACCCGACCGCATCCACGGCCTGCGAGCCACCGGGGAGATGGATCGCAGCGAGTGGCTCAGGGCCCTCCCCAAGCTCGACGCGGCGACGCTGGAGGTCTATACCCACCCCGATACCGAGGGGCCCGGGCGCGCCGAGCTGGAGGCGCTCTGCGACTCCGAGGTCCGGGGAGCCGTCGAGGCGTCCGGATTCACCCTGGTGGGGACCCGGCAGCTGGGGCACGGGGAGGTCGCCGAGCCGTCATGACCGTCGTCCTGGGCGTGCTCGTCGTCTGGCTGCTGGCAAGCGCCGCGTATCGGCTGTTGTCCATGGGCGCGATCGATCGGCGCCTGCGCGACACGGACGCCGACGCCCAGCCCGTTCCGCCCAGCGGCGAGGTGGTCGCTTTTCGCCCGCTGAAGGGTGGCCACACCTGGCTGGAAGCCTGTCTCGAGAGTCTGTGGCGGGCCGCCGCACCCACGCGTACGCGGGTGGTGCTGGGCGTGGCCGATCCGGACGATTCGGCTGTCGGCGAGATCCGCGCGCTCATGGCCCAAGCGAAGGATCGTCCGCCGACCGACCTGCGCGTGAGCCCGGGGCCGCCCGCAACGAACCGCAAGATGGCCAACCTGCTGCAGATGACCGAGGGCGTTCCCGCGGACATCCTGGCCTTCTCCGATGCCGACGTGGAGGTGCCGCGCGACTACCTCGACCGCGCGGTGCGCCCGTTCAAGGACAGCGACGTGGGCCTGGTCACCTTCCCGTACCGAAGCGTGCCCGCGCGGAGCCTCGCCAGTCGCGTGGACGCGCTGATCACCAACACCCAGTTCCTGCCCAGCGTGGCGATGGCTCTCCAGGTGCAGGGGCTGCACTTCGGCCTGGGGGCGAGCCTGGTGGTGCGCCGTCAGGCGCTGGAGAAGGCGGGCGGTCTCGAAGCGCTCCTGGAAGTCTCCGGCGACGATTACTGGATGGCGCGAAACATCGAGATGGCCGGCTACCGGCTCGAGTTCGTGCCGCTGATGCTGAAGCACCTCCTCGAGGACGAGGGTTGGCGCGGCTCGCTGCGCCGCCACCTCCGCTGGAACAGCGTGGTGCACGAGCAGCGACCGATCGGCTACTTCGGGCAGGTCACGCTGCACGGCTTCGTGCCCGCGCTGGCGCTGGGGCTGCTCGGCGTGCTGGGCGGTCCCCCCGGGGCGGGCGCCGCGCTGGTGCCCGTGGCGTGGTGGGCTGCCGAGGCACACGGCCTCTGGAAGCGCCGCGACGTCCTCGGCCTCCGCAAGCGCGACGTGGCGCTGCTTCCCGTCGCGGGGCTGGTGGGCTTCGGCCTGTGGGTCGGCGGCTTCCTCGGTCGCCCCCGCCCGTCCTGAGCGCGCACTCCGTCGATCGGTGATCCGCGTCACCTACAAACGCGGCCGGGGCACGATAGTAGGGAGGGGACGGGATCAGGAGTGCATATGAACAGGACTCTACGGATTGGCATGGCCGTGCTGGGTGCGGCAGTACTGCTGGCGGGTGTCGCTGACGACGCGAGCGCGAAGTCGAACGGCGACGGCTGGTTCCAGTACGCGGTGCCCTTTACTTGCGGGCTCAACGGTGGGGACATCGAGCGGGCGGTTCCGGGGCTCTACGCCGCGGCGGTGAGCATCCACAACGGCTCGGAGATCGAGGTGCTGTTCACCAAGCACGTCGCGCTGACCTTCCCGCCTGAGGCCCAGGCCCCCGGGGACGTCTCCGAGGTTCTGGCCGAGAGCCTGCTTGCGGCTACGGCCCTCGAGGTGGACTGCGGCGAGATCCTGGGCGGTGGCTTCATCTTCCCGGGCGGCGCTCCCGCGAGCCCCTACGTGCAGGGCTTCCTCGTCATCCTCACCCACGCAGAGCTCGACGTGGCCGTGACCCACACGGCCAGCGGACAGACCGGAGAAGTGTCGGTGGATGTGGAGCAGGTGGCGGGACGCCCGGTGAGCGGGCCGGAGGACGGCCACAAGATGGACGTGTGCCACGTGCCCAAGGGCAACAAGGGCAACGCCCACAGCCTCAACGTGGACGTGTCCGCCGTGCCGGCCCACCTGGATCACGGCGACTCGCTGGGGGCCTGCGAATAGGCGGCCGGCGGCGCGCTCTCGGAATCGAAGGCCCGGCTCGCCAAGCGAGTCGGGCCTTCTGCATTCGGGAGCCATCGGAGCGCGGCTTTGCCTTCGTTCGCGCCTAGCCCGGCAGGGGCCCGCCCTCGCTCGCCTTCGGCTCGCTGCGCGTCGGGCGACTCTTGAGTCGCCCTGCTAGCTCGGCGTGCGGACCTGCTCGCGCCGGCGCGTCCAGACCAGGGCGCCGTAGGCGGCGAAGCCGATCGCGGTCCAGGTGAGCTGCTCGACCCGCAACGCCAGCGAAAAGAGGAGCCCGAGCGACGGGTCCAGGCCGGCCAGCGAGATGCCGAGCATGAAGCCGCCTTCCTGGGTGCCCAGGCTGGCGGGCACGAAGAAAGCCACCGCCTCGATGGCCCGCGCCACCAGGAAGACCGTGAGGAGCGTGGCCACGTCGGACGGGGCACCCATCCAGGCGAGGAACATCCAGAGCTGGACAGCGCCTACGGCGCGCGCCGCGAACTGGAGCGCCATCGATCCGAAGAGGGCGCCCAGCTCGTCGCGGTGCACCGTGGCCACGCGGCCATCGATCTCTTCGCTGATGTGGCGCACACGCTCGGCGCGCTCGGGCCCGAGCAGGCGCGCCAGCACCGAGCGG
>CAXMOD010000175.1:0-10948 GCA_964194905.1 uncultured Desulfobacterales bacterium | reverse complement strand
CCTGCAGTTCCCCTGGGACGACGCCCCTCCGCTCCTCAATCCAAGGAGTTGCAGCTCGGAACGGCGAGTCTCACAAGATTCCGGGGGTGGGGGGAAGGCGGTAGTGGAGTTCCCACCTTGGGAACGGCTTGTGCCAGAACGACCAGCCGTTCCCCTCCGAGCGTGACAGTTTGCGCCACTCCAACGCCCCCTCCCCCGCC
The DNA here is from genome assembly GCA_964194905.1 of uncultured Desulfobacterales bacterium. Lineage (GTDB taxonomy): Bacteria > Myxococcota_A > UBA9160 > UBA9160 > JAFDET01 > JAFDET01. The sequence continues at coordinate 10,748 of CAXMOD010000175.1, read as the reverse complement.
AGCGCTTCAGCTGCGGAGCCGCAGGCTCCGTCAGCTGCAAGCGCCCACCTCCGCGGAGGCTTCTAGAAGATCATGTAGCCGCCGTCGATTCGGAGAACGTCCCCCGTGTGGAATCGCGACGCGTCCGATGCGAGGTAGACCGCGATGCCCTCGAGATCGGCAGGTGAGCCCATTCGGCGGGCAGGGGTGCGGTGCAGCACCTCATCCATCAGCGGCTTGTACGCCTTCAACGCCTCCATCGGCGGCGTCTCGATCCAGCCCGGCAGGATGGCGTTGGCCCGGATGTCGTGGCGCGCCAGCTCCACCGCGAGGGCGCGCACCATCGACGAGAGCGCCGCCTTGGTGGCGCCGTAGGCCACCTGCCGCGGCGCACCGCAGATCTCCACGATGGACGACGTGGCCACCAGCGTGCCGCCGCCGCCGCGCTCGATCATGTGCTTCGCCACCTCCCGGAAGGTGAGGAAGGAGCCGGTGAGGTTCGTCTGCACCACCTTGTTCCAGTCGACGAGCTTCGTCTCCACGAAGGCCGCCGGGATGCTGAAGCCCGCGTTGGCGAAGCACGCGTCGATGCGCCCGAAGCGCTCCAGCGTGGCCGCGGTCGCGGCGGTCACGGCAGCCTCGTCGGTCACGTCGCACACGAAGCCGGCCGCCTCGGCGCCGAGACCTTCGAGCTCCGCCACGGCCTCGTCGTTCTTGGCGGCGTCGCGGCCCCAGAGCGCCACGCGCGCGCCGGCCTTGGCGAGCCCACGGCCGAAGCCGAGACCGATGCCGCTGTTGCCTCCGGTCACGAGCGCGACCTTGTCGCTCAGATCGAACATCGCAGGAGTCGTCATCGGATTCTCACCCGAGCTTGGAGATGACCTGGTCGGCGAAGCCTTCCAGGTAGGCCCGCTTCTGGTCCAGGCTGGACGTGGGCCCGAGGGCGTACGTGAAGGGGTAACTCACCGTGCCGCAGGCTCCGCGTTCCTCGAGACGGCGGTAGACGTCGCCGTCGGGGGGCGTCACGAGGGGCACGATCGCCTCGAAGGGCTCCGACGCACGGCCCGCCTCGGCGCGCAGCTTCGCCAGGACGTCGAGGATCTCCTCGGCCTGCTCCGGTGTCTGGCCCGTACCGAGCCAGCCGTCCCCGACTCGCGCCGCGCGGCGCAACGCCGGTCCCGAGAGACCCCCCACGAGGATCGGAATCGGCGCGGTCGGCGCCGGGCTCATCTGAAGGCGCTCGAAGGAGAAGAACTCTCCGGCGTGGTCTACCGGCTCACCGCTCCACAGCTTGCGCAGCACGGTGATGCACTCGTCGTAGCGACGCCCGCGCGTGCGGAAGTCCACGCCGAGGGTGTCGAACTCTTCGCGGATCCAGCCGGCGCCCGTTCCGAGAGCCACGCGGTTGCCCGACAGCACCGCGGCGCTGCCGATCGGCTTGGCCGCTTCCAGCGGGTTCCGCAGCGGTAGGATGTAGACCATCGTGCTGAAGCGCAGGCGCGTGGTCACCGCGGCCATCGCCGAGATCGTCGCCCAGGGGTCGGGGAACGGTGCCGCGCCGTCGAAGCCGGGCGTGCCGTCCTCCGAGTACGGGTACTTCGAGTCGAGCCGGCCGGGAAAGAAGACGTGGTCCGAGACGAGGACACCCTCGAAGCCCACCTCCTCGGCGATCTTCGCGCACTCCACCAGCTGCTCGGGCTCGGTGAAGGCCAGGGACTGCCAGAACTTCATGGAGGATCTCCGCTCACCGCGCATCCGACGGGGGCACTTGAAGCCCGCGCGAGGTTAGAACATGTTCCACCGCGATGATGAACCGGCTCGCCTGTGCCGTCCTCCTGGCGCTCCCGGCACTGCTCGGCTGCGGTGACGCGCCGCCGCCTGCGCTCGACACCTCCGGCCCGACTGCCGACTGGCCTCACTACGGCGGCAGCCTCGGCGGCCTGCGCTGGTCGCCCCTGACCCAGATTCACGCGCAGAACGTGGGGCACCTGGAGCCGGCCTGGGAGTACCGCCACGGCGACGTCTCGGACGGCAGCGACGGCCACACGCGCACGTCGTTCAACGTGACGCCCATCGTGACGGGCGGACTCCTCTACGTCTGCACCGCCTACAACCGGGTCATCGCGCTGGACGCCGAGACCGGCGAAGAGCGCTGGGCCTTCGACCCGGAGCAGCAGACCACGAAGTTGAACGGCCCCTACCCGCGCGTGTGCCGGGGCGTGGAGCACTGGCGCGACCCCCAGGCGCCGGCAGGCTCGGCGTGCGCCGAGCGCATCTTCAGCGGCACCCTCGACTCGGAGCTGATCGCCCTCGACGCGAAGACCGGCAAGCCGTGCGCGGACTTCGGACGGGGCGGGCGCGTGGCCCTGCGCGATGGGATCGGCGAGGCGCCGGTGTGGGAGTACTACCCGACCTCCCCTCCGCTGGCGTTCCTCGACGTGGTGGTGATCGGCGCGCTGGTGGCGGACAACGAGCGCGTGGACGCGCCGGCCGGCGTGGTGCGCGCCTTCGACGCGCGTACGGGCGCGCTGCGCTGGGCATGGGACCCGGTTCCCCCCGGTTGGACCCGCCGCCCGATCACTCCCGAGGGCGAGTTCACCGCCGGCACGCCGAACGTCTGGGCGCCGATCGCCGCCGACCGCGAACGCGGCATCGTGTACGTGCCGACGGGCAACGCGTCGCCGGACTACGTGGCGTCGGTGCGCAAAGGGCTCGACCGCTACAGCAGCTCGATCGTCGCGCTCGACGCCCGCTCGGGAACCCGGATCTGGTCGTTCCAGACCGTGCACCACGACCTGTGGGACTACGACGTCCCCTCGCAGCCGACGCTGTTCGACTTCCGCCACCCGGACGGCCGCGTCATCCCCGCCCTGGTCCAGCCGACGAAGATGGGCTTCCTGTTCCTGCTGAACCGCGTCAACGGGGAGCCGATCTTCCCGGTGGAGGAGCGCCCCGTTCCCGAGGGCACGATCCCCGGCGAGCTGTACTCGCCGACCCAGCCCTTCCCCACGCATCTGCCTCCCCTCCACCCGACGACGCTCACGCCCGACGACGCGTTCGGCTTCACGCCCTGGGACCGCGGGAAATGTCGTGAGCTCATCGCGGGGCTGCGATCCGACGGCATCTACACGCCTCCCTCGCTCGAGGGCACGATCGTGTGGCCGGGCTCCGCGGGCGGGCCCAACTGGGGCAGCGCCTCCCTCGATCCGGCGAACGGCATCCTCTACGTGAACCAGATGCGCATGCCGCTGGTCGTGAAGCTCCTGCCGCGCGACGAGTACGACGCGCTGCCCGAGAAGACGGTCACCTATCCGAACGACATGTACGCGATGACGGGCGCCCCGTACGCCGTCGTGCGCAGCCCGTTGCTCTCGCCGCTCGGTGCCCCGTGCAATGCCCCTCCGTGGGGCACGCTCACGGCGGTCGACCTCGCAGCCGGCGAGATTCTCTGGGAGGTGCCGCTCGGCTCGAGCCGCGACCAGGCGCCGTTCCCCATCTGGTGGCTGCAAGGCGAGGTCGGCGCCCCCAACCTGGGCGGCTCCATCGCCACCGCCGGGGGACTCGTCTTCATCGGCGCCACCACCGAGAAGACGTTTCGCGCCTTCGACCGCGAGACCGGCGAGGTGCTCTGGGAAGCGCGCCTTCCCTATACGGCCAACTCCACGCCGGTCACCTACCGCCTGCGCCCGGACGGCCGCCAGTTCGTGGTGGTCCCCGCCGGCGGCCACGGCTGGTCCGAACCGGGCGACGCGCTCGTCGCCTACGCGCTGCCGGGTCCCGCGCCGGAGCGCTGAGCCGCTACAGGCCGAAGATCCAGGCCAGCAGTGCAACCAGCCCCACCATCGCGGTGTACTGTAATACCCGCGCTCCCCGGCGGCTGGCGGACTGGCCGCCAGCGCTGGATGGCGCGATACGATACGTCTCGTTACTATATTCCGCCCCCGGGGACTGGGGGCGGAGGCCCCTTGGACAAGCGCACCACGGAGCACGAAGCGGTCGCCGAGCTGCGCGATGGGCTGACCCTCGGCATCGGCGGCTGGGGCTCTCGACGCAAGCCCATGTCGATCGTGCGAGAGATCCTGCGCACCGATCTCAAGGACCTGACCGTGGTCACCTACGGCGGCCCCGACGCGGGCCTGCTCTGCAAGACCGGGCGCGTCGCCCGCATCATCTACGGCTTCGTCTCCCTGGACTCGATCCCGCTGGAGCCCCACTTCCGCGCGGTGCGCCAGGCCGGCGCGGTGGAAGCCGTGGAGCTGGATGAGGGCATGCTCCAGTGGGGGCTCTACGCGGCTGCGCTGCGCCTGCCCTTCCTGCCCACGCGCGCCGGGCTCGGCTCCGACGTGCTGGAGATCAACCAGAAGTGGATCAAGCCGATCACCTCGCCCTACGACGACGCCGACCAGCTCGTGGCCATGCCGGCCCTGGAGCTCGACGCCGCCTTCGTGCACCTGAATCGCGCCGACGCGCGCGGCAACGCCCAGTACCTGGGACCGGACCCCTACTTCGACGACCTCTTCTGCCAGGCCGCCAAGCGCCGCTTCGTCACTTGCGAGAAGATCGTCGAGACCAGTGACCTGGCGAAGGCCGGAACGCCCCACACGCTGCTGCTCAACCGCAGCATGGTGGACGGCGTCATCGAGGCGCCCGGCGGCGCGCACTTCACCGAGTGCCCGCCCGACTACGGACGCGACGAAGCCTTCCAGCGCGAGTACGCCAAGACCGCCAAGGACCCGGAGGCGTGGAAGGCATTCGAGGAGACGTATCTCACGGCCGAGTCCGAGGCCGAGTACCAGAAGAGGGTGCAAGCGCGAAACGAAGATCGGAAGGCCGGACGATGAGCGACGCGACGCGAGCGGAAGTCTGCGCGGTAGCGGTGGCCGAGGTTTTCCGCGGCGACGGAGAACGACTGGCCAGCGCCTTTGGCGCCGTGCCCGCCATCGGCGCGCGCCTGGCCAAGCTGACCTTCGAGCCCGACCTGCTCATGACCGACGGTGTGGCCTACCTGCGCGCCGACGTGCCGCCGGTGACGGGCGACGCTACCAGCGACCCGATCGTCGAGGGCTGGCTCCCGTTCCGGCGCGTGTTCGACCTGCTCTGGAACGGACGCCGCCACGTGGTCATGACCGCCACCCAGATCGACCGCTACGGCAATCACAACTTCGCCTGCATCGGCCCTCACAAGCAGCCCAAGGCTCAGCTGCTGGGCATGCGCGGCGCCCCGGGCAATACCATCCACCACCCCACCAGCTACTGGGTGCCGAACCACAGCACGCGCGTCTTCGTCGACCAGGTGGACGTGGTGTCCGGCGTCGGATACGACCGCGCCCGCGAGCTCGAGGACGGCGCGCGATTCCACGAGATCCGCCGTGTCGTCTCCAACCTGGGCGTCTTCGACTTCGCCACGCCCGACAACCGCATGCGCCTCGCTTCTCTGCACCCGGGCGTCAGCGTGGACGAGGTTGTGGAGCAGACCGGCTTCGAGCTGGTGGTCCCCGACGACGTTCCCGAGACGCGCCCGCCCACGGACGAGGAGCTGCGCCTGATCCGCGAGGTGCTCGACCCGGGTGACTCGCGGTCGAACGAAGTGCCCCACTGAGGCCGACGTGACCGACGCCCTGCACACCCCCCTCCACACTTCACTGTGCGACCTGCTCGGCTGCCGCTATCCGATCGTGCAGACGGGCATGGGCTGGGTGGCGACGCCGGAGCTGGTGGCGGCGGTCTGCAACGCCGGCGGCTTCGGCTTCCTGGCGGCGGCAACGATTCCGCCGGAAGAGGTCGCCGACGCCATCGCGCAGACGCGCGCGCGGACGGAGCACTCCTTCGGCGTCAACTTCCTGATGGACGCGCCCGGTGCCGACGTGATCACCGACGCCATCATCGCCGCGGGCGTGCGTGCGGCCGGCTACAACCGCGCGCCGAGCTCGGACCTGATCATGCGCCTCAAGGAGGCCGGCGTGGTCTGCGTGCCGACCTGCGGCGCCGTGAAGCATGCGGTGAAGGCCGAGAAGCTCGGCGCCGACGCCATCGTGGTGCAGGGCGCCGAGGGCGGCGGCCACACGGGCAGCGTGCCCACGTCGCTGCTGGTCTCCCAGTGCGCCGACGCGGTGGGCGTCCCGATCGTGGCGGCAGGCGGCTTCCGCGACGGTCGCGGCCTGGTGGCCGCGCTGGCGCTGGGCGCGGCGGGGGTGGCCATGGGCACCCGCTTCCTGCTGACCCGCGAGAGCCCGGTGCCGGACACCACCGGCGACCGGTACATCCACGCCGCCGTGGACGACGTGATCGTGAGCCGCGCGCTGGACGGGCTGCCCCAACGCATGATCGAGAACGAGCTGGTGCGCGAGCTCGAAAGCAAGGGCCCGCTGGCGCGCTTGTGGCTCGCCCTCCGGAACGCCCTCGCGCTGCGCGCCGCGACCGGCGCGTCGATTGCCGACCTGCTGCGCTCCGGACTCGCCATGCGCCGGAACGAGCGTCTCACCCGCGCCCAGGTACTGATGGCCGCCAACGCCCCGATGCTCGCCAAGCGCGCCATGCAGGACGGCGACCCGGTGGGCGGCTATCTGCCCAGTGGGACCGTCGCCGGCGTGATCGACGACCGCCCGACCAGCGCCGAGCTGATCGGACGCATCGTGGAGGAGGCCGAGGCTACCCTCGAGCGTCTCGGACTCCAGACACCCTGACTCGGAGGTTGGAAACATGGCCTTCCGCATCGACGAGAGCGACGCCGTCGCCGAATTCGTGATCGACAACCCGCCGGTCAACGCGCTCGGCTACGCCGCCTGGCACGAATTCGCCGCGACGATTGGCGAGCTGGGCCGGCGCGCCGATCTGGGCTGCATCGTCATCCGCGCCGACGGACGCGGCTTCCAGGCCGGCGTGGACGTGAAGGAGCTGGCCGAGGACGCGAGCCTCATCACCGAGGTGAACCGCGGCTGTTACGACACCTTCGCCGCCATCTACGACTGCCCCATTCCGGTGATCTCCGCCGTGCACGGCTATTGCCTGGGCGGAGGGATCGGTATCTCCGGTGCGTCCGACATCGTGATGGCCTCCGAGGACGCCACCTTCGGCCTACCCGAGATCGACCGCGGCGCACTCGGCGCGGCCACCCATCTGCTGCGCATGTTCGGCATGCCGAAGACGCGCCGCATGCTCTACACCGGCGAGTCGATCACCGCGCAGGAGGCGTACCGTCTGGGCGCTCTCGAGTCGGTGGTGCCGAGGGAGAAGCTGCGCGACGAGGCGCTGGCGCTGGCCCACAACATCGCGGCCAAGAGCGGCAAGGCGCTGCGGCTGGCCAAGGCATCGCTGAACGGCATCGAGACCCTCGACGTGAAGAAGAGCTACCGCTTCGAGCAGGGCTTCACGCTGGAGCTCTACACCTCGCCGGACTCCCAGGAAGCCCGCTCCGCTTTCGTCGAAAAGCGCGACGCCGACTTCAAGCGTGACGCCGACCCCAAGAAGGGCGACGACTGAGATGGACCTCAGCTACACCCCCGAGCAGGAGGCCTTCCGCAAGGAAGCGCGCGCCTGGCTCGAAGCCCACGTGCCCAACGAGCCGCCGGCCTCGTTCGACACGCCCGACGGCTTCGAGCAGCACCGGGAGTGGGAGAAGACCCTGCATGCCGGCGGCTGGGCCATGGTGCCCTGGCCCACCGAGTTCGGCGGCCGCGGCGCGGACCTCCTCGAGTGGCTCATCTTCGAGGAGGAGTACTACCGCGCCGGCGCACCCGGCCGCGTCAACCAGAACGGCATCTTCCTGCTCGGCCCCACCATCATGGAGTACGGCACGCCGGAGCAGAAGGCGCGCTTCCTGCCGAAGATGGCCTCCAGCGAAGAGGTCTGGGCGCAAGGCTGGTCGGAGCCCAACGCCGGCAGCGACATGGCCAACATCCAGGCCACCGCGATCCGTGTCTCGGATGGGTCGGGCGACCACTACGTCGTGAACGGCCAGAAGACCTGGGCTTCACGCGGCGCGTTCGCCCACTGGCTGTTCGGGATGTTCCGCACCGACCCGGACTCCGAGCGCCACCGCGGCCTCTCGTTCATCCTGTGTCCGCTCGACGCCCCGGGCGTGACCGTGCGTCCCATCCAGAAGATCAACGGCAAGGCAGCCTTTGCCGAGGTGTTCTTCGACGACGCACGAGTCCCCGCCGAACATCTGCTGGGCAAGGAGGGCGAGGGCTGGAACGTGGCGATGGCCACGGCAGGCTTCGAGCGCGGCCTCATGCTGCGCAGTCCGGCGCGCTTCCAGAGCACCGCCGCGCGCCTGGTGGCGTTGTACCGCGAGACGGTCGAGCGCGCCGATCCCGTGGCGCCGGGCATGCGCGAGCGCGTGGCCCGCTGCTGGATGGACGCCGAGGCCTACTGCCTGAACACGTACCAGACCGTGTCGCGCCTGCTCGCGGGCGGCAAGATCGGCGCGGAGGCCTCGCTCAACAAGATCTTCTGGTCGGAGCTCGACGTGCGCATGCACGAGCTCGCGCTCGAGCTGCTGGGTCCGCGCGCCGAGCTGCCGGGCCCCTGGCTCGACGGCTACATCTTCGCGCTCTCGGGACCGATCTACGCGGGCACCAACCAGATCCAGAAGAACATCATCGCCGAGCGCATCCTCGGCCTGCCGAGGAAGTAGCCATGGACTTCGGCTTCAGCGAAGACCAGCTCCTGCTCCAGACCACTGTGCGCGACTTCCTCCAGGCCGAGTGCCCGGCCGACTGGGTTCGTGCGGGTTGGGAGACGGAGACCGGCCGCGACCCGGTGTTCTGGAAGAAGCTCGCGGAGATCGGAATCCCGGGACTGCTCGTGCCCGAGGCCCATGGCGGACTGGGGATGGACGACGTGGACCTGGTCCTCCTGATGGAGGAAGCCGGCCGCGTGGGGCTGGCCGAGCCGCTGATCCCCACCGTGCAAGGCGTCGGTCTGCTCGGCGAGCTCGAGAACGAAGCGCTCGCGTCCGCGTGGCTCCCCAACGTGGCCGAGGGAACGGCCATCCTGACCGTGGGCCTGCCGGGCACTCCGTACGTTCCGGACGCCCACGTGGCCGACCTGCTGTTCCTCCTCGCCGGCGACACGCTGCACGCACTCCCGCGAGACGCTGTGACTGCGACCGCCGTGACGTCGGGCGACGGCTCCCAGCGCCTGTTCGAAGTCGCGTTCTCGCCGCGCGATGGCAACCCCGTGGCCGACGGAGATCGAGCGCAGGCGCTGCTGGACGCCGCCCTCGACCGGGGCGCGGTCTGTTGCGCAGCCCAGGCCCTCGGCGTGGCCGACCGGCTCATTTCGATGGCGGTCGACTACGCCACCCAGCGCGAGCAGTTCGGCGTAGCAATCGGGACGTTCCAGGCTGTGAAGCACATGCTCGCCGAGGTGAAGGTGGCTCTCGAGTACGCCCGCTCCCACGTCTACCGGGCGGCGCACTCCGTCGCCCGGGCTGCGCCGACCCGCGCGGTGGACGCGTCGATGGCGAAGCTTGCCGCATGCGAGGCCGCGAGCGAAGTCTCCAAGGTGTCGCTCCAGGTGCACGGCGCCATCGGATACACCTACGAGCAGGACGTCCACGTGTGGATGAAGCGCGCCTGGTCCCTGGACCGGTCGTGTGGCGACTCGGTCTTTCACGGCGGGCGTCTCTGCGACGCCGTCATCGACGGGAAGCTTCCCGCCGAGAGCTTCGGATACAGCGCTCCCGGGCACCTGAGTTAGCCTGGGGGGCGGAGGAAGACATGGCCAAAAATCGCGTACCCGCCATCGACGGCTGGTTCACCCTCGACGAGAACGAGCCGCGTCTCATCGGACTGCGGGACAAGGAGAGCGGTACGTACTTCTTCCCGAAGGACGTGGCCGTGAGCGCGGCACCGGGCCACGCGGATGCCGAACGCGAAGAGGTGGAGCTGTCGCGTACGGGAAAGCTGTGGTCGTATACGACCAACCACTACAAGCCTCCGGCGCCCTACGTCTCGCCGGATCCGTTCGAACCCTACACGGTGGCGGCGGTGGAGCTGACCGAGGAGCGCATGGTCGTGATGGGCCAGCTCGCTCCGGGTGTGGATCCCGCCGGTCTGGAGGTGGGGCAACCCATGGAGCTCACCCTCGGAACCCTCTACGAGGACGACGAGAACGAGTACATCGTCTGGAATTGGAAGCCGGCCGCGGCCTGAGGAGAATTGAGATGAGCAGCAAGAACGAAGTGGCGGTTCTCGGTGTCGGCATGCACCCCTGGGGCAAGTGGGGGCGAAACTTCGTCGAGTACGGCGTCCACGCGATCAAGGCCGCGTTGCAGGACGCGGGAATCGACTGGAAGCAGGTCGACTTCGTCGCGGGCGGCGACACCATGCGCAACGGCTACCCGGGCTACGTCGCCGGCGCCACCTTCGCCAAGGCCATGGGATGGACCGGCATCCCGGTGATGAGCACCTACGCGGCGTGCGCCACCGGCGCCCAGGCAATGGAGGCCGCGCGGACCCGCATCCTCGCGGGCATGTGCGATGTGGCGGTCGTCGTGGGCGCGGACACGACGCCCAAGGGTTTCCTGGCCCCCAACAAGGGCGAGCGCACCTTGGACCCGGACTGGCTGCGCTTCCACCTGCTCGGCGCGACCAACCCCACCTACTTCGGCCTCTACGCTCGGCGGCGCATGGACCTCTACGGAGCCACGGAGCAGGACTTCGCTCACATCAAGGCGAAGAACAGTCGTCACGGCGTCGCGAACCCGAACGCGCGCTACAAGAAGATCTTCACCGAGGAAGAAGTTCTGGCTTCGGCGATGGTCG
>CAXMOD010000174.1:0-13322 GCA_964194905.1 uncultured Desulfobacterales bacterium | reverse complement strand
GCTCGTGTTCTTCCTGGCGGCGTCGATGGCCACCAACCAGTTCCACATGTGGGCCCACCATCCCGCCCCGCCCGCAGCCGTGCGCCGGCTGCAGCGATGCGGCGTCATTCTCTCGCCGGAGCGGCACGCCCTCCACCACTGCGGCGACTTCGACCGCAGCTTCTGCATCACCTCGGGGCTGCTCAATCCGCTCCTCGACGGCGTCGACTTCTTCGGGACCCTCGAGCGCGCCATCCGCCGTCTGCCCGGCGTACGCGGAGCGCGGGGAGCGGCGAACCGATGAGCGATGGCGGCTCCGAGTTCCGTTTTGGGGAGGGCAAGATCAGCGGCGTCCTCTCCGCCACGCTGGGCGCCCTCGGCTTCGGCGCAGTGCTGTGCCTGCGCTATCCGGACTGGCTCACCACCCCGGACATGCGCGCCGTCTACCCCATGGACCTGGTGCGCGCGCTGATCCAGTTCGTGCTCGCAGCGGCATTCGCGCTGGGCGTCCTGAACACCGCACTCAACCGCCGCCCGCGCTCTGCGGGGATGGCGGGGATGGGCCTGGCCCTGGCCGCCACCCTGCTGGGTGGCTCGCAGGTTTCCGTCGCCGTCGACGAGCGCAACACCTACATCGGACTCGACTGGTTCATCTTCAACCTGTTCTTCCTCGCGCTCATCTTCGTGCCGCTCGAGCGGATCTTCGCCCACCGTGAGCAGCGCGTGTTCCGCAAAGGCTGGCGGACGGACCTGGCCCACTTCCTGGTCAGCCACATGGCGGTGCAGGTGACGGTGCTGCTGACGATGCTGCCGGCGGCGATCTTCTTCCGCTGGGCGCTCGACGGATCCGTCCAGCAGGGGATCGCGGGGCAGCCGCTCTGGCTCCAGTTCATCGAAGCGCTGGTCCTGGCGGACCTGTTCGCATACGGATCGCACCGGCTCTTCCACGCGGTGCCACTGCTCTGGCGTTTCCACGCCATCCACCACTCGTGCGAGTGCCTCGACTGGCTGGCGTCCTCGCGCCTCCACCTGGTGGACATCGTGGTGACGCGGGCGGTCGCGTTCGTGCCGCTCTACGTGCTGGGCTTCTCTCCCGAGGCTCTCTACCCGTACCTCGTGTTCGCCTCGCTACAGGGGATCGCAATCCACGCGAATCTGCGTTTCGACCTCGGCTGGCTGCGCTACCTGCTCGTGACGCCGCGCTTCCACCACTGGCACCACACCGCCCAGCGCGAAGCGCTCGACAAGAACTTCGCGATCCACCTGCCGCTGATCGACTGGCTCTTCGGCACGTACCACATGCCGGGCAAGGAGTGGCCGGAGGTCTACGGCATCGAGGGCAACCCGGTTCCCCTCGGCTACCTGCCCCAGCTGCTGCACCCGTTCCGGCGCGAGCCGGAGACGCCGGGGGCGCGCGGCGGCGGATGACCCGCAGGCTGGACTCCCTACGGGTCAGCCGCGAGAGGCGCCGGTGCTCCGCTCGCGACGTCTCTGCCGCGCGAAGAATTTCAACACGCTCCAGGTCACCAAGCCCGCACGCTCGTCACGCTTCGAACGCCGGGCCGGGCGCGGCCGTGCAACGACGCCTGTTCGCGACACTGATCCTGGCATCGGGATGCGCCCGCGCGACGCTCGGGGCCGAGCCCCTGGTTCTCGTAGACGCCGCGAGCTTCGTGGCTGGGCTCGGGGTGGAGATGCGTTACGCGGGGAACGACAACTTCGTCGGGACACCCGTGGACGGATACGCGGCGCCGCGCTGCCTGCTCAGCGAGCCTGCGTCCCGCGCGCTGGCAGTGGTGCAGCGCGAGTTGGCGACGCAGGGGCTGGGGCTCCGCGTGTACGATTGCTATCGCCCACAGCGGGCCGTGGACCACTTCGTCCGCTGGTCCGAGGGCCTCTCCGACTCCCGCACCAAGGCGCGCTACTACCCCGCGGTCGACAAGGCCGAGCTCTTCGAGCGGGGCTACATCGCGCGACGCTCGAGCCATTCGCGCGGAAGCACCGTCGACCTGACCCTGCTGGAGCTGCGGGCGGACGGGACGGGTCTCCCGCTCGACATGGGCACGCCCTTCGACTTCTTCGACGAGCGCGCCCACACGGACTCGCCGTCGGTGGGTCCGGAGCCGCGGCGCAACCGGCGGCACCTGCGCGACGCGATGGAGCGCGCCGGCTTCGTGAACTTCCCGAAGGAGTGGTGGCACTACACCTTGGGCGACGAGCCCTACCCCGACACCTACGGCGACGATCCCGTGCGCTGACCCGCAGCACCGGGAGCCGACTACTTCCCGCGCAGCCGCAGCCCGGTGAGCCGGATGAAGCCTGTGGCGTCGCCCTGGTGGTAGGCGCCTGCGTCGTCTTCGAAGCTGGCCAGGTTGGCGTCGTAGCGCGACACCGGCGAGCGACGCCCGGTGACCTGCAGGCCGCCCTTGTAGAGGCGGACCCGCGCCTCACCGGTCACGCCCTGCTGGGTGGCGTCCACCCAGGCACGCTGGGCGTCCATTTCCGGCGAGAACCACAGCCCGTTGTAGATCATCTGCGCAATGCGCGGCATCGAGCGGTCGCGCTCGAGCATCACCTCGCGGTCCAGCGTGATGGATTCCACTGCGCGGTGGGCGGCGTGGAGCAACGTGCCGCCGGGTGTCTCGTAGACCCCACGCGCCTTCAGGCCCACCATGCGATCTTCGACCATGTCCACGCGCCCTACGCCGTGGGCGCCGGCGATCTGGTTCGCCAATGTGAGCAGGCGCGCGGGGGGCAGGGCCTCGCCGTCGAGAGAGACGGGCGCCCCGTCCTCGAAGCCCACGATCACCTCGGCCGGCATGTCGGGAGCGTCCTCGGGATTGGTGGTTGCCAGGAACATCGACTCGTCGGGCGCGCGCCACGGGTCCTCCAGCACTCCTCCCTCGAAGGAGATGTGCATGAGGTTGCGGTCGATGGAGTACGGCTTCTCGAGCGTTGCGGAGACCGGGATGTCGTGCTTCTGGGCGTAGGCCATGCAGTCGGCCCTCGAACGCAGGTCCCAGTCGCGCCACGGGGCGATCACGGCCAGCTCCGGGTCGAGGGCTCGGAAAGCCAGCTAGAAGCGCACCTGGTCGTTGCCCTTTCCGGTGGCGCCGTGGGCCACGGCGTCGCAGCCGGTTTCCCGCGCCACCTCGACCTGGTGCTTCGCGATCAGCGGCCGTGCCAGGGCAGTGCCCAACAGGTAGGTCCCTTCGTAGACGGCGCCCGCGCGAATGGCGAACCACACGTACTCGCGCGCGAACTCCTCGCGCAGGTCGCGGATCACGCAGTCCACGGCTCCCGAGGACTTGGCCTTCTCAGGCAGGCCGTCGAGTTCCTCTTCCTGGCCCACGTCGGCGCAGTACGCGACCACTTCACAGTCGTACTGCTCGATGAGCCAGCGCAGGATCACCGACGTGTCCAGCCCACCGCTGTACGCGAGGCACACGCGCTTCACCGCTCCGCCGCTCGCCATGCCGTCCCTCCGGCGGCGGAGAGTAGCCCTTCACCGGGCGCCGGGGAGGGCCGGCCGGTGGTCCCTACTCGGCCCCGGGCAGGTGAACCGTGGTGGTGACGCCGGCCACCGGGTCCGCCACGCGGGCCACCGAACCGCCCTGCGCCTGGACCGCGTTGGACAGCGCAGCGGGAGGCGTGTCGTCGTCGGTGCCGAAGCTGAGCGCGCCCTCGGACCCCATCTCTGTGAACGACAGCAACACCCCGCCGCCGAGTGCCTTGGCCGCCCAGGTGAAGCGGCTGCCCTCCCGCGCCAGCTCCAGGCGATCGCGCACGAAGCGCACCAGGGCCGCGGAGAGACGCGCCCCGTCGCAGCTGACGTCGGGCAGCGTCGCCGGGATCAGCACCTCGAGGGCGTGACCCGTGCGCCGCGCTGCGCCCCCCGCCGCCTCGCCCACCTGGTGGGCCAGCTCGAGGGCGTCGCAGCGGCGAGCCGCGGGCTCGTGGGAGCGCGTCGCGACGAAGTCGCGCAGCTCGTCACTCCACTTGCGAACGCGCTCCAGCGCGCGCAGTCCTTCCTCGACCTGGCCCCGGAAGCGCTCGGCGCGGCGGCCGCCGGTCTGCTCCAGAAGCGAGTCGAGGCAGTGGGCCAGGTCGTCGATCGGCTCCTGGATCTCTCGATGGAACGAGAGCACCTGCTCGCCGGTGGGCTCCTGGGAGAAGAGGAACACGAGACCCACGGCGGCGCCCTCCGCCTCGATCGGCGCAGCTGAGACCGCGTAGGCGGCATCGCTCTCGCGCAGCAGGAATCGAACGACGCGTACCTCGGCGCACACACGCGCGGTGGCAACGAGCACCGCTTCGCGCGCACCACCGGCGAAGAACTTCGCCAGAGGGCGACCGTGCACCTGACCCTCAGGGGCGTCGAAGGCGCGAACGAACTCCGGGTTGACGTAGACGGCTCGGCCTTCCGGATCCGCCACGGCCACCGGAGCCGGCAGGAACGGAAGCAGCGATTGCCCGGGGCTCACGGCGAGCAGTGCACCACGCCGGCGTCGAGAAGCCCGGTCAATACACGCAGGGTGTCGAACGTATCCATCCCGGAGAGCGAGATCAGATCGTGCACGGACGTCCGACCATCCACCAGCGAAAGCAGGAAGCCCGTCGTCGAAGGGAGGTTGATGTGCATCAGATCCGGCCCCGCGAGCTTCATCTGCGGCACCGCGTCGAGTCCACCGACCTTCTCGCGATAGCGGTCGAGCAGCTTGCTCCGCACCATCTCCAGGTATCCGTGCACCTCGATACGGTCGTCCTCGCGGCGCGTCAGCGTTTCGAAGAGCTCGAGAGAGGCCTCCAGATGCCCCTCCCGCATCAGCCGCAGCGCGTCGTCGGCAATGGACGAGCCGGCGCCCTCGCTCGGACCCTTCTCGGGGTCGGCCTCTCCCTCGAGCGACTCCATGTAGTCGCGCGCAACGCGGTTGTCCGGATCGAGGAACAGGACCTCGCCCCAGCAACGTCCGGCCTCTTCGGCACGGCCCTCCCCGTAGTGGTCGAGGCCTTCCTGAAGCAATCGTGCGATCTGCGCTTCTGTGCTCTCGGACATTTCCCCGGCCTACCCCTTTGACGCGACCTCGAAGAGCTCCTGGTCCTCGATGATCCGCTCGATCTCTTCCTGGGACAGCGTGCCGGTGGCGTTCACGGTGATGGACTGCTCCTTGCCGGTAGCCAGGTCCGTCGCCGAAGCGCTCACGATTCCGTTGGCGTCGATGTCGAAGCACACCTCGATTTCGGGCTCGCCCTTTGGCGCCTTTCGGATGCCCGAGAGCACGAACTCGCCAAGGAGGTCGTTGTGCGCCGCCGCATCGCTTTCTCCCTGGAGCACGCGGATCTTCACAGCCGTCTGGTTGTCGCGGGTGCTGGTGAAGGTGTGCGTCTTGCGCACCGGCACCGTCGTATTGCGCTCGATGAGCTTCGCGAAGTGACCGCCGGCAGTGGCGATGCCCAGCGAGAGCGGCGTGACGTCCAGCAGAAGCAGCTTCTGGTCGTCGGAGACCAGCGCTTCCCCCTGAAGCGCAGCTCCGACAGCCACGACCTCGTCCGGATTCACACCCTTGTGGGCGCCCTTGCCGAAGCACTCCCCGACGGCCTTCTGGATCAGCGGCATGCGTGTCTGGCCGCCCACCAGGATCACCCGATCCACCTCGCCGGGCTGGAGCCCGGCGTCCTGAACGCAGCTCTCGACCACCTTGATGGTCTGGTTCACGAGCCCGTGCACCAGCGCTTCGAGGCTGGAGCGGTCGAACTCCAGCTGGAGGTGGCGAGGGCCGGAGTCGTCGCTGGCGATGAACGGCAGGCTGATCTCGGTCTTCTCGCGCTCCGAGAGGTCGCACTTGGCCTTTTCCCCGGCGTCCTTCAGGCGCTGTAGCGCCATCGGGTCCTCGCTCAGGTCGATGCCCTCGGTCTCCTGAAACCTCTCCAAGAGGTGACCCACGATGCGCCGGTCGAAGTCCTCGCCGCCCAGGAAGGTGTTCCCCGAGGTGGCCAGCACCTCGATGACCCCGTCGCTCATGTCGAGGATCGAGATGTCGAAGGTGCCCCCGCCGAGGTCGTAGATGGCGACCTTCTCCTCCTCGCGATTGCCGGCGCCGTAGGCCATGGCGGCGGCGGTGGGCTCGTTGATGATGCGCAGTACCTCCAGGCCCGCGATCTTTCCAGCGTCCTTCGTGCACTGGCGCTGGGTGTCGTTGAAGTAGGCGGGCACCGTGATCACGGCGTCGGAGATCGGCTCACCCACGTATTCCTCGGCGACCCGCTTCATCTCGCGCAGGATGATGCCCGCGATCTCCGGGCACGTGAACGTCTTGCCCGCAATATTGATACGCGGGTCGTCGTTGGCGCCGCGCACGATCTCGTAGGGACAGAACTCGACCGCCTGCCGAACCTCTTCGGCGTCGAAGCGGCGCCCGATCAGACGCTTCGATCCGAAGATCGTGTTGCGTGCATTGGTGATCGCCTGGCGCTTGGCCAGATGGCCCACGAGACGCTTTCCATCGTGCGAGATGGCGAACATCGAGGGCGTCGTGCGGTATCCCCCGGCGTTGGGAATCACCGTAGATTGCCCGTTCTCGATTACGGCCACGCACGAGTTCGTGGTGCCGAGGTCGATGCCGATCACGCGACTCATCGCTCTCCTCCAGTCCGCCTCGCGGCGGAGATCACAGGCTCTTCAAGGCCGCTCGCGCTTCCTTGTCCTTCGGATTCAACCGAACGGCGGCCTTCAGTTCGCGCCGCGCATTGGCCGCGAAGCCCGCGGCCTGGTAGATCTGGCCGAGTGTCCGGCGGTAGTCCCCTTTGTCAGGCTCGGCTTCGGTGGCACGCAACGCGTACTCCTTCGCCTTGCGCAGGTCTTCTGCGACGAGCCAGGCAAGCCGGGCCGCCGTGTGGTTGGCCTCCGGGTCGTAGGGCTTGAAGTGGAGCGCCTCCTCGAAGAGGCGCAGTGCGTCGCCGCGGTCGCGGAAGCTCAGGGCGCTGTCCGCCTCCTTCATGAGCTGCTCGAAGCGGATGGCGTGTGCCTTGGGCTGCACCTCGCCGAAGCGCTCGCGGTACAGAGCGTTGGCCGGGTCGAAGGCGATCGCCAGGCGCAGGCTGCCCGTCGCCTCCAGCCAGCGCTCTTCTCCGCCGGCGACCATCGCTGCCTCGAAGAAGCCCTTGGCCTTGGCCCGGCGCTTGGCGATGAGACGGCCGAGGGAGCTGAAGGGTGAGAGCGGACGGCTCCTGGGCTTGGCGGCCCCGGGCGCGGAACCTGCGGCGCCGGCCGGCGCCTCGGCTTCACCGCTCAGCGAGCGCTCCATCTCGGCGCGTACCCCGGGATCGGACATCAGCTCGTAGGCCTCGACGATCTTGCGGAAGACGCGCTCGAGCAGCGGCTGGAACGCGCCGATGTCCCGCCGGAAATAGCGGTCCGGGTGGTACTCCTTGGAGAGCCCGAAGTAGGCGCGCTTTACGGTGCGCGTGTCGGCGTCGAGCGGCACACCGAGGAGCTCGTGGTACGGACGCTCGAGCCTCTCGTACATTTCGAGGATGGCCTCCTGCGCCTTGACGGGCAGGTCGAGTTCGGGGTCAGGAGTGGGAATCCGGTCGAGCGCCTCATCCACTACAGGCACAGGTGCAGACTCGGCCGAGCGCGACGGAGGTCCGCCCTTGCCGAAGACGACCAGGCCCTCGCTCGACCAGTCGTCCAGACAGCGCCGCACTTCGTCGGGGTCGAGCCCCCCGAGCTGAAGCAGCACGGATTCGGGAGTGAGGCCGTCGATCCGCGAGAGCAGGAATCCCTGCGCCGGCGTCAGGTCCAGACCGGTCGGATCGCAGTCCGGTGCGAGTCGCGGCACGCGCTCCTCTTGCTGGCTGGCTGTGCGATCGCCCGCACGCATGGGTCCTCCGTGGCTGCATTCCAGACGGAAGGCGGCGCCCACGGTCTCATCGGCAGGGACCGGGGCGAAGCTGAGGCGTTCCCTGGGGAAATGCCCCGCCCGGCGAGCGACCAGGAACCCCCGCGGGGATCAACGTAGGGTCGGGAACGCCCGTCCGGGCGTGTCAGGCGAGGAGGCGCTCCAGGATCGCCTTCTGGGCGTGGAGACGGTTCTCCGCCTGATCGAAGACGATGCTTCGAGGTCCCTCGAGGACCTCGTCGCTGATCTCTTCGCCGCGGTGGGCGGGCAGGCAGTGGAGCACCCAGGCATCCGGGGCTTCGCTCAGGAGCTCGGCGTTGACCTGGTAGCCCGCGAAGATGGCGCGGCGCTCGGCGGCTTCGGCTTCCTGACCCATGCTGGCCCACACGTCCGTGTACACGAAGCCCGCGCCACGCACCGCCTCGCGCGGGTCGTCGAACAGGTGCAGGCGGGCGCCGCTCTCGCGGGCCAGTGCCTCCGCGCGGGCCAGCACATCCGCGGCCGGGCGGTGGCTGGCCGGGGTCGCCACGCGCAGCTCGAAGCCCAGCACACCGGCTGCCAGCAGCAGCGAATGGGAGACGTTGTTGCCGTCGCCCACGAAGGCCAGCACGGCGTGGTCCAGCTCGGCGCGCTCCGCCATGGTCTGGAGGTCCGCCATCGCCTGGCAGGGGTGCAGCAGGTCCGTCAGGCCGTTGATCACCGGAATGGAGGCCTCGCGGGCGAGTTCCTCCACGAGCGCGTGGCTGAACGTCCGCGCCACCAGGCCGTCCACCCAGCGCGAGACATTGCGCGCCACGTCGGCCGGGCTCTCGCGCTCACCGATGCGGACCTGCTCCGGGCGCAACAGGATGGCGTGGCCCCCGAGCTGCGTCATGCCTGCCTCGAAGGTGACGTGGGTCCGCAGGGAGGGCTTCTCGAAGTACATGGCGAGGGTGCGGCCCTGGAGGGTCTGCGGGCGCTCGCCCCGCTTCCAAAGGTCCTTCAGCTCGCGAGCACGCTCCAGGATCGAGCGCAGATCGGAGGCCGACCAGTCGGCGACGCAGAGGAAGTCCTTCGGCACGAGATCACCTCGTGATGAGCGTGCCGACGCCGCCGTCGGTGAAGATTTCGAGGAGGATCGCGTGGCGGGTCCGTCCGTCGACGATGTGCGCGCGCTCCACGCCGCCCTCGACGGCGCTCATGCAGCAGTCGACCTTCGGGATCATGCCGTCCCGGATGGTGCCCTCCGAAATCAGCTTTTTTGCCTGCTCCAGCGAGAGCTGCGGGACCAGCTCGCCACCCGCGTCCTTTACGCCCTCCACGTCGGTGAGCATCAGAAGCTTGGCCGCGCCCAGCGCGCGGGCGATCGCACCGGCCGCTTCGTCGGCGTTGACGTTGTGGGAGAGCCCGTCGTCGTCCACACCCACGGGCGCCACGACGGGCACGTAGCCGGCATCCGACGCCGCCACGATCGGTCCGGGATCGACTGCGCTGACCTCGCCCACGCGGCCGACATCGCGGTCGCCGACGCGCTTGCGCCGCACCCGCAGCATGCCGCCGTCCTTGCCCGTGAGGCCCACCGCCGCGCCGCCGCCGCGGTTCACCAGCTGAACGATGTCCGGGTTGACCTTTCCCGCAAGCACCATCTCCACCACTTCCATGGTCTCGTCGTCGGTCACCCGCAGCCCGTCCACGTAGGACGACTCCTTGCCCAGCCGGTCGAGGGTCGCCTGGATCTGAGGCCCGCCTCCGTGCACCACCACGGGCCGCACGCCGATGTACTTGAGGAGCACCACGTCCACGGCGAACTGCGCGCGCAGCTCATCATCGACCATCGCGTGGCCGCCGTACTTGATGACGAAGGTCTTGTTTCGGAAGCGGCGGATGTAGGGCAGCGCCTCCACCAGCACCGCAGCCTTGTCGATGAGCGATTGCACTAGTTCGTGTCGCGGGACTCGCGTCGGACCCGGGCGACCTCCTCGATGCTTTCCACGAGGCTACGGTACAGCAGCACCGTGCGCACGGCCGTGGAGAGGGCCGCGGTCAGCACCTCCGCCGTCCGCGGGGACGTGCGCGCCGGGGGGGCGAGGAAGGCGCGGAAGACGCCGAGGGTCTTGCCGCGGAAGCGCATGGGCAGGCATAGGAACGGCGCGGGCTCGCCGGACCCCGGTGTGTCCAGGCCCGCGTCGAAGCGCGGATCGCTCGCCGGATCGTCGGTGGCCACCGGGCGGCCCGTCTCCAGCACGGTACCGGTGAGCCCACTGCGCGCGTCGAGTGTCTCGCGATCCGAAGCATCGTCGACACACCATTCGGCCTCGCGACGCAGGGCGCCGCCATCCGGATCACGCAGGTAGAGCGCCGCACAGCGGGCTCCGAGCCCCTCCCCCGCGGCCGCCAACGCACCGGCCAGGACCCGAACCGGCTCGACCTCGGCCACGATGGCCTCGCACACCGTGCGCGCCACCTCCCCGTCCTCCGAGCCGCCCGAGGCTCCCACCGGAAGCGTGGTCGCTTCCGGCGCGCTCGTCGCGACACCTGGGCCCGACGTTGCGACCTCCTCGGCTTCGCCGGTCAGGACCGACGCGGTCTGCTCGGCCAGGATGCGCAGCAGCACCAGGTCTTCGGCGGCAAGGTCGCTGCCATCCACCGGGTCGGTCGCGCACAGCACGCCGAGGGCGCGGTCCCCGGCCACTATGGGCGCGACCGCGAATCCCTGGGACGCGTAGCGGTCCTCGCCCGGGCTCTGACCCTCGAAGCGCGCGTCGCCGGCCACCTCGGTCACCAGCAGCGGCTCACTGCGGGCGAGCGCGAGGCCGGCCACGCCCTCCCCGACCGGGACCGGCGCAAAGTCGGAAGCGGCGAACTTGCGGCCCGTGGCGGCCACGACCCGCAGCTCGGAGCCCGTGTCGTCGAGGAGCATGAGCGAGCTCTTCTCCACCTGGAGCACGTCCGAGACCACCTCGGCGACGGCGCTGTGGAGATCCTCCGCCTTGCCGCGGCCCATGGCCACCAGCCGCGCGGCGCCGGCCTGGAGCGCCACCAGGCGGTCGCGGAGACGGTCCGAGGTGGCAGCGCGCGCGTAGCCCTCCAGCGCCCGATTGACGGCGAGGGTGAGCTCCTCCTCGTGCAAGGGCTTGGCGAGGTAGTCGGCGGCGCCCAGCCGCAGGGCCTCCAGGACGTACGACTGATCCTGGTGGGCCGAGAGCATGATCACCGGGAGGGTCGAACGCATCTCCCGCAGCTTGGAGAGGATCTCGAGGCCGTCGCTCCCGGGCATACGCACGTCGAGCACCACGGCGCCGATGCTCGGCTCCTCGGCCATCTCCAGCGCTTCGGCGCCGTCGGAGGCCAGCAGGCACTCGATCCCGGCTCCCGACAGCGTCTCCTGGATCGCCTCTCGGAAGAAGCGCTCGTCGTCCACCACCAGCACGCGGCGCCAGCGACCTTCCATTCCCCCTCCTAGCCTCTCTCCCAGAGGTCTGTTCGACTGTCCCGACTACAGAATGAAGCGCGAGAGGTCCTCATCCTCCATCAGCGGCCCCAGCCGCTCGCGGACCAGCGGCTCGTCCACCACCAGCCTCGTGCCCGACAGGTCCGGGGCGTCGAAGCTGACCTCCTCCAGGAGCTTCTCCATCACGGTGTAGAGGCGACGAGCCCCGATGTTGTCGGTGCGGTCGTTGACGGTGGCGGCGATCTCTGCGATCGCCTGCACCCCGTCCTCCTTGAACTCCACCTCGATCGCCTCGGTGGCCAGCAGCGCCGTGTACTGGCGGACCAGCGAGTTGCGGGGCTCCGACAGGATGCGCACGAAGTCTTCGCGAGTGAGGCTCGAGAGCTCCACCCGAATCGGGAAGCGGCCCTGGAGTTCGGGGATCAGATCCGAGGGCTTGGCCGCGTGGAAGGCGCCGGCCGCGATGAACAGGATGTGGTCCGTGCGCACTGGGCCGTGCTTGGTCTGAACCGTGGAGCCCTCGACGATGGGCAGCAGATCGCGCTGCACGCCCTCGCGCGACACGTCCGGGCCCTGGCGAGAGCCGGCTCCGCCCGCCGCAACCTTGTCGATCTCATCGAGGAACACGATGCCCGCCTGCTCCACCCGTTGCACGGCCAGCTCGCGCACCCCTTCCATGTCCACCAGGCGCTGCGCCTCCTCGGCCGCGTACGCGTCGCGTGCCGCCGAGACCTTCATGCGCCGGCGGCGCGTCTTCTGCGGGAACATGTTGCCGAGCATGTCCTTCATCTGGATGCCCAGCTCCTCCACGCCCTGGGGCGTGAAGATGGACAGGTTCGGCCCTGCGCCGCTGTCGGCGACCTCCACATCGATCTCCCGGTCCTCGAGCTGCCCCTGGCGCAACATCCGGCGCAGCTTCTCGCGCGTCTCCCCGCCCTCGGGCACCGGCGCGAGCTGCACGAAACCCGGCTGGCCGGGAGCCGCGCCCGTCGGGTGCGGCAGCAGCGCGTCGAGGATGCGCTCCTCGGCGCGCTCCTCCGCCTTGGCCCGCACGCCGCGCTTCTCCTCCTCCGCCACGAGGTTGACGGCCAGATCGGTCAGGTCGCGGATGATGGACTCGACGTCGCGGCCCACGTAGCCCACCTCGGTGAACTTCGACGCCTCGACCTTGATGAACGGCGCCTGGGCCAGGCGCGCCAGGCGCCGGGCGATCTCGGTCTTGCCCACGCCTGTGGGACCGATCATCACGATGTTCTTCGGGGCGATCTCGTCACGCAGGTCTTCGGGCACCTGCTGGCGGCGCCAGCGGTTGCGCAGGGCGATCGCCACGGCACGTTTTGCTTCGCGCTGGCCGACGATGTAGCGGTCCAGCTCGGAAACGATCTCGCGGGGAGTGAAGGTCTGCAGGTTGCTCATGGGAGGGTCACCAGGCTGATCTCGTCGTTGGTGTAGATGCAGATTCCGGCGGCGATCTTCAACGCCTCGCGCGCCACAGCCTCGGCGCCCAGGTCGGTGTGGGAGAGGAGCGCGCGTGCCGCGGCCAGCGCGTAGGAGCCGCCGGAGCCGATCGCCGCAATCCCGTCGTCCGGCTCGATTACGTCGCCGTTGCCCGACACGACCAGCACGCAGTCGGGGTCGCCCACCAGGAGGAGCGCCTCCAGCCGGCGCAGCGCGCGGTCGGTGCGCCACTCGCGGGCCAGCTCCACGGCCGCGCGGCGCACGCCGGGCTGCGCCTCCAGACGCGCCTCGAGGCGCTCGGTCAGCGCGAGGGCGTCGGCGGCGCCACCTGCGAAGCCCACCAGCGCGCGGCCGCCCGCCGCGCTGCGCACCTTCTGGGCGCTTTGCTTCATCATCACCTCGCCGACGGTCACCTGGCCGTCGGATGCCATCGCGATACCACCGTCCTTGCGCACGGCGATCACGGTCGTGGCCCGCATGGCCTCGTTCATCCCTCGCCCTTCGAGGCGCGGCCGCGGCGGGCGACGTGGGCCCGGGGGTGCGCCTTGTCGTAG
>CAXMOD010000173.1:0-4419 GCA_964194905.1 uncultured Desulfobacterales bacterium | reverse complement strand
AAGCTGCCGCCGCTCCCCGAGATGGCCGAGCGCGTGCAGGCGCGGGCCTACCTGGGCCGCGGTCACCTCATGATCGGGGCGCCGATCTACGACGGGAAGATGCAGATGGCCTGGATCATCGCCAAGGGCAGCTTCGGCGAGATCCGCCGGCGCGGGATGCCCGAGTGCATCGAGGCCATGGCGCGCCACGCCTCGCCGGACCTCGCCGAGCACCTGCTGGCGCACAAGGACGACGGCGTGCAGCCCTTCCTGCTCTCGGTGGTGTCCGACCGGGTACGCGAGTGGACGCGGCCCGGCCTCCTGGTGATCGGCGACGCGGCGCACACCATGTCGCCGGTGGGCGGGCAGGGCCTCAACCACGCCATCCGCGACGGGGTGGTGGCCGCGAACCAGCTGGTTCCGATCCTGGCCGGCGACGCCCACCCCGACGCCGTGGACGCGGCCGCCCGCGCCGTGCAAGCCGAGCGAGAGCCCGAGGTGGCGGCGATCCAGCGCCTCCAGGCGCAGCCTCCCAAGGTGTTCCTGCGCGACACCTGGTGGTCCGCTCTCGCGATGGAAGCCGGTGCGCTGCTCGGGCTGGGTGTGGCGCGGGTCGTCGGCGGCGAAGCGCTCGCCGGCCGCTTCCTCTTCGGCCTCACCGACGTGAAGGTGGCGTGTTGACGCGGTCGCTCAGCGCCCCAGGCGCTCTGCCAGGGCGTCGCGCAACGCACGCTTCAAGATCTTCCCCGCCGCGTTGCGCGGCAGCGTCTCGGCGCTCACGTCCACGATGCTCGGCACCTTGAAGCCCGCGATGCGCTCGCGCAGGAAGGCCTGAAGCTCTTCGGGCTCGACGGTCTGCCCCGGCTTGGGGTGTACGGCGCACGCCACCTCTTCGCCGAGACGCTCGTGGGGCAGCCCGAACACCACCGCTTCGTATACGCCGGGGTGCTCGTAGATCGCGGCCTCCACCTCGGCGCAGTACACGTTCTCGCCCGCGCGCAGCACCATGTCCTTGGCGCGGTCCTCCACGTAGATGAAGCCCTCGTCGTCCACGCGGCCGATGTCGCCGCTGCGTAGCCAGCCGTCCACGATCGTCTCGGCCGTCGCCTCGGGCTTGTTCCAATAGCCTCGGATCAGGTTCGGTCCGCGGAACCAGATTTCGCCGACCTCGCCGGTAGGCACCTCCTTGCCGTCGTCGTCCGCGATCTTGATCTCCATCGGGGGAACCGAGCGGCCCGCGCTGCGCGGCTTGCGCACGTAGTCGTCGCCACCGTTCTGGGGACCGTACGCGTTGGTCTCGGTCATGCCGTAGCCGATGCCGGGGCGGCCGCGTTCGAACGAGCCCTCGACGCGCTGCACCAGCTCCGGCGGCGCGGGTGCCCCGCCTCCGCCCACGCTCTTGAGGCTGCCGGTGTCGCGTAGCGCGAAGTCCGGCGCCTCGAGCAGGTCCCACGACATGGTAGGCACGCCGACGAAATTGGTGATGCGCTCCCGTTCGATCAGGTCGAGCGCGCGCGAAGGGTCCCACTTGTACATGATCACCAGCTTGTAGCCGGCGGCGAAGCAGGAGAGCGTCACCGCTACCAGGCCCGTCACGTGGAAGAGCGGCACGCACAGGATGAAGCTCGTGGGGAAGGGGTGCTCCTCCTTGGGCGGCCGGCTGATCGAGTCGGCGATGGTGCGGAACGCGAACAGGGTGAGCGCCGAGAGGACGGCCCGGTGGGTGGAGACCGCTCCCTTGGGAAAGCCGGTGGTACCCGAGGTGTACAGGATCAACGCGTCCTGGTCGGGGTGGATGTCCACCTCGGGGAGCGCTGCGCCCTCCACCACCACATCGTCCCAGGCATCGAAGCCGTCTTCTGCTTCTGCGCGAGCCACGATGCCAAGGATGCCCAGGCGCCGCATGGTGGGCCGCGCTCGCTCGACGCGCTCCGCGTCGGCGATCAGCACCCTGGGCGTCGAGTCCTCCAGCCCGTAGGCCGTTTCGTCGGCCGTCCACCAGGCGTTGAGGCACACGGCAATGCCGCCGATCGAGGTGATCGCCGCGAACGCCACGATGTACTCGGGGTAGTTGCGCATGGCGATCGCCACGCGGTCGCCCGGCTCGACGCCGTAGCGGTGGACCAGCGCGTGGCCGAGTGCGTCGGCTCGCGTCATCACCTGCGCGAAGCTCCACGTCTCGTCTTCGTACACGAGGAAGGGCGCGTTGCCTCGGTCGCGAGCGGACGCGAAGAGATGGCGCAGCGAGGGCGGCGTGCGCTCGAAGACCGACACCGTGCGCCCGTGGATCTCGGCCTCCGTCAAGACGAAAGGACCACCGGGTGCCGTGAGGGTGGCGATCGCCTCGTTCCAGCTGGGGGGTTCGGACATTGGGGGGCCTCCGGGTGCGGTCGGCGCATTCTAGCCGGTCCCGGCCCGCTGGGTCCAAGCCGAGGCTCCCGGGTCCGGGCCGCTCATCCGGCCTATTCTCCTCCGGGATGACGTCCGCTCCCGCCGCTGCGCCCGATCCCGCCGACCGCCCCGCCTGGACCGATCGCGTGGAGAATCCCTACCTGCACGGGCTCCACGCGCCCGCGTTGCGCAGCCATGATGCGCGCGACCTGCCGGTGGAGGGGGAGCTCCCCGTAGACTTGTGCGGCGCCTACGTGCGCAACGGTCCCAACGCCGTCTTCCCACCCAGCAACCTCTACCACTGGTTCGACGGCGACGGCATGGTGCACGGCGTCTACTTCCGCGACGGGCGCGCCGAGTATCGCAGCGCTTTCGTGGAGACCGCCGGCCTGGCGGACGAGCGCGCCGCCGGCCGCGCGCTGTGGCCGGGCGTGATGGGGCCGTTCGATTTCGATGGGCCCCGCCACTATCTGAAGGACACCGCCAACACCGACCTGATCCACCACCGCGGCGACTTGCTTGCGCTCTGGTACCTGTGCGGCACCCCGTACCGCCTGGACCCCCTCACCCTGCAGGCGCGAGGGACGGCGAACTTCGGCGGCAAGCTCGAGACGACGGTCTCCGCGCACCCCAAGGTGGACGAGCGCACCGGAGAGCTCGTGTGGTTCACGCTCGCCGAGTTCGAACCGCCCTGGATGACGTACGGCGTGGTCTCGGCCGACGGCGAGTTGGTGCACCAGGTGCCGATCGATCTGCCCGGCGTGCGCGCCCCCCACGACATCACCATCACCGAGCACCACTCGATCGTGCACGACTTTCCGCTCTTCCACGATCCCCAGGTGCTGCGCGAGCACGGCTACCGGGTGGCCCGCTTCCACCGCGACATTCCCAGCCGCTTCGGGGTGTTGCCCCGGCGCGGCGGAACCGACGACGTGCGCTGGTTCGAGTTCGAGCCGGGCTACGTGCTGCACATGGTGAACGCGTGGGAGGAGGGCGACTGGATCGTGATGGACGGCTGCTTCCAGCCCGATCCCACGATTCGCCGCCGCCCCGAGGAGGGCGAGTTGGCCTCGATGCTGGGCTACCTGCGCATCCGCTCGCACCTGCACCGCTGGCGCATGAACCTGCGCACCGGGGAGGCGAAGGAAGAGGCACTGGACGACCTCAACGTCGAGTTCCCGCTGCCGGACACGCTTCGCTACGGCGAGAAGACGCGCT
Organism: uncultured Desulfobacterales bacterium; assembly: GCA_964194905.1. GTDB lineage: Bacteria > Myxococcota_A > UBA9160 > UBA9160 > JAFDET01 > JAFDET01. Next base: position 831 of record CAXMOD010000173.1, on the reverse strand, counting down.
TCTCCTACCACCAGCAGATCCCCGAGGACGGCTACACGGTCGAGTTCCACGCGCTGGTGAAGTACGACCACTCCGACGCCGGCCGGAAGCGTTACGTCTACGAGCCGGGTTGGTGCGCCAGTGAAGCGCCTTTTGCACCGCGCCACGGCGTGAGGGCCGAGGCCGGCGAAGACGACGGCTACGTCGTCACCATCGCCACGCACAAGGGCACGTTCGAGTCCGAGTGCTGGGTCTTCAGCGCGCGCGACGTGGAGCGCGGGCCGCTGGCGAGGGTGAAGCTGCCCGCGCGCGTACCCAGCGGCTTCCACGCCGCGTGGATTCCCGGCGCGCGACTCTGGGATGACGCCTAGGCCGACGCCGCCGGCTCCAGGTCGATGCGCACCGCCGCGATCTCTTTGGCCAGATGCTCGGCCTGCGCGTCGGTCAGGCCCGCGGCTTTGTCGTACCGGACCTTGAAGACGCGATCCATGCCCGGAACACGGCGAACCGTGTTCTCGGCGTGCTTTCGAAATTCGGCGGAGTTCGGATCGATCACGTGGGCTGCGCCGGTGCGTGTCTTGCCGCGAAGGCGGACCTCCACCGGGCCCGCCTCGCGGTAGTTCTTCCACCAGGACTTCTTTCGTGCCTCGGAGACCATGACCACGAGAGCGTCGCGACCCTGCGGCTGGTAGCCGACCGGGAAGCTGAAGCGACGGCCGCTCTTGCGGCCCGTCACGGTGATGACCATGAGTCCCAGGGACAAGGGCCAGTGCAATGGCGAGCGCAGTACACCGACGAACAGCGGATTCAGGCGCGTGAAGAATGTGTCGACCGACATGTCTAGCCTTTCTC
>CAXMOD010000172.1:0-1813 GCA_964194905.1 uncultured Desulfobacterales bacterium | reverse complement strand
GCGGCGGACCTCCTGAAGTGGGCGGCCGAGGGCGAGCTGGCGTGGGAGGTGGACGTGCAACAGGGCTTCGGGAACGCACCGAAGACGCTGCTCCGTCTCTACAGCGGCGCCAACTTCGGCAAGCAGCTGCTCGAGCTCTGAACGGGTTCACTCCGCTGCGATCACCGCGGCCAGTCGCTCGGCGATGCGCCGGTGGCCCTCCGGGCCGATGTGCGGGTCCAGTCGGAAGCGGACGTCGGGCTGGATGTCGTCCGACACGTCCACGAGGGTGACCCTGCCCAGCCAGCCCGGGTGCGGATCCGCGGCGAGGGCAGTCTCCAGTGCGCTCAGGAAGGCGGGTCCGTAGCGGCCGGCGCGGGCCTCGATGACGAAGACGACCACGTGAACCCGCGAGAGGTCGACGGACGACCCGTGCCGCAGCGCGTAGAGGAAGGCCTCCGCCTCGACAGCCGTCTTGCGTGTGCTCAGCCATCCGCCGGAGCCCGACTCCCCCAGGGCCATCTTCAGCGCCAGCCAGGAGTGCTTGCCGGGCCAGTAGCGAGCCCCGCTGACGGCCTCCGCCGCCAGGCGGTCGTAATCGGACTCGCTCGAGATGGTCTGCCCGATCTTGAAGAACGATTTGTTCTCGCTGTGGTCATTGGTATCGAACTGCACGATCAGGTGTGAGAGGGCGCTCGTATCCACGCGCTCGAGCACGGCCATCTCGCGCCGGGTGCCGTAGGACGGAACGCCGGCATTGAGAACGCGTATGCGCAGCCGCGACTCCAGGAGTGCGGGATAGGCCTCCTCCTCGGCGACGCCCCACCCCATCGTGGTGGAGTCGCCCACGGCGACGACGCGCGGTGCCTGGAGGGACGCTTCCTCGTCGCGGAAGCCCATGCTGTTGATGCGGAGCTCCGTCGAGAACTCGCGCGTATCGAAGCGGCAGGTACCGGGGCGCAGCGTGTAGAAGAGCTCCGGGTCGAAGCGCGCACAGGCGGAGTCGAAGTTCGGATAGATCGTCTCGTCCGCGTAGAGGCGCTGCGCCAGCGGCGCCGCCGGAAGCGCGGGCCAGGCCAGCCACAACGCCAGCAGCCCCTCCAACAGGACGACGGTCACCGCGGCGAAGCAGGCGCTGCCGAGCAGGATGGAGATGAGCCGGCGCACCGCGGGGGGATACCGAAGCGTGCGCACCCCTGCCAGCGAACGCGTCGAATCGGTACCTTTCGCTTCCGGGGTGTGGACGGGTCACGATGGCGCGAAGCTGGATCGCAATCGGGGCGAGTGGACTGCTGGTCGCAGCGGTGGCGGTCGCGGTGTTGGTGGGTGGGAACCCGACGGCGCCTCGAGAGATCGGTGCCGACGCCGCACAGAGCGACCCGGACGCGCCGGTGACCCGCGCAGAGTTCGACGAGCTGCGGGCCGCCCTCGAGTTCGAGCGGCATGCGCGTTCGGCGGTGGCCGAAGAGGTGGCGGGCCTGCGCCGCGCCCTCTTGGAGGCGCGCGCGGTCGAACCCGGCCGCGCGGACCGCGCCCCGCTCTCGCCGCGGGCGGAAGGCGCGCTGGGGGCGGGGGCGAATGCTTCCGGTACCGGCACCGCCGCGTCGACGACTGCCGACGCCGGACCGGGCTTCGACACCGAAGCGCTCGTCGTCGCCGGCCTGTCGGACGCCGATGCGGAGCGCTTGCGCGCTCGCTGGGAGATCTCCGAGCTGGCGAGGCTCAACGTAAACTTCACCGGCCTGCGCGAGGGCTGGAAGGGAAAGCGTTTCCGCCAGGAGCACCGCGCGCTGGAAACCGCCCTGCGCCTCGAGCTAGGCGACGAGTGGGACGC
>CAXMOD010000171.1:0-16318 GCA_964194905.1 uncultured Desulfobacterales bacterium | reverse complement strand
TTGTGGTTCCAGTCTGCGGCCTTCATGTGCTCGTGTCCGGCCATCACCGCGTCGAAGTCCTCCACCTCGAAGGCTGCATGGTCGAAGCCCGGCTCACCGACACCCACGCAGAGGAAGGTGTGGTGATCCACCGGGTTCTCGCCGCGGTCGCAGCGCATGAAGGCGAGAATGAGGTTCTCGGTGTCACCGAGGTAGACCTCGTCGCTGCGCAGCAACCCGAAGCGGGACTCGTACCATGCGGAGCTGGTGCGGAAGTCCGCCACCTTCACGACCACATGCCCCAGGCGCTTGATGCGGGCGGGTCCCTTCGGAATCCGCTGCAGCCGCCCGATGCGCGGATGCTCGGCGCCCGTGTTGAGCGGGGCGGCGCGCTCCACCGCCAGCGGTTCGGCGGGTTCGCGGCCGTGGACCACTTCCACCTGGAGGCCGTCGGGATCGGTGAAATGCACGCGCGAGCCACCACCCGGCTCGGAGATCGGCTCGACCGGAGACGCCCCCTCCATGACGGCGGCGGCGTCCAGGTCCTCTGCGCAGGCCGCGCGGAAGCCGACGCCGACGAACCCGGGCTCACCGAGGCGCGTCTCGTGCACCCAGGGCTCCGGGTCGCTTCCACGCATGTAGAGTGCATCTTCGGTGCGCTCCGCGCGCACCAGTCCAAAGTCGAGCATGAAGCGTTCCATCTCGTCCAGGTCGGGGGCCGTGAATCGCACCCATTCGACGTCTGCCACGCGAATCATCGCAATCCTCCTCAGATGCGTACGGTGTCCGCGGGCTCCGCGATCACCGGGTTGTCGATGCTTCCCAGGCCCTCGATCTCGACCCGCACGCGGTCGCCCGCCACCAGCAGCCGCGGCGGCTTCATCGCGATACCCACGCCGGCCGGGGTCCCGGTCGGGATCAGGTCGCCCGGCTCCAGCGTGAAGGCGGTGGACAGGTGCTCGATGAGCGTGAAGCAGTCGAAGATCAGGCCGTCGGTCTTGGCGTCCTGGCGCAGCTCTTCATTGACCCAGGTGCGCAGCCGCAGGCCGTGCGGGTCGCCGACCTCGTCGGCGGTCGTGATCCACGGGCCCCACGGGCAGTGCGTGTCCCAGGACTTACCCATCGTGAAGGTGGGCGAGCGCAGCTGCCAGTCGCGCACGGTGACGTCGTTGACCACCGTGTAGCCGGCCACCACCTCCGCGGCCCGTTCGCGCGGCACATGGCGGCAGCGCCGTCCGATCACGATGCCCAGCTCGCCTTCGTAGTCGAGCACGTGGGAAGCCCGCGGCAGGTGGATCGGGTCGCTCGGCCCCGTGACCGACGTGGACTGCTTATTGAAGATCAGCGGGAACTCCGGGCGCTTCATCCCGGCGTCGGCCGCCTCCTTGGCGTGGTCGGCGTAGTTGACGCCCACGGCCAGGATTTTGGGGGGACGCAGGATCGGGGCTTCGAGGTGAACGGTGTCGAGCGGAAGGCGTCCGCTGCCGGACTCGGCTGCGGACGTGGCCTGCTCCCGTGCCGTCTCTCCAGCTTCGATGAACGCGATCATCTCGCGCGGAAGGTCCGGGGCGACCTGGGAGAGATCGACGATCTCGCCGCCGTCGACGATACCGATGCGCGTCGCGCCGGCGTGGGTGAAGGTGCCCAGTTTCATGACGTGGGGTTCTCCTGGTTTCGTGAGGGATCGTTTCCGAGAAAGAGACGCACCAGCGCCTCGGCGTGGGCTTCGACCACCGCGTCGTCCATCGGGTCGCGTCCGGTCATGCGGCGGCACTCGGGCGCCTGGTGGAAGATCAGGGCCACGGCGCCGACGAGGATGTAGTGAAGGTGCAGCGGGTCGACGCCCTCCAGCCGGCCCGTCCCCTGGGCGCGCTCGATGAGCGTGCTGAGCGCCTGGTAGAGCGGCTTTACGTGGTTGTCCACCAGCCAGTGCATGCGCTCGCTGTCACGCTTGCCCTCTTCGTGCATCAGGCGCACGAATTCGGGGTGGCGCGCGACGAAGCGCACGTAGCGGCGGATCAGCAGCTCGGTGCGTGCGCGGTCGTCGAGACCTCGTGCGTTGCGCAGGTCGTCACCGAGCCCTTCGCGAAGGGCGTCGAAGGCGCGGTCCACGGAGGCTCGCCACAGGTCTTCCTTGCCCTGGAAGTAGTAGGAGATGAGGCCCAGATTCACGCCGGCCGCCGCAGCGATGGCTCGGGTCGTGGCGCCGTCGAATCCGTGCAGGGAGAAAGCGTGGAGCGCGGCATCCAGGATGCTTTCGCGCGTGGGGTTCTCTCGGTCGTGTTCGACGGTTGTGTTGGTCATCTGACTAAGGCTGTTTTATACACATGACCAACCCGGAGCGCAAGGGTTTTGTAGGTATTCGTAATTGCAGAGATTTTCTGAATGCCGGGAGGAGGCCGATCGGATCATTCGGCATCCGGGTGGCGTTCGGCAATGGGATATCCTTTCGCGTCGATTCCAGTCCGAGGACCCTCGTCGATGCAGTGGATTCACGAAGAGGCCGGCTACGACGAGATCTTCGCGTCCCAGAGCGAGCCGCGTCCCCACTACCGCGAGCTCCTCGAGATCCTGGCCACGCTCGATGAGCGCGAGATCCCGCGCCGCGAACGGCTCCAGAAGCTCTCGTTGCTCAACCAGGGCATCACCTTTGCGGTGTACGGCGAGAAGGACGGAGCGGAGCGGATCTTCCCCTTCGACTTCGTGCCCCGGATCATTCCCCACGCCGAATGGCGCAAGATCGAGGAAGGGCTGATCCAGCGCGTCACCGCGCTGAACCTCTTCCTCGCCGACATCTACGGTGAACAGCGCTGCCTGCGCGACGGCATCGTCCCCTGGGAGCTGGTTCTGTCGCGCCCGGAATACCGGCGCGAACTCCTCGGAGTGCTGCCTCCCAAGAAGGTATTCACCCACGTCGTGGGAACCGACCTGATCCGCAACGACGAGGGCGACTACCTGGTGCTGGAGGACAACTGTCGCTGCCCGAGCGGCGTGTCCTACGTGCTGGAGAACCGCAACCTGCTGGCGCGCTCGTTTCCGGAGCTGTACAGCGCGTACCCGGTTCGGCCCATCGAGCGCTACCCGCGCATGCTCCTCAACGCGCTTCTCTTCGTGGCGCCGGGCCCCGAGGGCGTTCCTCGCGCGGTGGTCCTCTCGCCGGGCATCTACAACGCCGCGTACTTCGAGCATTCCTTCCTGGCCCGGGAGATGGGCGTGCCGCTGGTGGAAGGGCGCGACCTCGTCGTCGAGAACAACCACGTCTTCATGCGCACGACCGAGGGTCGCCGGCGCGTGGACGTCATCTATCGCCGCATCGACGACGAGTTCCTCGACCCGCTCGCCTTCCGGCGCGACAGCACGCTCGGCGTGCCGGGCCTGGTGAACGCCTACCGCGCCGGTCACGTGGCCCTGGCCAACGCACCCGGTGCGGGCGTCGCCGACGACAAGGCGGTCTACGCGTTCCTCCCGGCCCTGATCCGCTACTACCTCAGCGAGGAACCACTTCTCGCCCAGGTCCCTACCTACGTAGGGATGCGCGAGGAGGACCGCGCCTACATGCTCGACCACCTGGACGAGCTCGTGGTGAAGGCCACGGGCGAGTCCGGTGGCTACGGCATGCTGATGGGCCCGTTCGCGTCCGGGACCGAGCGCGCCGAGTTTCGCAAGAAGATCGAGGCGACCCCCGAGCGCTACATCGCGCAGCCCCTGATCGAGCTGTCGAGTCACGCTACCTGGCTCGACCGCGCGTTCCGGCCGCGGCGCATCGACCTGCGGCCCTTCGTGCTCTACGGCGACCGGGTGCGTGTGCTGCCCGGTGGTCTCACCCGCGTGGCGCTGCGCGAGGGTTCCTACGTGGTGAACTCGTCCCAGGGTGGCGGCAGCAAGGACACCTGGGTCCTGGAGGAGCGCGAAACGTGATGCTTTCGCGGGTCGCCGACTCCCTCTACTGGCTGGGCCGCTACGTGGAGCGCGCCGAGAACGTCGCGCGCCTGCTCGTCGTGGCGAGCGAGACGGCCGTGGAGCTGGAGGGCCTCGACGAGACGCTCGCCCAGAACGAGTGGGATGACTTGCTGGCGGCGGTGCCGGGCAGCGAAGGGGGTGATCTCGAATTCTCGCGCGAGGAGGGCCTCGCCCGCCCGTACGTGCACTGGCTCCTGCTCGACGACGCCAACCCGGTCTCCGTGCGCCACAGCCTGGCGCGGGCGCGCGAGAACGCTCGCTCGGTACGCGAGGCTCTGACCAAGGAGGTGTTCGGCAACCTGAACGAGGTCTACCGGGAGCTCGATGGCTCGCGGCGCCGGGCTGGGCGCGACCCGGTCGCGGCCCAGCAGGAGGTGGTGCGCATCCACGGTGCCATTCTCACGACGCTCGGCGCGATGGAGCACACCATGAGCCGCGATCAGGGCTGGAACTTCATGAAGCTGGGTGAGGCGCTCGAGCGGACGCAGCGCACGCTTCTGGTGCTCCGCGCGAAGCTGCCCGTTCTGGCGCAGGAAGCCGGGGCGGACCTGCCGCTCTTCTACGCGCGCTGGCGCGGCTTGCTCCGCTCGGTTGCATCGCTGGAGAACTACCGCCGGGCCCGGGGCGGCCAACTCGACCCGGAGCAGATCGCGCGCTTCCTGCTCTTCGACCGCGCGGCGCCTCGCTCCGTGCTGTGCGGGGTCAACCGCATCCGCGGCTACCTCGACCGGTTGCCCGGTGGACAGGCCACCAGCGAGGCGGACCGCGTTCTCGGGCGGATGCACGCGACGCTCAGCTACGACGACGACACCATCCTCACCAAGTCGGACCTTCCCGGCTTCTGCGCGCAGGCCGCCGAGAGCCTGGCGGCCGCCCACCGGGCGATCGCGCGCGAGTACTTCCCGAGCTGAACGTGGGTTTTCTCGACATCGAGCATCGCCTGGTCTTCGAGTACGACGACTTCATTCACGAGTCCTGGATGGAGCTGCGCGTGGAGCCGCGCAGCTCCATCCACCAGACCGTGCACTCGTTCTACCTGGCGGTCGGCCCGCCCTCGACGGTGGAACACTACGTGGACTGGAACGAGAACCACGTGCACCACTTCGGCGTCGGGGACTACCACGAGCGCATCGAGGTGGTGACGCGCTCACTGGTGGACGTGCACCCGCAGCACCAGCTGCTGGCCGAGCTGGTGGAGCCACCCACACCCATTGCAGGGCCGCTGCTGGACTTCGTCGGCTTCGGCGGTCCCATCGTGCGCTCACCCGGCCTCGAGGAGTTGGGGAAGGGCGTTCCGGTGACGCCGACGGCGCCGCTCGGTGAGCAGGTCTCCGCCCTTGGCCGCGCCTTGCTCGAGCGCGTGCAGTACGTGCCCGGCGTCACCGACTACCGCTCCAACACCGACCACGCGCTGGCCGAGGGTTCCGGCGTCTGCCAGGACTTCGCTCACCTGTTGCTGGGCCTGCTGCGTCTGCGCGGCATTCCATGCCGCTACGTGAGCGGCTACCTGCACGTGGACCAGAACGCCGGCGAGCCCTCCCAGAGCCACGCCTGGGTGGAGGTGTACTCGCTGAAGCACGGCTGGGTGGCGTTCGATCCCACCCACGACCACTCCCCGGACGACGCCTACGTCGCCATCGGCCGCGGTCGCCACTACGACGACACGCCCCCCAACCGGGGCATCTACCGCGGAAACGCCAAGGAGAAGCTGCACGCCGAGGTGCACACACTGCGCTCCACCCAGCGCGACGTCGTGGGCTTGCACGAACAGGTGGAGTCGATCGACGTGCCCGTCTACCGGGAGCTGCCGGCGTCCGGGCGCGACCGTCGCCTGGCGCTGGCCCAGGACGGCCCGCTGCAGCAACAACAGCAGCAGCAACAGACGCGGCGGCGGGTTTCCGCCTAGAGGAGCTCCTCGGCCAGGAGCTCCAGGGCCTCGGGCTGGGACGTCTGCACGTTCATGGTGTCCACCCAGCCCTTGCGGCCCGCTTCCTTCCAGGCCTGCAGGCGATCGCGGATCTTGTCACGCGGTCCCACCAGGTGGACGGCGTCCACCAGCGCGTCGGGGACGGCCATCATGGCTTCCATCTTCTTGCCGTCGAGGAACAGATTCTGGATCTCGACGGCGGCCTCCTCGTAGCCGAGGCGCTTGGCCAGATCGTTGTAGAAGTTCTTGTTGCGGGCGCCCATGCCGCCGATGTAGAGCGCCATGCCGCCCTTGACCGCCATGCGCGCCTTCTCCGGCTCGTCGCTGATGATCACGCTCACGCCCGGCAGCACCGCGAAGTTGTCGAGGCTCTTCGGCTGCGACGCCTTCGCGAAGCCTTCCTCCAGGTAGGGGAGGTACGCGGTGTCGAAGCTCTCCGGGTCGAGCATCATGGGGAATACGCCGTCGGCCACCTCGGCGGAGCAGCGCAGGCCGTTGGGGCTGATCGATGCCGTGTAGATGGGAATGTCCGGATTGCCGTGCAGGATGCTCTTCAACGGCTTGCCCAGGCCGGTCGTGCCCTCACCGACGACGGGAATGTCGTAGTGGGCTCCGTGGAATTCGAGCGGCTTCTCGCGCGCCCAGATCTGGCGGATGATCTGGATGTACTCGCGCGTGCGCGTCAGGGGCTTGCCGTAGGGGACGCCGTGCCAGCCCTCTACCACCTGGGGGCCCGAGGGTCCGAGCCCGAGGATGAAGCGCCCGCCGGAAAGGTGGTCCAGGGTCATGGCGGTCATGGCCGTCATGGCCGGGGTGCGGGCCGGCATCTGCATGATGGAGGTGCCCACCTTGATGCGCTCGGTGCGGGCCAGCACCCAGCTCGCGATGCTCACCGCATCGTTGCCGTACGCCTCGGCGGTCCAGGCGGAGTTGAAGCCCAGCTCCTCCGCTCGGTGGATGAGGTCGAGATTGACCTGGGCACGCTTGCCGAAGCCGCCGGCTCCGATTCCGAGTCGCATGGGGGGATCTCCTGGTTTGGGCGCTCCAGCATGGCACATCGAGGCGATCCGGTTCAAACTGTGCCGGCCGGAGTGGGCCTGGGGGGCGGGCGTCAATCCTGGAGGAAAAATGGGTCAAGCGTTCTTGTCGGATGGGTGGTTCGAAGAGGCGGATCGTATCTTCGAGGAGATCTCGCCGCCGGTTCCCGACGTCATCAAAGACCTGGTCATCAACTTCCGCGTGAGTGGCACGCCGGACGGCGACGTCGAAGCACGCATGGATGGCGGCCGCCTGCGCAAGGGCTTCGGGGACGGTGCGCCCACGACGCTCACCATCCCGTTCGAGGTGGCGCAGAAGATGATGATCGAGAACGATCAGGCCGCCGCGATGCAGGCTTTCATGGGCGGGCAGATCCAGGTGGAAGGCGACATGACCAAGATCATGGCGATGCAGGCCGCCGGTCCGCCCAGCCCGGAGGCCGAGCAGGTCTCGAAGCGCATCCGCGAGATGACCGGATAGGCGCTGGTCGGCCGCCCGGGGGCTTTGCCAGGGGCGGCCGCGGTCAGCAGGCCTCGAACAGCGAGGCGAAGCCCTGGCCGCCGCCGACGCACATGGTCACGATGCCGTAGCGCTTGCCCTGCCGCTTGAGCTGGCGCAGGAGCAGGCCCGTCATGCGCGAACCGGTCATGCCGAAGGGGTGGCCGATGGAGATCGATCCGCCCGACGGGTTGAGCTTCTCGTTGGGAATCTCCAGCTGACGCTGGCAGTAGAGCAGCTGCGAGGCGAACGCCTCGTTGAGCTCCACGATGTCGATGTCGTCGATGCTGAGGCCGTGGCGCTTCAGCAGCTTCGGCACTGCGAAGACGGGACCGATGCCCATCTCTTCAGGGCCGCAACCGGCCACCGCGCTGCCGCGGTAGATGCCGAGCGGCTCCACGCCGAGGGCCTTGGCCTTGTCGGCGGACATGAGCAGCGTGGCCGACGCGCCGTCGGAGAGCTGCGACGCGTTGCCCGCCGTGACGGTGCCGCCCTCTTCTTCGGGCTTGAAGACAGGCTTCAGCTTCTGGAGCCCCTCGAGGGTGGTCTGGGGACGATTGCACTCGTCCTTGTCCACGACCGCGTCCTCTTCGTAGGGATCCTCGCCTTTCTTCATCACCGCGCGGCGAACCTTCATGGGTGCGATCTCCTCGGCAACCCAGCCGTTCTCCACGGCAGCGGCGTAGCGCTGCTGACTCTGGAGCCCGTAGGCGTCCTGGTCCTCGCGTGAGATGCCGTAGCGCTCCGCCACGACCTCGGCGGTAACGCCCATGGGGAAGTAGAGGCCCGGGAAGCGCTCCTTGGCGGCGGCGTTCACCAGGCGGGTCGTGTTCTGGCTGCCGTCCTGCATCATGGTGATGGTCTCGACCCCGGCGCCGATGGCCACCTCGGCCCCCTCGTTCAGGATCGAGTGCGCGGCCATCATCACGGCCTGGGAGCCGGAGGAGCAGAAGCGGTTCACGGTGGTGGCGGCCACCTCCTTCGGGAAGCCCGCGGCCATTGCGGCGATGCGTGCCGTGTTCATGCCCTGGCAACCTTCGGGCATGCCGCAGCCGGCGATCACGTCCTCGATCTCGGCGGGGTCGAGGTTGGGCACCTTCTCCGCCACGGAGCGCAGCGTGTGGGCCAGGTAGTCCACCGGCTCGGTGCGGTTGAACGAGCCCCGGTGGGCCTTGGTGAGCCCCGTGCGCAGGCTCTCGACGATGACGGCTTCTCGTGCCATGGGTTCCTCCGGTTCGAGAGTGTAGGAACGCGTCAGGCGAACGCCAGCGCGAAGCCCTTCTTGGTGAGTCGGTGGCGCGGCTCGTAGGCGAGGAGCGTCTCCCAGCCGGTGCCGATCAAAGCTGCATCCACCCGCTCGCGGTCCGCCTCGGTCAGCGCCCGGTATGCGTCCAGCGTACGCTGCACCATCCACAGGGTGTACGAGGACACGAAGCGACGCAGCGGAGTGCCTCGCAGCGAGGGCTCGTAGCTGCCGACCCCGCGCGGCAGGCCCTCCAGGTCGGCGGGTCGTCCGTCGGCCCACTCCTCGAACGCCGCTACGCCGCCCAGGATGAGCGGAGCCGCGTCGCGACCCATGCTGGCCAGTACCTCGCGGAGCGTAGGCGGCAGCGCGTCGCCGGCGAGCCAGTCCGCGGTCGGGGGGTCGGGGAAGTTGCAGCGCTCGATCCAGCCCACCACCGGCACGGCCGTCTCGAGCAACAGGCGTCGCGACACCAGGTCGACGAACAAGTGCGCGTAGAGGGGACCCATGAGTGCGCAGTCGGCGACGGAGAGCCGTTCGCCCAGCAGGTAGGGGTGCGCCTCGAAGTGGGTGGACAGGGCGTCCAGCAGCTCGCGTGTGTGTGCCTCGATGGCCGGGGCCGCCTCGTCGCTGGCGCCGACGGCCAGGCGGGCCGCGGCCATGCGGTCGGCAGCGCCGCTGCCGAGCCGCTCGTCGCCGACCATCGCGATGAAGCGGGCGCGTGCGGAAGCCTCACCGAGCTCGCTTCCCCAGCGGTAGTGCATGGCCGGGATGATCGCGAACTCGTCCACGTACAATTCCACGAGGTGGGCCGCCATGCGCTGCACGGGAGTGGGCGGGAACAGCGGCGGCTCCGGGTGCGCCTGCTCCAGTCGATCGTAGATGTCCGTCGAGTCCTGCCAGGTCTCGTCGTCGGGGGTCACCAGGATGGGGATGAACGCAAGTCCGGTGCGCTCGAGCACTTCGGGAATGCGCGCGCGCACTTCTCGGTACCAGAGCTGCTTGTAGCGAAGCGCCGGGCGCACCTTGCCCGAGAAGTACGACACGTCGAAGGCGTGGAAGACGTAGGGAGAGGGCTTCATGGAATCCTCAGCCGCGGTTGAAGCGCGGCTTGCGCTTCTCGATGAAGGCCTTCATGCCCTCGATCTGGTCGGGGGTGCCGAGAGTGGCGTGCACTGCATGGCGCTCCTCGGCCAGCGCCTCATCCAGGGACAGGTCGCCGGCGCCCACTACGCAGCGCAGCACCCCCGCCACGGCGGCCGCCGGCATGGCAGCCAGCTCGCGCGCGAGCTCTTGCGCGCGCGGCTGCAGCCGGTCGTTGGGGCAGACTTCGCTGACCAGGCCGATGCCGAGCGCTTCCGGGCCCGACACGCGCCGCGCCCGCAGGATCATGTCCAGCGCGCGATCGCGCCCCACGCAGCGCATGAGCCGCGCCGTGCCGCCCCAGGCAGGCACGGTGCCCAGGTCGAGCTCCGGCAAGCCGATCTTGGCTCCCTCGGCTGCAGCCAGGCGGAAGTGGCAGGCCAGCGGAAGCTCGAGGCCCCCGCCCAGGCAGTAGCCGTAGAGCGTGGCGATGGACGGCTTCTCCAGGCTCTCGATGGCCGCCAGCACCCGCAGGCGTTGGTCGAACACGGCGTCCAGGCTGCCCTTGCTCGCGACGCCTTCGGGCAGCTGCTTCAGGTCCATGCCGACGGAGAAGTGCTCTTCGCCCGCGCCTCGAAAGACCAGTGCGCGCACGGAGGAATCCTTGGCCAGCTCGCCGATCCGCACCTCGAGTTCGTCCATGAACGCAAGGCTCATGCGGTTGTACGGGGAGTCGTTGATAGTGAGCGTGGCGACGCCGTCGGCGCGCTCGAGCAGGAGGGGGGGTGTGTCGCTCAACGGAAGACTCGCATGGGCTCAGGCTCCGCCGCGCCGCAGCGCGAGGTGCACCAGCGCTGCGACCAGGGCCAGCACCAGCGGCACCAGAAGCTTCGGTCCCATGGCGATCCGGCTCGGGGCCACCGGGAAGGCGAGCGTGTTGGCGATGGCGGCGAGCTTGTAGGGGTGGATGTCGGCGAAGCTCGGGTCGGTCGCCACCGCTACCACGTCGCGGCGGCTGCGGTAGCGGACGATGCCCGCGAAGGTCCAGCCGGGATCCTCCTCCACGCCCCAGTGCTCCAGGTACCCGCCGGCCGCGGGTCCCGCGAAGACCGGGTGGGTTGCGCGGCGCAGCGCGCCGCCGAGGAAGGGTCGCGTGTAGCGAGCCAGCACCTCGCTGGAGGGCGCCGTCTCGTCGGAGCCCGGTACCGCCACCGGGCCGGGCTGCATGCGGATGAGGTTCACCATGAAGAACTCACCGCCGTCGTCGCTCTCGAGGAATGCGCGAAAGACGGCCGCCCTGTGCGGATCGCCCCCGTCGGGCGACGCGGCGAGCCGCTCCGCGTAGACGTCGATCTCGTTCGGGGTCAGCGGACCGCTCCAGTTGTTGTACCAGACCGAGAAGCCGACGTAGAGGATGAGCGCGCAGGCCCAGATCCAGATGGCGGGACTCATCGATCCCTCCCTCGAAATATGGCAGCTAGTATGCCAGAATCTACGCCATGGGCACCCCGGGAAGAACGGACGCCGTAGACGGCCGCCTGGCCCGCTCCGAACGCAGCCGAGGAGCCATCGTGCAGGCGCTCCTGGCGTTGGTGGGAGAAGGCGTGCTGCGTCCGACGGCGGAGCAGGTCGCCGAGCGCGCCGGCGTGGGCATCCGCACGGTGTTCCGCCACTTCTCGGACATGGAGGGGCTGTTCGTCGCGATGGACGCGCACCTCGTGGAGGAGGCGTTGCCCATCCTCCAGGGCGGCGAACGGCGGGGCGGGCTGAGCGAGCGGGCGCGTGCGCTCGCCGCACGGCGCGCGGCGTTCTTCGAGCACATCGGGCCGTACAAGCGCTCGGGAACCCAGGAACGCTGGCGTTCACCGTTCCTCCAGAAGCAGAACCGCGGGTTCGTGCGCGTGCTGGAGGCGGACCTGCGCGACTGGCTGCCGGAGCTCGCCGGCGCGCCCTCGGAGCTGGCGGACGCGCTCGAGATGATGCTCTCCTTCGAGGCCTGGGATCGCCTGCGCACGGACCAGCGCCTCGGACCGGCACGCACGGTTGCGGCGCTGGAGCACGCCGTGCTTGCACTGGTGGCAGAGCTCTAGTCGTCGAAGAGGACTTCGCAGCCGCTTCCTGCGAGCGCGCCATCGACGGCGTGGCGGTCCGGGTCCTCCAGCGCGGCGTAGGCTTCGCGTAGCCAGCCCAGGCACTTGCCCTGGTAGCGGAATGGCGGTTGCCTCCACTCCCCGCCCTCGACCGTGCAGCGCACCTCGTCGGCGCCGGCGGCGAGGGCCTTCGCGTTCGCCAGCAGGAACGGCGCGTAGCTCCCGCCCACCAGGCCCAGAAGTTCGCGTAGCGTGTCGGGCAGCGGCTCGCGCGTCTGCCAGCCGTTCTCGGTCACGGACATGCCCGAGAGGTCCTCGATGAGGTCGCACCACGCCACGACCCGCGGCGCCGTAGTGCGCGCCAGAGCCTGGGAAGTGGGCTCCACCTGCACGAGCTGGCTGAGCTGCCCGTGCAGCGCGAAGTCTGCGCGTCCCGGACGCTCGCCCATCACGAAGTGGTGCGAGCGGAAATGGCGCTCCAGGACGTCGAGGAGTGCGCGGTAGCCCGCTTCGATCAGAGGTCCGGTCGTCGCGTTCGAGCCGACCAGCGCCAGACGTTCGATCTGGCGCTTGCCGAACGTATCCGGGAACGCCCGCGCCATTTCCTCCGGGATTCCCAGGTTCCAGCGCGGCAGGAGCCTGCTCGCGTTCTCGGCATTCTCGGGAATCGCCCAGCGGTAGTGGAACATCATCTTCGTGACCCACTCGTCGGCGTAGTCCTCGAGCAGCAGGTCGAGGAATGCCACCGCGGGATCCGACGGCACCACGGAGCGCTCTCGGAATTCCGTCTCCAGACGGCGGATCTGGAAGGTCGAGTCGCTGAGTGCCTCCCAGCCTGCGTCCGAAGGGAGGTACACGGCCGGGATCAGCGGCAGCGGCGGCGCCGGAAGCTCGCTGTGCTCACGCGAGCGGAAGGTGAGCCAGCGGTGGGGGATCTGCCGGTAGCGCAGCAGGGCTCGCATCTTGCGGCTGTAAGGAGAGCCGACCACTCCGGCGATGCGTAGGGGCTCTCTCATACCGGCGGGTCGACAGGACGCATAATGGCAGTCATACTGCCAAATCTACCATGGCCGATGGGATGCGGACAAGTGGGCCGTTGCGCGTCTACGGCTCGGAGATCTCCTACTTCACTGGCAAGCTCGAGGCCTATCTCCGCTACAAGGGGATCGCCTACGAGCGCATCGCGATGACCCCCATGCACTTCTACGGCACGGTTCCGAAGCAGACGGGCGCTGCGCAGATGCCGGCGGTGGAGCTCCCGGACGGGCGCTGGATGACCGATACCACCCCGATGATCGCGTGGTTGGAAGAGCAGAATCCCGAGCCGCCGGTGATCCCGGTCGATGCGCTCCAGCGCTTCGGCAGCCTGCTGCTGGAGGACTACGCGGATGAATGGCTGTGGCGTCCTGCGCTCCACTACCGCTGGAGCTACGCCGCGGATGCGAACCTGCTCAGCCGGCGCATCGTGGACGAGCTGATGGGTCCCATCCCGCTTCCAGCCGCCCTGAAGCGGCTGTGGATCCGCGCGCGGCAACGACGACGCTACGTGCGGGGCGACGGCGTCAACCGAACCACCCGCGCCCACGTGGAACACACCTACCTCGCTACGCTCGACCGGCTGGAGGCCATCTTCGCGACGCGCCCCTTCCTGCTGGGCGAGCGCCCGACCCTGGCGGACTTCGGCTTCTTCGCCTCGATGTTCCGCCACTTCGGCCTCGATCCGACGCCGTCGGCCATCATGCGCGAGCGCGCGCCGGGCGTGTACGCCTGGCTCGCCCGCCTGTGGAACGCGCGGGCCGACCGCGTGGGCGGCGAGCTCGTGCCGGGCGTTCCGAAGGACTGGGGCCCGCTGCTGGAGTCGGTTGTGTCGGCGTATCTTCCGTACCTCGCGGCCAATGCTCGAGCGTGGAAGGCAGGTCGTTCGCGCTTCGACGTCGAGGTGGAGAGCGTCACGTACCGACGCCTCCCGACCTCCCGCTACCGTGTCTGGTGCCTCGAACGCCTCCGTCGCCACTTCGAGGTCCTGCCCGAGCCGGTGGCCGCGCAGGCGCGCGCGCTGCTGGAAGGCCACGGAGGCGGGGAGCCGCTCTGGAGCGTCGAGACACCCGAGTCCGGCCACGATCCGGAGTGCCGCGCGCCGTTCGGCCGAGGCCTCGAGGCCTTCGGCCGTTGATCGCCTGGTTCCGCCGCGTCTTCGCGTCAGCGGCCGCTGCGTGCCTCGGCCGCGTACACGGTGAGAGCAGTCAGCTCGCGGCGCACGGCCGTTCGCGCTCCAGTGCGCGCCAGCCAGGCACCCAGGTTCTGGAGCTCCGGGGCCGGCGCTGCGCCCAGCGTCGCGGCGCTCGACACCATCACGAAGCAGCCGATATCGGCGAAGGTGAACGCGCCGCACAGGTACTCGCGCCCCACCAGCGCCTTGTCGAGGTCTCGGTGCAGGGTGGAGATGGCGTCGCGGGCGGCGGCGAGCTCCGCGGCTGTTTCGGCGTCGTCGCCGGAGGGGTAGAAGGCGCTGTCTATCAGAGTCCACAGCTGCGCGAACAGGATCTCGTCGCCCCAGGCCTCCCACTGGCGGCAGATGGCGCGTGCCGCCGGGTCGGCCGGACGCAGGCTCGGCTCGGGATGGGCGTCCTCCAGGTACTCCAGGATCAGCGTCGAGTCGTAGACGACGGTCGGGCCGTCCACGAGCACCGGCACCTCGCGCTTGGGATTGAGCGCCACGACGTCCGGGTGGTGGGGCTGGTAGCGGTCCCTCAGGCTCCATCTCACCTCGACGCGTTCGTAATCGAGGCCCTTTTCGTCGAGCGCGATGCGCACCTTGGCCGTGAAGAGGCTGAGCGGTCCGGAGTAGAGCTTCATGGGGTTCCCCAGCGGGCGCGCAGAGGCGGAGAGCGAGGATATGCCGGGGCCTTCGCCCGGAAAAGGGACATTCGGCACCGGCCGCGACGGGCCAATCGGGCTCGCTAGACTGGCCGGCTCCACTACGAGGACGATCGACGATGCACATGCGCGCCCCTACCCCCCTGTACTTGTTGCTCCTGGCCGGCCTGCTCGGGCCGGCAGCTGCGTTCGGCCAGGAGGATGCCGGCCCTGCCGGGCTCGCCCTGAAGGAAGGCGACACGGTCGAATTCGAACAGATCGACCGCCTGAAGCCCTACCTCCCGAAGCAGTTCTGGGACAACCGCGACTTCTTCTTCTACGAGGGCATGCGCCTCGAGATCGGCCCCACCCAGGCGGACTACAGTCCGGCCGAAACGTACACGAACGCCACGGAGCGATTCCGCGGCCAATCGCGCATCGGGCCGGACAACAGCCTCGAGAACTACACGGCCGGTCAACCCTTCCCCATGGACGAGATCGACTGCCAGGCCGACCCGAACGCCGGCGTCAAGATCATGTGGAACCACGACTACCAGTGGGGCGGTGGGGGAGGCAAGGCGAAGTTCTTCTACTCCTACTGGGATCGCGGCGAGCAGCTGCCGCTCTACTACCGGGGGCACGCCCAGGGCATAAGGCTCTCGCACCGATCAGAGCCGATGTACCTGGACAAAAACGGCGGGGACGTCTTCCGCAAGGAACGGCGCAAGGGCGCCTCTGGCCCCGAGGTGGAAGCTCCCTTCGACGCTCGCGGCATCAAGCTGCTGAGCTACCGGTACAAATCGACCGACGGACCGCGCAACCAGGCCAAGAACGACGACACCTGGGTCTACATCCCGACCATGCGACGCGTGCGACGCATCTCCAGCGCCCAGCGCACCGATGCCATCTCCGGAACCGACTTCACGATGGACGACCTGCGCAGCTTCAACGGGATCGTTCCGCAGTACGAGTGGACCTGCCTGGAGGAGCGCTGGCTCGTGGGGCCGATGAACACCCGGGAGAAGGGCTACCCGTACGAGGAGGAGCACAACTTTGGTCCCTACGGACTCTCCTTCGCGAACGACCGCTGGGAGCTGCGCAAGGCCGTGCTGATTCGCATGGTGCCGAAGAACGACGACCACCCTTACCACCACAAGGACATCTGGTTCGACAAGGAGACCATGACCGCGATGTACTCCTTCGCGTACGACGGCAAGGAGGAGCTGTGGAAGATCATCTGGCACAACAAGCGCTGGAGCGAGGACCACACGCTGACCGGGGAGTGGTACAAGGGTTGGAAGGAAGTGCCGGAGCCGCGTGACCTTCTCATCGTGAGCGACATGATCGTCAATACGCAGACCGGCACCGGGAACCGCATCGAGTTCTGGGACCTCAGCGGCACGCCGCCGGCCAGCAAGGGCAAGATCCGGCGCTTCATCGACGTGGGACGGCTCACCCGCGGTCGGTGAGCGACTCGTCCTCTGACTCTGTCGGGCGCTTCGCGCCTCGCGGTCTCGTCGGGCGCTTCGCGCCCTCGACCACCGGCCCCGCGCATCCCGGGACGCTGCTGGCCGCGTTGCTGTGCTGGCTCGATGCCCGCTCCGCCGGCGGCCGCGTGGTGCTGCGCCTGGAGGATCTGGACCC
>CAXMOD010000170.1:0-23587 GCA_964194905.1 uncultured Desulfobacterales bacterium | reverse complement strand
CGACGACGGGGACGGCTTCACGGGGGAGGATGACTTCGACGAGTTCGACCCGGAGCGGCCCTTCGAGGTCGGGCGCTGCTCGCTCGCCACCCCGCAGTTCTGCTCGGTGGTGCGCTCGCTACTCGGCGCCACGGGGGTGGGACGCAACTCGATCCAGGCGGGCGGCAACTTCAACTACGGACGTCGCGACTTCCTCTGGCACGGGGGGCAGGAGCTGGCGCTGCGCTACGACCGGCGCAACGTGCTGGGCTTCTCCACGGACTTCTCGGAGGACTGGAGCAAGACCAACTGGGGCGTCGAGGCCACCTGGATCAACAAGGTGAACTTCGCCGACCGCGACTCGGTCAACGGCCTGACCGAGGCGAACGTCTACAACCTGACGATCTCGGTGGACCGGCCCACGTTCATCAACTTCCTGAACGCCAACCGCACGCTGCTCTTCAACTCCCAGTGGTTCATCAGCTACGTGCCGGAGCACACATCGAGCTTCAGCTCCAACGGGCCCTTCAACGTGCTGGCGACCTTCACGACCCTGACCGGCTATTTCCAGGACCGGCTGTTCGCCGTGCTCACGCTGGTCTACGACTTCCAGTCGATCTCGGGAGCCGGCCTGCCGTCCATCTCCTACCGCTTCAACGAGGCCTTCACGGTGCAGTTCGGGATGGCCTTCTTCTTCGGCCGCGACCAGGAGAGGGATCCGTTCCTGATGCCGGCGGCGCTGGGCAACCGCGCCGGCAGCAAGGCGTATGTGGACTACGTAGAGAACGGCCTCGCGGTAGTGCGCGACCGCGACGAGTTCTTCTTCCGCATCCGCTACACGTTCTGATCCGGAGGTCCTGGTCCGGACCGCGGCTCGCGAAGCCGAAACGCCCCGGAGCCCCTCGGGCTCCGGGGCGTTTCTCGTTCAGTGCCCCCGCTCGAGGTCCTGGACCGAGGTCATGCGCCGGGCGTCTTCTGCACTGGCGGGGATCGAGCGCACGTCGTAGGACTCGCGCCGCCAGCCGGTACCCCCGTCCGCACCGGAGTAGAAGCTGGCAGCCACCGGGTCGAAGACGAAGGCCTTCTCCCCGTTGGGCCAGGTCGGATAGCGCGGATCGTCGCCGCTGAAGCGGTGCACGAGGATGCCCACGTCGACCAGCAGGCCGTTGCGGCGCCGCGCGATCCAGTAGAGGGGCTGCTGGGTCTGGTAGTCCACGTAGAGGATGAGCTGGCCGACGTTTTCCTCGGAACGCCTGGCGATCCCGTGCAGGACCACGGCGCGGCGCACGTCCCAGGTATCCTGGGCCACCGAGAGTCCCGACGGTCCGAAGTTGCGCTGGGGGTTCTGCGGCCAGCCCCTGTAGCGGCCGTTCAGCGGCGCGATGACGTCGGTCTCGCCCTTCAGCTCCCAGTCGTAGGCGTTGGGCCGCACCGCCATGCCGACGAAGCCCCGGCGAATGTGGGCGGTGGCCCCGGCAGAGACGCTCGAGGTCGGGTTGATGGTGCGCAGGCCTCCGACGCCTTCGCCCACGGCGTAGGGCACGCCGCCCCCCGCCGCGATCTGCTGGCTGGCCGAGTAGCGCGGCGTGTAGAAGCCGTCCACCCAGCTGGCCATGGCGCGCCGGGGCTTGCGCATGTCCGGCACGTAGACCCAGGTGCGGTCCGACTCCTTGTAGCGGGTCTGGGTGCGCAGGGGACGTAGCTGCCGCCAGGCCAGGTGGCGCGCGTTGAAGGGCTTGTCGAAGCGGCCACCGCCCACCCAGGTGTTCTCGTCGCTCTCGGGCATGGCGTAGTCCGTCTGCGGCAGGTCCGCCCGGTGGCGGGTCTGGAGCAGGAAGAACTCACCCTCGTAGGTCTCGACGGCGCCTATGCGGCTCGGCATGTCGATGATGCGGAAGAGGCCCGCCGGGCCCGCGCCCCGGTAGCGCAGCTCCAGGTTCCAGGCCCAGCGTGTGCCCGCGTCCCGCGCTTTGGGATCGATGTGCTCGGGAGGGAAGGGCAGCCCGGCCACGTAGTCGCGCAGGTTCCCGTCGTCGTCGAGACGGACCTTCTCCCAATGCCGGAGCGTGGCGTGGGAATAGAAGGCGGGGCGTCGGAAGCGACGGTGGCAGGAGCCCAGCTCCATGCGCATGCCTTCGAAGAAGAAAGCCTCGCGGTGGGCCCACACCTCCGGAGGCAGCAGGGAGCGAAGGGCGAGGAGCGTGTCGAGGGTGATCAGCATCCCCTCGCGGAGCACCACGCCCACGTCGTCGGCGCCGGCGTCGTCCGTGTCGCCGCTGATCACCGGGCACGCCCCCTCGGCCGGGGGCGCGGCGCCGGCGGGGCCGCTGGGGCACGCCGCGAGCCCGAGACAGAGCAGCAGAAGGGGCGCGATGCGCCGCATGGTACCTCCGCGGAAAGTCGCGGGATTCTATCGTACCCTCATCCCCCGGGAGGTTTCCGTGCGACGGCGCCGTTCCATTGGCTTCCCGCTCACGATCGGGATCGTGCTCTCGCTGTTGGCTCTGGCGCTGGGCGTGGGCTGGCAGTTCCTGGTGGTTTCGGATCTGGCCCCGGTGGCCCGCGGGCTGACCGGGGTCCACTGGCTGCTGCTCATTTCCGGGGCCGTCTTCTTCCTGCTCATCATCGTGGGCCTGGTGCTGCTGTGCGCGTGGTTGGTGCGCGAGATGCGCTTCAACCAGCGTCAGGAGGCCTTTCTGGACGCCGTCACTCACGAGATGAAGACACCGCTGGCCTCCCTGCGCCTCTACCTCGACACGCTGCGAGCCCGCACGCCGCCTCCGGAGCGCCAGCGCGAGTTCATATCCCACATGGGCGAGGACGTGGACCGCCTGCAGCGGACGGTGGAGCTGGTTCTGGCAGCCGCCCGCGCCGAGCACCGCGCCGCGCACCCGCCGCGCAGACCTGTGGACCTGGGGGTCCTGCTGAGCCGCTGCATCGACGAGGTCCGGTCGCGGCACGAGTTGCCCGAGGAGGCGGTCCGGTTCGACTGCGCCACCCAGGCGCCCGTGGTCCTTGGAGACGCCGACGAGTTCGGCATGGTGTTCGACAACCTGCTCGACAACGCCGTCCACTACTCGACCGCCCCCGTCGAGATCCGCGTGGCCGTCTCGCGCTCGACCAATCGCGTGACCGTCGAGATCGCCGACAGCGGCATCGGAATCCCGCGCGCCGAGCTGCGCAAGATCTTCGGCCGCTTCTACCGGGCGGGTCGCGACGTGCAACGAAAGGCCGCTGGACTGGGACTGGGCCTCTTCATCGTGCGCAGCCTGGTCCTGCGCCACGGCGGCCGGGTGGTGGCTCGCAGCGAGGGCCTCGGGCGCGGGAGCCGCTTCGCCGTGATCCTGCCGGCGGATCCGGCGGCGGTCACCGCTTCGCCGCGTCCCATGGAGGCCCATGCCGCGCATCCTGGTCGTTGAGGACGAGTCCCACCTGGCCGAGGGGCTCCGCTACAACCTCGAGGCAGAGGGTCACGAGGTGGAGGTGGTTGCCGACGGGCGCACGGCGGCGGAGCGGATCGCCAACGGAGACGCGCCGGTGGATCTGGTGGTGCTGGACATCATGCTCCCGGAGATGAGTGGCTTCGAGGTCGCCCGGCGCGTGCGCGCCACGGGCAACTATCTTCCGATCCTGATGCTGACGGCGAAGGACGAGGCCGCCGATCGCGTGCGGGGGCTGGAAGAGGGCGCCGACGACTACTTGACCAAGCCCTTCGAGCTGGAGGAGCTCCTGGCACGGGTGCGCGGCCTCCTGCGACGGCGGCGCTGGGACGGCGTGGAGCCGCGGGACGCGGCGCCGCGCTCGGAGCGCTTCGGCGACGTGGAGGTGCACTTCGATCGCTTCGAGCTGGAGACGCCGCGGGGCACGGTGCAGCTCACCACGCGTGAGGCTGCGCTGCTGCGTGCGCTGATCGACCACGAGGGCGATGTGGTCACGCGGGGCGAGCTGCTCGAGGATGTGTGGGGCCTCAAGGCTGGAACCCGCACGCGCGTCGTGGACAGCTTCGTGGCGCGCCTGCGCAAATACATCGAGGACGACGCGTCTCATCCCCGCCACATCGTGTCCGTTCGGGGCCACGGCTACCGGTTCGAGCGATGAGTGCCCCGCGCAGCGTCGGCGAGCTGATGTCGCCTCCCTCCCTGCGGCTGAGGCCGCGCACCACCGTACGCGAAGCCGAGGAGGCGCTGGGCAAGAAGCGCGTCACGGGTGCACCGGTCGTCGACGACGACGGCCACGCCATCGGGGTCGTCTCGCAGCACGACCTGATCGTCTACCTGTCAGGGCGCACGACCGCCGGAGAGTCGGGCGCCTTCTACACCGACGTAGAGGCCTACCGGGAGCTCGCCGACGTGGCCATCGACCGGGGCAAAACCCCGATCGAGGAGATCATGACCCGCGATGTGGTCTGCGTGGATCGCGGCGCCTCCGTCACGGAGGCCGCGCGCCGGATGCGCGAGCGCCGCATCCATCGGCTGCTGGTCACCGATTCCGGAGTTCTCGTAGGCATCATCACATCGCTCGACCTGCTGGCCGTCTTCGACCACGCCTGACCAAGGCAGCGCCCCTTGTAGGGGGCCGGCTCGGCTGCCACCCTTGGTGCGTGGACCCGGTTCGCATCCACGTCCGGCCCGAGCTGCGCGACCCCACCCTCGTGTTGGCGTTCGAGGGTTGGAACGACGCAGGCGACGCGGCCAGCACGGCGGCGCGCTACGTGGCGGACGCGATCTCCGCCGCCCCGCTCGCGGACATCGACCCCGAGCCCTTCTTCGACTTCACGGTGCGCCGTCCGTCGGTGGAGACGGACGAGGCCGGCAGGCGCCACATCGTCTGGCCGACGGCGGAGTTTCTCTACGGCAGCGCGGACCACCAGCGCGAGCTCGTGGTCGGTCTGGCCATCGAGCCGCACCTGCGCTGGGGCGCCTACGTGGAACTGGTGGCGGAGCTGGTAGCGTCGCTGGGCGTGCGCAGGGTGGTGTTGCTCGGCGCCTTCCTGGCCGACGTGCTGTACTCGCGCCCCGTCGGAGTCACCGGCTTTTCTGACCCGCCGGCGCTGCTCGACGACCTGGGGGTTGCCCGCTCGGGCTACGAGGGACCGACAGGCATCGTGGGCGTCCTGGCGGACCGCCTCGCCCGCGACGGCCTCGAAGTGCTGTCGCTGTGGGCGGCGCTCCCCCACTACATCTCGGCGCAGCCCAATCCGCGCGGCGCGCTGGCGCTCGTGCAGGTGCTCCAGCGGGCTCTCGACCTCAAGCTCGATCCGGCGCCGCTGGAGCGGATGGCCGCCGAGTTCGAGGAGCGCATCTCGGCGCTCGTAGCCGCCGACCCGGAACTCTCGGAGTACGTCCGCCAGCTCAAGCGCCGCGAGTTCGCCCAGTAGGTGCTACGGGCTGATCTCGATCGACTCCTCGATGAGCATCACCGGGATGGAGTCGTCCACCGGGTAGAGGATGCGGCCGTCCTCGCGCAGCAGGCCCTCCTGGAGCGGCGCGGGAACGGTGTCGCCGCCGCGGTTGCGCAGCTGGCCCGCTTCGATCTTCGTGTTCAGCGAGGCCAGCAGCTCTTCGGACGCCATCGTCACGGGCTGGCGCGTCTCGGGGCAGACCAGGATCTCGAGCAGTTCAGGGTCGACCGGCATGGCATCCTCCGTCAGCGAAGCACCGAGGAAGAGTAGTCCAGGATGCGGCGGGCCACGATCAGCTGGTTGATCTGCTGCGTACCCTCGAAGATGTCGTTGATCTTGGCGTCGCGCATCCACTTCTCGACCAGGAGCTGGGTGGAGTAGCCCCGAGGACCGAGCAGCTCCACAGCCTGCTGGGTGATGCGCGTGACCGCCAGGCCGGCCTTGGCCTTGGCCATGGAAGCCTCGAGGCTGTTGGCCTTGCCCAGCGTGAGCATGCGCGCGGCCCGCCAGGTGAGCAGCCGCGCCGCCTGAAGCTCCGCCTGCATCTCGATCAGGTCGCGCTCCACCGCGCTGAGGTCGTGCAGCCCGGCGTCCCAGCGCACGACGATGCCGTTTCGCTCCAGCTCTTCGAGCACGAAGTCCAGGGCCGCACGGCCCACGCCCACCGCCATCGCGGCCACGATGGGGCGGCTGGCGTCGAAGGTGGCCATCGCGCCCTTGAAGCCCTTGTCGGCGGTCTTCTTGGAATCGCGCTTCTTCACTTCCGCCCGGCCCAACAGGTGGTCGCGCGGAATTCGGCAATCCTCGAGCACCAGCGTGGCGGTGTCCGACGCGCGGATGCCGAGCTTCTTCTCGCAGCCCACCAGCTTCATGCCCGGCGTGCCGGCGGGCACGACAAAGGACTTGATCCCGGCGCGGCCGGCGCTGCGGTCCACCGTCGCCCACACCACCACGAAGCCGCCCTCCGCCTGAGACGCCCCTTCGCCCGCGGTGCAGAAGATCTTGGTGCCGTTCAACACCCACTCGTCGGTCGTCTCGTCGAGCTCCGCCGTGGCCTGGATGGCGGCGGCGTCGGAACCGGCACTCGCCTCGGTGATGGCCATGGCCCCCCAGATCGGGTGGCCGCCTTCGGCGCGGAACGCCGTGAGGAACTTCTCGCGCTGCTCGGGCGTGCCCGCCGCGGAGACGGCGGAGCCGCCCAGCGCCGGGGTGGGCATGCGCAGGTAGAGCGCCGCGTCGCCCCAGCACAGCTCCTCGGCCTGCACGCAGACCTGGATCATGCCGTCGGTCTCTTCGCCCAGCTGGGCGGTGGAGGGGGGCCGCTTGCGGCCTGACTCCCAGTACCAGTCCACCCACTCGCGGGGGAGCGTGTGCTCCGCCTCGTCGTACTTGCGTGAGATGGGCCGCATCTGCTCGCGGGCGACCTCGTTGTAGTACGCCGCGGCGTCGTGCGTGCTCCTGGTGGCTTCGAAGGAGATGGCCATGCTGTGGGCTCCTAGCCGCTCGCCTACCTGGCTAGACGAGTGTGAGGGCTTCGAAACAGGCGAAGCCGCGCGCGTTGCGCAGGTGCATCTCGGGCAGGTAGTCGCGGATGTAGCCGTGGCCGCCCAGCACCTGCACTGCACCGTCGGTGACCGCGAGGGAAACCCGCCGCGCCTGGTCGTAGGCCATGGTGGCCTCCCGGGTGGCGTCGTCGCCCTGGTCGAGCTTCCACGCGGCCTCCCACGCCAACAGGCGCGCGCCGTCGATCTCGATGGCCATGTCCGCCAGCCTGAACGCGATGGCCTGCTTCGTGGCGATTGGTGAGCCGAACGCCTCGCGCTGCTTGGCGTAGTCCCGCGCCCCCTCGAGGGCGGCGCGCGCTACGCCGACCGCCATGGAGGCGGGCCCGACTCGGCCGCGGCTCACGATGGCGCGCAGGTCACAGCCGGCTTCGCCGCCGAGGCGTGCGTCGGCGGGGACACGCACGTCCTCGAGGGTGAGCTGGGCGGTGGGAAGCGCGCGGATGCCCATGTAGCGGTCCGGCGTGGCCGAGAGGCCCGCCGCATTGCGCGCCACCAGGAACGCCTGGGGCGTGTCGCCGTCGAGGGCGGTCACCAGCACGGGCGTGTCGGAGTCCTGCCACGGCACCAGGCACTTGGCGCCCGAGAGCAGGTAGTCCGCGCCGTCGCGGCGTGCATTCGTGGTGGGCCGGAAGGGGTTGCTGTCGTGGCGGGGTTCGGTGATCGCGAGGGATGCCGCCACGAAGGAGGGACCGCTGAAGCGCGGCAGCCACTCGGCTTGCTGAGCAGCCGTGCCGTAGTCCGCGAGCGGCAGCGCCAGCAGCGAGGGGGAGAGCGTGCCGAGGGCGATGGCCAGGTCGCCCCATGCCAGCTCCTCGGCGACGAGTGCCGCCGTCACGGCGCTGCGCTCGCCGCCGCCGCCGTGCGCCTCGGGCAGCGAGTTGGAAACGAGGCCGAGCTCGTGGGCCTGGGCGATCGCCGCCTCGGGCAGCTTGCCCGCCTCGTCGGCATCCCGCCCGGACTGGCGGATTTCCGCCTCGGCGAAACCGCGCACCGTGTCGATGATGAGCTGTTGCTCTTCGCTGGGTTCGAAGTCGATCATCGCTAGATCCGTTCGAGAATGGTGGTGATGCCCATTCCGCCGCCGATGCACATGGTCACGAGGCCCGTGGTCTTGTCCCGCCGCTCCAGCTCGTCGAGGACGGTTCCGATCAGCATGCCCCCCGTCGCACCGAGGGGGTGACCCAGCGCGATCGCGCCGCCGTTCACGTTCACCTTGTCGTGGGGGATGTGCAGGTCCCTCATCACCTTGAGCGGAATGGTGGCGAAGGCCTCGTTGATCTCGACCAGGTCGATGTCGCCGATCTCCATGCCGGCCTTGGCGAGACAACGCTTCGTCGCCGGCACCGGTGCGGTCAGCATGATGACCGGCTCGTCGCCGGCCGTGGCCATCGCGCGGATGCGCGCGCGGGGCTTCCAGCCCTGGGCCTTGGCGTATTCGGGCGCCGCCACCACGACCGCCGACGCGCCGTCCACGATGCCGGACGAGTTACCCGCGTGGTGCACGTGGACGACCCCGTCGATCTGCGGGTAGACCATCTTCGCCTTCTCGTCGAAGGAGAGCGTGTCGCCCTTCTGCACGTAGGCGCCCATCTTGTCGAAGGACAGCGGCAGCTGGGCCAGGCTCTCGACGCTGGTGCCGGCGCGCGGGTGCTCGTCGTGGTCGAGGACCACGTGGCCGTCCAGGTCTTTGACCGGGATCAGGCTGCCGTCGAAGCGACCCTCCTTCTGGGCCAGCGCGCAGCGCTCCTGGCTGGCGGCGGCGAAGGCGTCGCAGTCGGTGCGGGAGAATCCCTCCAGCGTGGCGATCAGGTCGGCGGAAATTCCCTGGGGAACCAGAGGATGCTGCTCGCGCAGGTGCGGGTTGTGGCCGTCCAGCCCCGACTTGTCGGCGCCCATGGGATTGCGAGACATGGACTCGACGCCGCCGGCCACCACGAGGTCCTGCTGGCCGGCCATTACGCCCATGGCTGCGAAGTTCACCGCCTGCTGTCCGGAGCCGCAGAAGCGATTGAGGGACACCCCTGTGGCCTCGTTGGGCCAGCCGGCCGCCAGCACTGCCATGCGGGCCACACAGCCGCCCTGCTCGCCCGTCTGGGTGACACAGCCGACGACTACGTCCTCCACGTCGCGGGGGTCGAGCTGGTTCCGCTCCACGAGCGCGTTCAGCGTGGTCGCGAAGAGCTCCTGGGGGTGGATCCCCGAGAGGCCCCCGGTTTCCGCCTTGCCGCGGCCTCGCGGGGTGCGGACGGCGTCGACGATCCATGCATCGCCCATCGGCTGATTCCTGCCTTTCTTCGTGCAGTTCGGGCCGCTTCGAGGAGCGGCGTCGGGGCTGCGGGGTGCGCGGGGCGCTGTGTTGGGTGCTCCCCGACGGGGCCCGACTAGCGCCTAGGCGGCGAATTCTATCAGACCGGATCGCCGACGCAGCGCGTCGCAGCGCTCGCAACTCCCGTTCTAAATGCCGAGTGGCGGCGGCATCTTGACGCCGCCCGGTCGACGTTGTAATCACCGCCGCGTCAACCGGGCCGAGTTCCGAGAGTAGCCGCCGCCCCCCAATGCCCCCTCTTCAGTCAGCGGGCCGCGGGGTCGTGATGAAGAGGGACCCATCGCCAGGCATGAAGACCGCTCCTCCCGCTCGACGGATTGGGTTCGCCGTCCTGTTGGCTGCTGCGGTGGTCGGTGCCTCGATCGCGCTTCCCGAGGCGGGTTCCGCCGAGTCCGCAGAGGCCGAGCACCCCAACGGAGACGGTCCCGCTCTCGTGGCGGGCAGCATCTGCGAAGCCCACGAATTGCGGGCGCTGGCCGCTGAACGTCCGGGCACGCGCATCGAGATTCCGCCCCAGTACAACAAGCCGTACCCCTCGCGTTCCGCCTGCCGCTCCCACGAGCTGGCTTGGGACGACTCGGCGCCGGGGCCGCGCCAACCGATCCCGTTCAGCCACAAGCACCACGCCGGCGAGTACGAGATCCCCTGCCAGTACTGCCACTCGGGCACCGACCGCTCCCAGGCGGCGGGCGTGCCGTCGGTCGAGACGTGCATGGGCTGCCACGGCCAGCTCGCGCTCGACTACGACCAGGAGTTCGAGGGCATCCGCATCCTCAAGGAACACTGGGGTCACTCCTACGTCAACGACAACGGCACCTGGAAGCTCCAGCCCCGCGACGAGTCGAAGGCGAAGCCGATCCAGTGGGTGCAGGTCCATCGTCTGCCCGAGCACGTCCAGTTTCGGCACAACCGGCACGTAAAGAGGGGTCTCGACTGCAACCAGTGCCACGGCAACCTTCGGCAGGAAGCGCCGGTCAAGGTCGAAGACCTCGACAAGCTCTACCTGGTGCCGGACACGCTCTGGTGGAAGTACGGCCTGCCGACACAAAAGCTCGAGATGGGCTGGTGCATCAAGTGCCATCGCGAGAACGAGGCGTCCCAGGACTGCCTCACGTGCCACTACTAGGATCTTGGATGTCTGAACTCGACCGTAGAGATTTTCTCAAGCTGGTCGGTGCCAGTGCAGGCGCCGCAGCCGCCGTCGGCTGCTCCGACCCGGTCGAGAAGCTCATCCCCTACGTGGTTCAGCCGGAGGAGATCACCCCGGGCATTCCCGTCATCTACGCTTCCACCTGTCGCGAGTGCCCCGCCGGTTGCGGCCTGCACGTGCGCACGCGCGAGGGGCGCCCGGTGAAGCTCGAGGGCAACCCGGAGCACCCCGTCAATCAGGGTACGCTCTGCGCCCGCGGGCAATCGGGCATCGGCCGCACCTACCACCCCGACCGCTTCGCCGGCCCCATGCGCCGCGGCCCGGGCGGCGAGCTGGAGCCGCTCGCCTGGGACGAGGCGCTGTCGCTGCTGGCCGAGAAGATCCAGGCGAACCCGAGCGGTACGTACGTGCTGGGCGGTGACGTGGGCCCGACGGCCGGCTCGGTGGTCGACCGCTTCGTGACGGCGACGGGCGCCGGCGGCCGGGTGGTGTACGACCCCTTCGCGCCCGAGGCGCTGCGCGAATCCACACGCGCACTCTTTGGCCAGGCGCGCGTGCCGCGCTTCGACCTCTCCGACGCCGACCTGGTGGTCGACTTCGGCTCCGACTTCCTCGACGTGGGGCCCGCACCGACGGAGCACGCGCGCCAGCTGGCCCAGGCCCGCGACGTCCACAACGAGAACGGCGGCGTCCGCCTGGTACACGTGGGTCCGCGCCTTTCCATGACCGCGTCCAACGCCGACGAGTGGATCCCCGCCAAGCCCGGCAGTGAAGGCCTGGTGGCGCTGGCTGCCGCGCACGTGGCGCTGCGTGAGCGCGGTGGCGACGCCTCCGCGTTGCGGAGCCTCGGCCACGTGACGCCCGCGGACGCTGCTGCGCGCGCCGGTGTCGACGCAGCCACCATCGAGCGCCTGGGCCGCGCACTCGCTGCCGCGAAGCGCCCTGTGGCGCTTCCGCCGGGCGTTGCGGGCTGGAGCCGCCGAGCCGTCGCCTCGGCCGCCGCGGTTCTGCTGCTGAACCACGCGCTCGGCGCCGTCGGTCGCGACGTGCACCTGGAACGCGAGCCCGCCGGTCGCGCACGCGCCAGCCACCGGGAGGCCCTGCGCCTGGTGGAGGCGATGAACTCGGGCGCCGTGTCGGTGCTCATCGTGCACGACGCCGACCCCCTCTACTCGCTGCCGGCCGCAAGCGGCTTCGGCAAGGCGCTCGAGAAGGTGGACTTCGTCGTCTCCACCGCCTCGATGGTGGACGAGACCGCGGCCCGGGCCGACCTCATTCTGCCCGACCACACTCCCCTCGAGTCCTGGGGCGACGCCGAGCCGCGCGTGGGCGTGCGTTCGCTGCTTCAGCCGACGATCCGTCCGCTCTTCGATACGCGCGCGCTCGCGGATACGCTCCTCGACACCGGCCGCGCCATGGGCCTCGGCGGCCAGCTGCCCTCGGGCAGCTTCCGCACGCTGCTCGAACAGGCGTGGTCCGGAAGCGACTTCCGCAACGCGTTGGCCCGCGGCGGCGAGTTCCGGCCCCAGGCCTCCGGCAGTGCCCCGGTGCCCTCGGCTTCCGCGATGCTCCAGGTGGCCGAGCCGATGCTGGAAGGGGAGGGCGACTTCGCCCTCGTCGCCTACCCGCACTCGCTTCTCTACGACGGGCGCGGCGCCAACCTGCCGTGGCTCCAGGAGATCCCGGACCCGGTCACGAAGGTGGCCTGGCAGTCGTGGGTGGAGGTGAGCCAGGCCACGGCGGACAAGATGGGCCTCAAGGCCGGTGACGTGCTCGCGGTGGAGACGTCCGCGGGCCGGGTCGAGGTGCCCGTGCTTCCCCGCGGCGGCATCCGCGACGACGTGGTCGCCATCGCGATCGGGCAGGGCCACAGCCGGGGCCACTACGCCTCGCTCGCCGGCGACGGCCAGCCCGGCGAGACGCGCGGCGTCTCGGTCCTGGCGCTGCTGCCGTCGGTCACCGACGAGAGCGGCGGGCGCGCCTTCCTGACGGCGCGCGCGCGCGTCACCAAGACGGGCGGCTTTCAGCGCCTGCCCCTGCTCCAGTCGACGGACAACAAGCGCAAGCGCATGCTGGGCGAGGCGCTGCCGCTCGCCGTCGTGAAGGGGGAGGGCCACGGCGACGGGCACGCTGGCGGCCACCACGGCGCCGACCTGGGCCCGGTGTACGCGAACGAGCACGCGCCCATCGAGGCCTACGACGCCACGGCGGACTCCCACGAGGACAGCCCCTACCGCTGGGGCATGTCGATCGACCTGGACAAGTGCACCGGCTGCAGCGCCTGCGTGGCCGCCTGCTACCTGGAGAACAACATCCCCGTGGTGGGCGAGGAAGGCTCCGTGCGGGCCCGCCAGATGTCGTGGATCCGCATCGAGCGCTTCGTGGGCGAGGGCTACATCGAGTACGTCGACGCGCCCGAGCGCGGACGCCGGCCCCAGCCCAGCAACGAGGTGCTGGGCAAGACCGACGTGCGCAACTCGCCGATGCTCTGCCAGCAGTGCGGCGCCGCGCCTTGCGAGCCGGTCTGCCCGCCGATCGCCACGTACCACAATCCCGAGGGCCTCAACGGGATGATCTACAACCGCTGCATCGGCACGCGCTACTGCTCGAACAACTGCCCGTACAAGGTGCGGCGCTTCAACTACTTCGACTACTCGCAGTTCAACTGGCCGGGTCTTTTCAACCTGATGCTGAACCCGGACGTCACCGTGCGCGGTCAGGGCGTCATGGAGAAATGCACGTTCTGCGTGCAGCGCATCAATGCTGCGCGCCAGGGGGCCAAGGACGAGGGGCGTCCCATCGGCGACGGCGAGGTGGTCACCGCCTGCCAGCAGGCCTGTCCCAGCCATGCCATCGGCTTCGGAAACCTGAAGGATTCCGGAAGCGCCGTCTCGAAGCTCGGCGATGACAAGCGCGGCTACCACGCGCTCCACAGCCTGAACACCCGGTCCGCGATCACCTACCTGGCGAAGGTGACGCGGGATGTGGAGAGCTGAGCATGACTCCGCCGCCCGCCGAAGCCGTCGCCGCGCGCCTCGCGTCCGCCCCGGTCGCGTCGGACTCGAAGATCAACCGCGACATCCTCTCGGTCCTCGACGGCGCCAGCCTCAAGTACTGGGGCCTGCTGGGCCTGGTGGTGCTGGGCGTCGCGCAGGCCGTGGCCACGCTGGCCTACCAGACGTACATCGGTATGGGCGTCGCCGGCTACTCGCACCCGATCTTCTGGGGCGTGTACATCGTCTGCTTCGTGTTCTGGGTCGGCATCGCCCACGCCGGCACCCTGATCTCGGCGATCCTCTACCTGTTCCGCGCCAAGTGGCGCAACGCGATCAACCGCGGCGCAGAAGCCATGACCGTCTTCGCCGTGGTCACCGCGGCACTCTTCCCGCTCATCCACATCGGCCGCATCTGGAAGTTCTACTTCATGATCCCGTACCCCAATCAGCGGGGCCTGTGGGTCAACTTCAAGAGCCCGCTCCTCTGGGACCTGTTCGCGATCAACACCTACATGACGATCTCGATCGTCTTCTTCTACGTGGGCCTGATCCCGGACATCGCCATCGCCCGCGACCGTTCGAGCGGCTGGCGCAAGGTGCTCTACACGATCCTCTCGCTGGGCTGGCAGGGCACCAGCCGCCAGTGGAAGGCCCACAACCGCACGGTGCTGCACCTCTCGGGCCTGGCGACGCCGCTGGTGCTCTCCGTGCACAGCGTCGTGTCCTGGGACTTCGCCGTCTCCATCGTGCCCGGTTGGCACGCCACGATCTTTGCGCCCTATTTCGTGGCGGGCGCCATCTTCTCCGGCTTCGCGATGGTGCTCACGCTGCTGATCCCGGTGCGCCGCATCTTCGGCCTCGAGGAGTACATCACCGACTACCACTTCGAGAACATGTCGAGGTTCATCCTCTTGACCTCGACGATCGTGGGATACGCCTACGGCGCCGAGTACTTCATCGCCTGGTACAGCGGCGTGGAGGCCGAGCGCACCTCCTTCTTCATGCGGGCATTAGGGCCCTACTGGATCTCGACCTGGATCATGATCACGTGCAACGCCGTCTTCCCACAGCTCCTCTGGTTCAAGAAGCTCCGCACCAATCTGCCGTTCCTGTTCGTGCTGGCGTTCTTGATCAACCTCGGCATGTGGTTCGAGCGCTACGTCATCATCATCACCGGGCTCTCGCGAGAGCACGACCCGGCGGTGTGGGGCACCTACACGCCCAGCCTGGCGGAGATGTCGATCCTGGTGGGCAGCTTCTGCTGGTTCAGCATGTTCTTCCTGATCTTCCTGAAGATCTTCCCGGTGGTGGCCATCTACGAAGTCAAGGAGCTGGCCATCCACGAGAATGCCCACGGAGGAGCGCACTGATGCCGACCCTGGTGGGTGTCTTCGACGCGCCGGGCCCGGTCAGGACCCTGGCGGACAAGATCAAAGGCCGGAGCCTGGGCGAGCTGGAGATCTACTCCCCGTCGCCGTTCCCGGAGCCCGACGCCGCGATCGACAAGAAGCCGAGCCGCGTGCGCCTCTTCACGCTCATCGGCGGCCTGACGGGCGTCACCTTCGGCTACTGGATGCAGATCTGGATGGCCAACGACTGGCCGCTCGTGATCGGCGGCAAGCCCTTCACGTCCGTCGTTCCCTACACGATCATCGGCTTCGAGATGACGATCCTGCTCGGCGGTCTGCTCACCGTGCTCGGCCTTTTCGTGGTGGGTCGCCTGCCGCGCTTCAGGCTCGACAAGGGCTACAGCCCGCGCTTCTCCGGTGAGGAGATCGGCCTGGCCGTGACGTGTCGCGACCGGGACGTGGCCGAGGTGGAGGCGCTGATGCGCGACTCGGAGGCCAAGGAGGTCACCCTTGTCGACGCGTAGCGCGCTCGCGGTCCTGGTGGTGTCGTCGGTCTCCCTCGGCACGGGATGCTGGGAGCAGATCGACGACGGCCAGTGGTTCCCGCAGATGAAGCGGCAGCCGGCCGTGCAGGCGTTCGAGGCGACGGGTCTGCCGGATCATCCCCAGGGCCTCACGCCGCCCGACGGTTCGGTGCCGATCGACGGCGGCGAGGCGCCGGTCTCGAACGTGATCGACTCCGCCTCGGACGCCCTCGCGAATCCGGTTCAGGCGGACCTGCGCTCGCTGCAGAACGGCCAGCTTCAGTACGAGACCTACTGCGCGGTCTGTCACGGCGATACCGGCCTCGCCAACGGTCCGGTCGCCAAGGTCTTCCTCGGCGTGCTCCCGCTGGTGGGCATCGTGAAGGCGCGCAGTGACGGGCACATCTACACCACCGTCCGCTACGGACGCCGCCGCATGCCGCGCTATGGGCGGATTCCCGCCGACGACCGCTGGGACATCGTGAACTACGTGCGTTACCTGGACGAGAGGGGGGGGCGGCCGTGAGCGCCCTGAGCCCGGAACAGCCGCTCCACCGCGGCATGCCCCAGCCGTTGGCCACCATCTGCCTCATCCTCATGGGAATCGGCGTGGCCGCATTCCTGTATGGCCTGAGCAGCGACCCGGCGACCACCTGGCGGGCGTTCCACGTCAACTTCGTCTACTACGCCGCCCTCGCGCAGGGAGGTCTCCTGCTCGCCGCGATCTTCGTGATCGTGGGCGCTCGCTGGCCCGGCCCGGTGCGGCGCATCGCAGAGGGCCTCGCGGCGTGGGTGCCGGTGACCCTCGTGCTGTCGTTCGTGGGGTACTTCGGCCGGCATCACATCTTCCCCTGGATCGAGCACCCGGTAGAGATCAAGGAAGCGTGGTTGAATCCGACGCGCTTCTACGTCACCACCTGGGTGATCCTCGGGTTGCTGACGTTTCTGACCCTGCGCTTCCTCAAGACCTCGACGCGGCCCTCACTGGGCGGCGCGGCCGAGACAGCGCCGGCCGCCAAGGGCCTGTTCGCCCGCTGGACGTCCGGGTGGCGCGGCGAGGAGGAGGAGCAGGCGGCTTCGGACCGGCAGATTCTGCGGCTGGCCTGCTTCGTGGCGCTCGTGTACGCGGCCGGGATGACCATCTTCGGGTTCGACCAGGTGATGTCGATCGACCCGCACTGGTTCTCGAACCTGTTCGGCACCTACTACGCCTGGGGCGGCTTCCTCTCGGCGATCTGTGCGACCGCGCTCATCGCGGTGCTGCACCGCAACGCGCCGGGTCTCGAGGGCGAGATCACGACCGAGCGCATGCACGACCTGGGCAAGATGATCTTCGCCTTCTCCATCTTCTGGATGTACCTGTTCTTCGCCCAGTACCTGGTGATCTGGTACGGAAACCTCCCGGAGGAGACGGGCTACCTGAAGGCGCGCCTCGGCTCCCAGTTCTTCCAGGACACCTGGGACTTCGCCTGGTACCGCCTGAGCGAGCCGTACTCGAAGCTCACGCTCTTCGTGTGGCTGTGCAACTGGATCATTCCATTCTGGGTGCTCCTGGGGCAGCGCCCCAAGAAGACGCCCGTCATCCTGGGAAGCGTGTCCGCGATCGTGCTGCTCGGCTTCTGGCTCGAACGCAACGTGCTGGTGTGGCCCTCGATCCTTCCCCAGGACGGCTGGTCCTGGCTGGGGCCGCTCCAGATCGCCATCGCCGCGGGCTTCCTGGGCGCGTTCGTGCTGGTCTACCTGACCTACACGCGCGTATTCCCCACGCTGCTCGTTCCCCGGCGCAGTTAGTCACCGACGGCTAGATTGACGGGGTGAGTTCCCCGACCGGCGCCGGATTTCCGCGCGTGTTCGCCCTGCGCGGCGGACGCGGTGCGATCACTCTCCACGAGAGCGGCCTGCGCCATCCGCGCTCCCCCGGTTTCCTCGGCGAGGCGTTCACGCCGTACGCCGACATCACCCATCACACGGTCACCTCGCGCGGCCTGCGTCTGGCGAGCCGCCGCTCGGTCTACGCGTACCCGCGCGGCTGGTTCGATGACCCGAGCGGGCCCGACCAGCTCGCGCGCGAGCTGATGGAGCGCATCGAGGGCCTTCCGGGCGGGCGAGAGCAGCTGGACCGCATGTGGGCCACCGAGAAGCGCGCCGCACGGCCGCAGCGCCCGCGCGTGGCGCCGTTCCTGGCCATCCTGTGCCTGGCGGTCTACGCGGTCGGATGGATCGTGGGCGACGAGCGGATCTTCGTGGCCGGGCACTTCAGCACGATGCTGGTGCGCGCGGGTGAGGCGTGGCGCCTGGTGTCGGCGAATCTGATCCACGGCGGCGCCGCCCATCTGCTGCTGAACACCTTCGGGCTGGTCGTGATCGGGGCGCTGGTGGAGCGGGTGCTGGGATCCTGGCGCACCGGTCTCGTCGCGGGCGTGGGCGGACTGGCAGGCATGGGAGCCGGCCTGCTGTTCGACTACGAGATGGCGGTGGGCGCGTCGGGGATCGTATTCGGCCTCGTCGGCGCGCTGCTGTGGTTGGAGCTCGGGTGCGCGAAGCAGCTGCCCGCGTCCTGGCGCGTGCCGCGCGGCCTCCTGCTGGCTGCGGTGGGAGGCGACCTGCTCCTGTCGGCTGTGGTCCCCGCGGTGGCCGGGGTGGCGCATACCGGGGGCCTGCTGGGCGGAGCCCTCGTCTGCGCCGTCCTCGCGCCCCCTGCGCTGGCCGGTCGCCCGGTGGGCTTCGGCGTGCGCGCGGTGGACCTGGCGCTGCTCCTCGTGCTGGGCATGGCCTCGTCTTCCGTCGTCACGCTGGCACTGCGCGAGGGAAGTCCACTGGCGCCCCACGCGCGACTCCTCGCCGAACAGGACGAGGTACCGGCACTCGTCTTGAACAACTTCGCCTGGCTGATCGCCACCGACCCGGGCGCCGCTCCGGACGACCTGGCGGTCGCCGTGCGGTTGGCCGAACGCGCCGTCGAGGGGACCGAGCACCGCGACCCCAATGTGCTCGACACCCTGGCCGAGGCGCAGTTCGCCGCGGGCAGCGCCGCCGCAGCGCTGCGCACCATCGAGGAGGCGATCGCCCTGGCGCCGGGCGAGCGCTACTTCGTCGAGCAGCGGCGGCGCTTCACCGGCGAGCGTGACCCCGAGGACCGTCCCGAGCCGCCGGGTCAGGGAATCGACCCGAGCCCCCGCGAGCCCAACCGCGACCCGCTGCCCGACAACGACGAGGGCATCCGCGCCTGACCGCGAGCCCCGGACGAAGTGCGACGCCCGCGGTGAGTCTGGCAAGCGAACGGCCCTTAGGCCGTTTGCGCGCAGTGAGCCGCAGGCGAACGTAGCCCGCGAGCCCGAGCGCGAGCGATCAGCGAGTGCGACGGCCGCGGTGGTCAGGGGCTAAGGGTCAGCTCGTCGCCGTCGTCGGGGACGAGGATGGCGCCGCGAAAGGCCTCACCGGCCGCGTTGCGCGCCTGGAACGCGAACAGCGGCGGAGGTCGCAGCCTCAGGAGGACCAGGCTACCCACACCCGCCTGCCTGGCCCGTTCTCCCGCGGTGCCGAGGGGCGTGCGGAAGGACGCTTCGCGGCGCAAGCGCTCGGGCTCGAGCGCTCCGGCCTCGATCGCCATCTCCACCGACTCGTCGAAGAACGCCTCGTGCAGCATCACCTGCGCGCCGCGGGCCAGCTCGACCAGCGCCTCGCCGTCCCAGGCCACGCCGCCCGCCACGATCGACGCCCGCCCCTGCTCGAAGCGATAGGCGAGGGCGGGCACCGGTCCGCCTCGCAGGGCGGTCGCGCGCACTGTGAGCGGGCCCTCCGCGAAGCCCTCCCCGCCGTCCAGCTCGGTGACCCGGATCTCGGCACCGCCCAGGGGCAGGCCGAAGGCGTCGGCTTGGCCGCGCAGCCCGGCGTCCCCGGCCTGGCGGAGTCCGTCGACCAGGGCTGCGGTACCGGGCGGCCCGATCACCCGCAGCGGCTCGCGCCGCCCGGCGATCCAGCCCGCCGAGATCAGGTCGTCGAGCCCCACGTGGTTCTCGGGCAGGAGGCTGGTCAGGTAGACCGCCACCGGCTGGTCGAGGGGGATCTCCAGCGCGCGCAGTCCCTCGGCCACGCTGCGCCCCGCATCCACCAGCACCACGTGGGTGCCGGATCCGAGCAGCAGCGAGGGGCCGCGGCGCAGGTGGTTCGCGTAGCTCCCACCGGTGCCGACGAAGACCAGGTCCACACCCTCGAAGGTGCGCGGCTCGAGCACGCTGGCGCCCTTCGCGGTGTCGCTCATGCGGTTGCCGAGCCAGGTGGTCGCGACCGCGAATGCGGCGACAGCGAGCACCAAGAAGAAGATCAGGGCACGACTGCTCACGAGGGCGCCTAGTCGAAGACGACCGTCTTGTTGCCGTACACGAGAACGCGGTCGTCCAGATGCGAGCGCACCGCGCGGGCCAACACGGTCTTCTCCAGGTCGCGGCCCTTGCGCACCAGGTCCTCTATGGAATCGCGGTGCGAGGCGCGGCTGACGTCCTGCCCGATGATCGGGCCCTCGTCCAGGTCACTGGTGGCGTAGTGGGCCGTGGCCCCGATGAGCTTCACCCCCCGCTCGTACGCCTGGTGGTAGGGCCGCCCGCCCGTGAACGCGGGCAGGAAGGAGTGGTGGATGTTGATGATCTGCGCCGGCCACGCCTCAACGAACTCGGCGGTCAGCACCTGCATGTAGCGGGCGAGTACCACCAGGTCGACTCTCAGCTCCCGCAGCAGCGCGTCTTCCCGCCGTTCCTGTTCGCGCTTGTTGTCCCGGGTGATCGGGAAGACGTGGCAGTCGATGCCGAACTGGTCGGCCACGGGCTTGAGGTCCGGATGGTTGCTGACCACCGCGACGATGTCGCAGTCGAGCTCGCCGGCGCGGTGGCGCAGCACCAGGTCGTACAGGCAGTGGTCGTAGCGTGAGACGAAAACGGCCACGCGCTTGCGGGGTGTGGCGTGGGCCAGGCGCCATTCCATGGCGAAGCGCTCGGCCACTTCGCCGATGGCACCCTCCAGCGCCACCCGGTCGGTGCGCAGCTCGGAGAGGTCGAAGCGGATGCGCTGGAAGAACATGCCGGCGGCCGGGTCGGTGTGCTGGTCCGCGTCCAGGATGTTGGCACCGTGGCCGTAGAGCGTCTGGGCCAGCGCGGCCACCAGGCCGGGGCGATCGGGGCAGCACACCAGGAGTGTGGCGGTCGGGGAGGGTTCGGGGGTCGACACGGGGCGGGAGTCTACCGGACGTCCGAGCGCTGGCTCGCGGGACGGGCTTCCGATACCGTGCGGAGTCAAGGGGGCCTCACTCGCCCCCGAGTCCACCGCCGGCCGGTCATAGGGGCTGCTCGGTGGGGGCGTCCCGGAGGGGATGGGATCGGCGACCAGCCTTTCACCCGGGAACCGAAGCGGGGTCTGGGCCCCGCTGGAAAACAACTACGCCGAGACGGAGGTGATTCGGTGGATCATTCATGTACTACGGCGAGTGAGGTGACGGCGTCCTGACGCCTTTCCGAATCGCCTTGATCGACTCGGTGTAGCAGGGACGCACGGATCCCAGCGTCGCCGTCCCCGGGAGCGCGGACGCCGTAGCCGCCCTGGGCCTCGACCCGAGGCTGCTCCCGGGGAGTTTTGTGTCTTGCGGGCCGGGTGCGCCTCGCAGAACCGCTCGTGCGCCCGCACGGGCGCGCAACCTCTTCCGATCTCGTGGGTTTGGTGACCGGGCGCACAGCGCCGCCTCCGGAGCTGGGGCACGCTGGCTTCGGTTCCGGGGGGGACCTTTGTGATGCGCGGAGCGGTTGCGGCAGGAGGCCCCGGAAGTTCCGGGGCACCGACTCCCCGTCCACCCGAACCGCGACCGCTCCGCGTTCTCACTTCTCCGCTTATACTCGTCGGCAGCATGCCTGACGCGCCCCCGGCCAACTCCGCGCCGCTCTCTCCGCTCTCTCTCCTGGAACGCACGCTGCTCGTCTTCCCCCAGAAGACGGCGGTGATCTACGGTGCCGAGCGCTGGAGCTACGAGCGCTTCGCCGAGGAGATCGGTCGCCTGGCGGGCGCGCTGGTGCGTGCGGGCGTGGCGCCCGGGGACCGTGTCGCGTTCCTGACCCCCAATGTGCCCGCTCTGCTGGCGGCCCACTTCGCCGTGCTGCGTGTGCGCGCGACCCTGGTCGCCATCAATACCCGCCTCAACGCCGACGAGGTCGGCTACATCCTGGGACACTCGGGCGCCAAGTTGATCTTCGCGGATCCGGAGCTGGCGGACCGGATCGGCGGCGTCGAGGGCGCGATGGCCTCTGCGCAGCTCGTGAATGTGGAGGACCCGGTGGCCGGGGTCACCGGGACGCCGTTGGACGGCCCCACGTACGAGGCCTTCCTGGATGGCGCCGACGTGTTGCCCATCGCCGGCGACATCGATGACGAGGAACGCCTCACGTCGATCAACTATACCTCCGGCACGACCGGCCGGCCCAAGGGGGTCATGTACACCCACCGCGGCGCCTACCTCAACACGCTCGGCGAGATCATCGTGCACGGGCTGGGGCGCGACTCTGTCTTCCTCTGGACCCTGCCGCTCTTCCACTGCAACGGCTGGTGCTTTCCGTGGGCGGTCTGTGCGGTGGGGGGCACCCACCTCATGCTGCGCGCCGTGGATCCTTCGGAGATGCTGCGCTTGATTCCCACCGAACGCGTGACCCACTTCAATGGTGCGCCCACCGTGTTGTTGATGCTGGCCGAGCACCCGGATGCCCAGGGGGTGCGCTTCGACCCGCTCGTGCGTGTGGCGACCGGCGGTGCGCCGCCGTCGCCCACGCTGCTCGCCCGCATGGCGCAGATGGGCGTACGCGTCACCCATCTCTACGGACTGACCGAGACCTACGGGCCGCACGTCTACTGCGAGATGCAGCCCGCCTGGGAGGACCTGCCGGTCGCGGAACAGGCACAGCAGCTGGCCCGCCAGGGCGTTCCCTACCACATCGCCACCCATCTGAGGGTCGTGGACGAGCGCATGCAAGACGTGCCCGCGGACGGCGAGTCGATGGGCGAGGTGGTTATGCGGGGCAACAACGTGATGAAGGGCTATTTTGAGGACCCCAGCGCCACCGCCGAAGCGTTTCGCGGTGGCTGGTTCCACTCGGGCGATCTCGGCGTCATGCACACCGACGGCTACATCGAACTGCGCGATCGCAAGAAGGACATCATCATCAGCGGTGGCGAGAACATCTCCACCATCGAAGTGGAGCACACCCTGGTGAAGCACCCTGCCGTGTTGGAGGTAGCGGTGGTTTCCACACCGCACGACAAGTGGGGAGAGGTGCCCAAGGCATTCGTCAGTCTGCGCCCGGGCGCCGAGGTCAGCGAGGAAGACCTCATCGAGTTCTGCCGGGACCACCTGGCGCACTTCAAGTGCCCCAAGGCCATCGAGTTCGGCGACCTGCCCAAGACCTCGACCGGCAAGATCCAGAAGTTCCGTCTTCGCGAGAAGGAGTGGGCCGGGCAGCGAACGCGGATCCGGGGGAATTGATGGAACGCAAGCCTCTCGAAATCGACTCGCTCACCCTCTCGGTAGTGATCCCCTGCTTCAACGAGGTAGGCACGCTGGAGGCCGTGGTGGACGCGATAGGCGCCGCTCCCGTCAAGACGGAGGTGATCCTCGTCGACGACGGTTCGACCGACGGCACCCGGGAGCTGATCCGCGACCACCTGGAGACGCGCGTGGACCGCGTGATCTTCCACGAGCGCAACCGGGGCAAGGGGGCCGCTCTGCGCAGTGGCTTCGAGGTGGCGAGCGGCGACGTGGTCGTGGTGCAGGACGCCGACCTGGAGTACGACCCGGCCGAGTTTTCGAAGCTCCTGAAGCCGATCGTCCAGAACAACGCGGACGTGGTGTACGGCTCGCGTTTCGTCGGCGGCGAGGTGCACCGGGTCCTCTATTTCTGGCACTCCCTGGCGAACCGCGGGCTCACCACCCTCTCCAACATGTTCACCAACCTCAACCTCACGGACATGGAGGTCTGCTACAAGCTCTTCCGCCGGGAGGTGCTGGAGCAGATCTCCATTGAGGAGGATCGCTTCGGCTTCGAGCCCGAGATCACGGCCAAAGTGGCGCGGCTCGGCTGCACCATCTACGAGGTGGGCGTCTCGTACGCCGGCCGCACCTACAGCGAGGGCAAGAAGATCGGCTGGCGCGACGGAGTGCGCGCGCTCTGGTGCATCCTGAAATACAACCTGCGCCGCTAGCGCCGGGACCATGGGGCTTGTAGACGCCCGGTGCAGCACCCGCCGGCGCCGCGGGCTTCGGGCCGGCG
>CAXMOD010000169.1:0-2662 GCA_964194905.1 uncultured Desulfobacterales bacterium | reverse complement strand
GTGGAACGCCTCGCCGGCCTCGGCGTGACCCACGTGCTCGAAGTGGGTCCGGGCAAGGTCCTGTGTGGGCTCGTGGGCCGGATCCGGCGCGACCTCGCGCGGGCGAATCTGGCCGGATTGGACGACATTACCCGTGCGGCGAATTTCGCCGCGCTCGGGAGTTCGTGAAAGGGCACCGCGCGCTGGCGCAGCGCGGGGTGCAAAGGAGCGAAGATGGGGCTGGAAGATCGCGTAGCCGAACTCATCGTCGGCCAGCTGGGCTGCACCAAGGAGGAGGTGATTCCCGAGGCGTCGTTCATCGACGACCTGGGCGCAGACTCCCTCGACATCGTCGAGCTGGTGATGGCGATGGAAGAGGAGTTCAACCTGGAGATCCCGGACGACGACGCCGAGCAGATCCAGACCATCGGCGATGCCATCAACTACCTGCGGCAGAAGGCGAACGGAGGCGAGTAGGCGTGTCGGGCTCTGATCGTACGCGCGTGGTCATCACCGGAATGG
Source organism: uncultured Desulfobacterales bacterium (assembly GCA_964194905.1). Lineage (GTDB taxonomy): Bacteria > Myxococcota_A > UBA9160 > UBA9160 > JAFDET01 > JAFDET01. The sequence continues at coordinate 2,161 of CAXMOD010000169.1, read as the reverse complement.
GGTGTCTCTCCCCGCTCGGCTGCGACCTCGAGACCACCTGGAGCGGCGCCGTCGAGGGGCGTTCCGGGGTCGGTCCCATCACGCGCTTCGATCCCGCAAGGCACGCCTCGCGCATCGCGGGCCAGCTGCCGGGCGAGCCGGACCTGGACGACATGCCGCCTCGCGAGGTGCGCCGGCTCGACCCGTTCGCCGCCTACGCGCTGGCAGCCGCGCGCGCGGCGCTCGACGACGCGGCCTGGTCCGCCGACGCGGTGGACCTCGATCGCGTGGGGGTCGCCGTCGGCACCGGCATCGGCGGAATCCAGACCCTCTCGCAGTACGACCGGGTGCTGATGGAACGCGGCCCGCGCCGGGTGACTCCGTTCCTGATCCCCATGGTCATCGGGAACATCGCATCGGGGCTGATCTCCATGCGGCACGGCTTGCGCGGCCCCAACCTCTGCCACGTCAGCGCGTGCGCCACGGCCAGCCACGGCATCGGTGAGGCAGCGCGCATGATCGAGCGCGGCGACGCCGACGCCATGCTGGCGGGCGGGGCCGAGGCGCCGGTCACGGACCTGAGTGTCGCGGGGTTCGCCGCCATGAAGGCGCTCTCCACGCGCAACGACGAGCCCGAGCGAGCCAGCCGTCCCTTCGACCGGGGCCGCGACGGCTTCGTGATGGGCGAGGGCGCCGGGGTACTGCTGCTCGAGTCGCTGGCCCACGCCCAGGCGCGCGGCGCGCGCATTCGCGCGGAGGTAGCCGGCTACGGTGCCAGCGCCGACGCCGCCCACCTCACGCTGCCCGATCCCACGGGCGACGGCGCCCGGCGCTGCCTGCAGGCCGCGCTCGCCGACGCCGGGGTCGCTCCCGCCGAGGTGGACTACGTGAATGCCCACGCCACCAGCACGCCGTCCGGCGACCCCGTCGAAGCGACCGCGATTCGCGCCGTCTTCGGCGAGTACACCGAGGCGCTGCCAGTCTCGGCCACCAAGTCCATGACGGGTCACCTGCTGGGCGCAGCCGGGGCGGTGGAGGCGATCTTCTGCGTGCGCGCAATGGAGACCGGCCTGATCCCGCCGACGATCAACCTGGAGGACCCGGACCCGGAGTGCCCGCTGAACCACGTGGCCGGAAAGGCCCGCGAGGCCCGCGTGCGCGTGGCCGTGAACAACTCATTCGGATTCGGCGGAACCAACGCGGCGCTGGTTCTGCGCGCGTGGGATGGAAGCTAGACAGGTCGAGAAGAGGAGCCGAGGAGAGACATGCCCGAAGCCATCGTCATGGCCAACGATCACCGGGGTTTCAAGCTCAAGAGCGAGCTGCGCCGACGTCTCGAAGAGCGCGGTTTCGAAGTGCGCGACTTCGGGACCGACAGCGAAGACTCGGTCGACTACCCGGACTTCGTGGCGCCGGCCGTGCGCGAGGTCTCCGAGGGGCGCGCGTCGCGAGGCATCGTCATCTGCGGCAGCGGGCTCGGCGTCACCTACACGGCCAACCGGTTCCCGCGCGTGCGCGCGGCGCTGGCCCTCGACCTAGAGGCGGCCGAGATGTCGCGTCGCCACAACGACGCCAACGTGCTGGCACTGGCCGCGGATCGCATGGATGCGGAGAGTGCGTGGTCCATCGTCGAGCGTTGGCTAGAGACGGACTTCGAGGCCGGCAGGCACGTGGCCCGCGTGCAGAAGATCGACTCGGCTACCCGGCTCTCCGCGAGGGAGGCGCCGCTGGCAGAGGTGGATCCGCAGGTCGCCGACGTGCTGCGCCGCGAGGCGCGCCGCCAGGCGCTGAACCTGGAGCTGATCGCCTCGGAGAACTTCGTGTCGGAGGCGGTGCTCGAGGCGGTGGGCTCCGTGGCGACGAACAAGTACGCGGAAGGCTACCCGGGGAAGCGCTACTACGGCGGCTGCGAAGTGCTCGACGAGGTGGAAGAGCTCGCGCGGGAGCGCGCCAAGGCGCTCTTTGGGGCGGACCACGCCAACGTGCAGCCCCACTCCGGATCCCAGGCCAACGAGGCTGCCTACCGCGCGGCACTCGACGTGGGCGACACCATCCTGGCCATGAACCTCGACCACGGCGGTCACCTGACCCACGGAAGCCCGGTGAACTTCTCGGGCAAGCTCTACAAGGTGGTCCCGTACGGCGTGCGCCGGGGCGACGAGCAGATCGACTACGACGAGGT
>CAXMOD010000168.1:0-12053 GCA_964194905.1 uncultured Desulfobacterales bacterium | reverse complement strand
CGCTCCCAGCCGCCCCCGTTGCGGCGCAGCTCGGTCACGGGCCAATAGCGCTCGTCGAGCTTCAGCGTGATCACGTCGGGCTTGCCCTCCAGGTCGACGGTGCGCAGGCGCACCGGGGCGCGATCGCCTTTGCCGTTCGCGGCGGCGAGGAAGGCGTCGAGGTCCGGCGTCGGCTTGCCGTCCACGGCCTCGATTCGGCGCGTGGCGCCGAGCCCGTAGCGGTGGGCCGGCGAACCCCAGGCGTACCACGCGACGTAGAGCCCCTCCCGCGGCAGACCGCGCTGCGCGGCGATCGCGCGGTGGGGCCGCTGCAGCAGCGCACCCGCCCAGAGCACAGCGCGGTCGGTGCCGCGCCCCGAGAGCGTCTGGGTGGGCACGTCCACGTCCAGCTCGTCGCCGTCGCGCAGGAGGCGCAGGCGTACGCGCTCGGCGCGCTGCGCGGCGCGCTCCACCTCGCGAACACGAGTCACCGGGTCGCCGTCGATGGCGAGGATGAGGTCGCCTTCCCGCAGCAAGTGGGCGGCCGCCACGTCCGCGGCCAGCAGGCGCACGGAGAGCACGCGGCGTTGGCCGGAGTCGTGCTCCTCGAGGATGCGCGCGGCCGTCTCGGAGAGGCCGCGGCTGCGCGCCTCGGCCAGCGAGATGGGCTGGAGCTCGGCGCCGATGGAGCGCCACTCGACGGGGCGGCCTTCGCGCAGCGGCGTCACGATGTCTGCGAGCAGGGCGGCGGGGATGCCGGCGAAGAATGCGCGCGGGCGGTCGCGCCCCTGGGCGGCGAACGATGCCCAGAGGGCTACCACGCGGCCGCCCTTGTCGACGAGCACGCCTCCCACGGTGGAGGACGCGCGTGAGAGCGTCACCAGCTCCACGTTCGTCTCGCGGAAGCGGGGCGGCGCGGTGGTGGGAAGGGAGCCCGTCTCCACGCGCGAGACCTGCACCTTCTCCGACACGATCTGCTGGGACTCGGTCATGCCCACCAGCCAGAGCTCGTCGCCGGCCTCGAGGCGGCGTTCCTCCAGCTCGGCGTTGCGCACCGGCGTCTCGCCGAGGCGTGCCGGGTCGTAGCGGATCACGGCGAGGTTGTGCTCCGGGTGCAGGTAGACCACCTCCGCGGGAACTTCCACGGAGCCGGCGAAGGTGACGGTGGCGTTGCCCAGGGCCACGGGAACGGTGTCGCGATCCACGACGACGAGGCCACGCTCCGCGTCCACCACCAGGGCGGAGCCCACGAACGTGTCGCCGTAGGCGCCGTCCACCCGGTAGGGGAGTGTGAAGCGTACCTGTGCCAGAGAGCGCGCCACCTTGCGCGTGCGCCCGTCGCCCGTGTCGCGGAACGTGGTGGAGGAGATCTTCACCGGCCCGGGCGGCGGCGGCGGCGGCGCGCCCACGCAGGGCCAGTAGCCCGTCTCATCGTCGCGCGTGCACAGGTTCATGGGGTGCCAGAGCCGGTCCATGGTCACGACCGCCACGGCTCTGTTATTGGGGATCTGTACGCGGAAGTAGCGCACCGGTGCGGTCGCACCATCGGGTAGCGCGGCGAAGGCGTCGTGCATGTCGCGCAGCGTCGGGGTCGGCGTGCCGCCCACCTCGGTGATGATCGAGCGCGACGGGATGCCGGCGCGGCGCAGCATGTAGCCGGCGGCCGCGACGTAGACGCCCTGCACCGGGAGGCCGTAGTTTCGCGCCTGCTGGTAGGAGAGGGGATTCAGGACGGTGCCGCCCACCTCGAGATACTGCTTCGGGGTGATGGCGTGCAGGTCGCCCACCGGGAGCGTCACGGAAAGCGGTTCGCCGCCGCGCTCGATCTCGACGGCCACTGCGCCGCCCACACGATCGTCGAGAGCGGCCTCGAGCGGGAGGAAACGCGTGCCGAGCGTCCCCTCTACGCGCACCAGCACGTCGCCCGACTGCAGCACACCGTCGCCCGGGCCACCGGGCACCACGTCGGCAACGGTGAGCATGCCGATCGCGGCGGGATCTCCGGCGCGCACCGCGTGCTCGGTCTCCGGGCGCAACCCGAGGCGGCGCACCTCGTCGAAGGGCTGGTGCACGAAGACGGTCTGGAGCGTTCCGCGCGGAACCGTCTCGCCACGGCGCACGTACTCGAGGGCGCGCACGACCCGATCCAGCGGCAGGTAGTAGCTCGACGCGGCCGTGCGCTTGCCGCCCGCGTTGAGCGCGATCACGGCCCCGCTGCGATCGACCACCGGTGAACCCGACGAGCCGCCCGAGGTGTTGGAAGCGGCCTGGTAGTAGAAGGTGTTCCAGTCGTTGTAGCGGCCGCGCCCGTACTCGGGGGCGTCGCGGTCGAGCCGCGCGAGGGTCCCCGCCAGGATGGAGAGCTTTTCGCCGGCGTCGTTGCCCACTACACGGATCTCGGCGCCCACCCGCGCGCGGTGGGGCGCGAGCTTCAGCTCCGCGCGCTTCATGAAGCGAACCTTCGAGGGGTCGTAGCGGAAGAATCCGAAGTCGTGCACCGGGTCGCGGTAGACCGGGTACACGTCCACCTCTTCGTGGTTCTGGAACACCGCCTCGGCCACCACGGGTCCCGGCGTCACCACGTGACGGTTGGTGAGGATGATGCCTTTCTCCGCGTCCACCACGAAGCCCGTGGCTGTGGAGGCTCCCGTCGTCTGGGTGTCGAAGGGGCGCGTCGAGGAGATGCGCAGCACCACCACGGCCGGAACCACCCGCTCGAGGGTGCGCTCCCAGGCCGGCGTGTCGGCGACGACGGGCACGGCCTGCGGCAGGGGCGCCTCCACCGTCTCGGGTTGTGCCGTGGCGGTGGCGGCCACGAGTAGCACCACGAGCGGCAGGAGCCGCTTCACTCGCCGACGGCCAGCGCGGGCGCGTCGCCCCAGAGCCGCTCCAGGTCGTAATGTTCCCGAACTTCTTGCTGGAAGAGATGCACGATGACGTCGCCCAGGTCGATGAGCACCCAGCGGCCGTCGGCGTAGCCCTCGCGGCCGTGAGACTCGAGGCCGAGCTCGCGGCCGAGCTCGGTGACGGCGTCCGAGAGCGTCTTTACGTGGCGGTCCGAGGTGCCCGTGGCCAGGACGAAGCTGTCCGCGAACGAGACCAGCTCTCGCACGTCGAGGGCCACCACTTCTTCGCCCTTCTTGTCCAGGATCGCTCCCGCGATGCGCTGCACCTGCTCCAATTGATCCAACGGCTCCGTCACCCGCGTTCCCGGTAGGCGCCCGAAGCGACGATTGCCTCGCCAACCGAATCGGGCAGGAGATAGCGCACAGAGAGTCCCTTGCGCAGCCGCGCCCGCACGTCCGACGCCGAGATGTCGAGGGCGGTGATCTCGACCAGCTGGATGCGCGTTCCGGCGCTGCGGTGGCGCGCGGAGCGCCCATCGGCGGCCAGCTCCACGTCGTCCGCCAGCGCGGGCGGCAGCCAGGAGCGCAGCGACTCGGCGCGCACCGGCGGGCGCGAGAGTACCGCGAAGTCCGCCAGCTCCAGGAGCCGGCGCGGCTCACGCCAGGTCGCCATCTCCATGAAGGCGTCGCGGCCCAGCAGGAAACACAGCGGTCCGAGGCGCTCGCGCAGCGCGGGCAGCGTCTCCACCAGCCAGGAGGGGCCGTCGCGCTCCACCTCGATCGGATCGACGTCGAAACGCGGGTTCCCCTCCACTGCCAGGCGCACCCAGGCCAGGCGCTGCTCGGGCGACGCCAGCTCTTCCTCCGACGCGTCCTTGTGGGGAGGACGCGCGCTCGGGACGAACCGCACGCGCGCCAGATCGAGGGCCTCGGCGGCCTCTTCGGCCGCACGCAAGTGGCCGAGGTGGATGGGGTTGAACGTCCCGCCGAAGATGCCGACGCGTGCCCGCGGCTCGTTCATTCGCGGAGCTGGCCGTCCCCGTAGAGGACGAACTTCTGCGTCGTGAGCCCTTCCAGGCCCATGGGCCCGTACCAGTGCAGGCGCGACGTGGAGATGCCGATCTCCGCGCCCAGGCCCAGGCGATAGCCGTCCGCGAACGCGGTGCTGCAGTTGACGCCCACCACGCAAGAATCCAGGCAGCGCAGGAACCGTTGCGCGTTGTGGTAGTCGCGCGTGAGGATGACATCGGTGTGGTCGGAGCCGTACTTGCGGATGTGCTCGATGGCGGCGTCGAGGCCGTCCACGACGCGCACCGCCAGGACGGGGCCCAGGTACTCCTCGGCCCAATCCTCCTCGGTGGCGGGTACCGCCTCGGCGAATACCTCGCGCGTGCGCTCGTCGCCGCGGATCTCGACGCCCTCCTCGTGCAACGCCTTCAGCACCTCGGAAAGCAGCGTGCACGCGGCTTCGGGGTGCACCAACAAGGTCTCCACGCCGTTGCACACCGCCATCTGGCGGATCTTCGAATCGCGCACCACGGCCTTGGCCATCTCGGGCTCGGCACTCTCGTCCAGGTAGATGTGGCAGACGCCGGCATCGTGTTTCACCACGGGAATGCTCGACTCGGCGCAGACCTTGCGGATCAGCTCGGAGCCGCCGCGCGGGATGAGGAGGTCGATGTACGCGTCTTGCTTCAGCAATGCGTCGACGGCGGCCCGATCCGTGGTGGGCACGAACTGCACGGCGTCGGCGGGCACCAGCGTGTCCTGGGCGGCGACGCGCAGCGAGTCCGCCAGGGCGGTGTTGCTGTGAAACGCCTCGGAGCCCCCGCGAAGGATGACCGCGTTGCCCGCCTTCACGCACAGCGCCGCGGCGTCCACCGTCACGTTCGGGCGCGACTCGTAGATGATGCCGATCACGCCCAGCGGAATGCGCATGCGGCCCACGCGAACGCCGCTGGGGCGCACACGCATGCCGGTGATCTCGCCGATGGGATCGGGCAGCGCCGCGACCTCGTGCAGGCCTGCCAGCATGTCGTCCCATTTCTCCGCCAGATCGAGGCGCTTCACCATGGGCTCGGCGAGCCCCTTCTCGCGGGCGGCGTCGAGGTCGAGGCGGTTGGCGGCGAAGATGGACTCCCGGTCCGTCGCGAGCTGCTCGGCGCAGCGCTGCAGCCACGCTTCCTTGTCGCGTGAGGTGAGCGCGCTCAGGTCGTGGCCGGCCTCGCGGGCGCGACGCCCCAGCTCTTCGATCTGCGCTTCGATTTTCCGGTTGAGGTCCGTCATCAGTCGATCAACACCAGACGGTCACGGTGGATGACCGCGTCACCGTTCGAATAGCCTAGCACCTGCGCGATCTTGCGCGTGGAGAGCCCCTTGATGCGATCCACCTCTTCGGACGAGTAGGCCACCAGGCCGCGCGCCAGCTCGCGGCCCTTCTCGTCTGCGCACGCCACCGCGTCGCCGACGCGGAAGCGCCCTTCCACCCTCGCGATGCCCGCGGGCAGGAGGCTCCGACCCTTCTCGACCAGGGCGCGCGCCGCGCCCCCATCGACCACGAGTAGCCCGCGCGGACGCGACACGAAGGCGAGCCAGTGCTTGCGGCTGCGCAGGCGTGCGCCGGCGGCGAACAGGGTGCCCTCGTCTTCGCCCGCGGCGACCCGCAGCAGCGTGTCGCGGCGGCGTCCGTTGCACACGGCGGTGGTTGCACCCGCACGGCCCGCGCTGCGCGCGGCCTCCAGCTTGGTGATCATGCCACCACGGCCGAAGGCGTGGTCCGAGCCGCCGGCGGCCTGCGTCACCGCGGCGTCGATCGTGTCCACCACGTCGAAGAGCGGGGGTTTGGGTCGGCCGGGCTGCGGCTCCTCGGTGTGCAGGCCGTCCACGTCGGTCAGCAGCACCAGCAGGTCTGCGTCGACCAGGTTGACCACGGTGGCGGAGAGGTTGTCGTTGTCCCCGAAGCGGATTTCGTCGGTCGCGACCGTGTCGTTCTCGTTCACGATGGGCACCGCGCCCAGCTTGAGGAGCGCCAGCAGAGTGTTGCGCGCGTTCAGGTAGCGCTCGCGGTCCTCGAGCCCGGTGCGCGTCACCAACACCTGCGCGGTGCGGAGCTGGTGACGAGAGAAGCGGCGTCGCCAGGTCTGCACCAGCTCGATCTGCCCGACCGCCGCGGCCGCCTGCAGCTCGGGGATGGAGTGGCCGGGCCGCTCCCAGCCGAAGGAGCGACTGCCGAGGGCGATGGCGCCCGACGAGACCAGCACCACCTGACGGCCTTCCCCCACCAGCGCTGCGACCTGTCGTGTCAGGTCCGTGAAGGCGCGCGAGCGCACGTGGCCCGTGTCGCTGAGAACGCTGCTCCCAACCTTGACGACGATGCGCCGGGCGCGGCGCGCGGCTGCCCGGGCGCCGCTCATGCCGTGGCTCCGGCGGCAGCGGCTTCCGCGTCGGCGCGGTCCATCGCGTGGAGCATGCGCTGCGTCAGCTCCGCTGCGCCCTCGCCGGTGGCTCCGGAGACGAGCACCACCTCGCGTCCCTCGGCGCGGAACTGCTTCTCGAGCGGAGCGAGCTTCTCGCGGTTGGCTACCAGGTCCACCTTGGAGAGCACCACGATCTCGGGGCGCTCGAGCAGCGAGAGATCGTACGCGCCCAGCTCGGCACGCACCGTGGCGTAGTCCGCGCACGGATCGCCGGCCTCCAGTTCCATGCGCCCTACGTCGAGCAGATGCACCAGCACGCGCGTGCGCTCCACGTGGCGGAGGAAGCGGTCGCCGAGGCCGGCGCCGTCGCTGGCGCCCTCGATGAGTCCGGGGATGTCGGCCACCACGAAGCGGCGGTCGTCCAGCTCCACCACGCCGAGCGAGGGCACCAGGGTCGTGAAGGGATAGGCGCCCACGCGCGGGCGGGCGGCCGAGAGCCGACGGATCAGGGTGGACTTGCCCGCGTTGGGCAGGCCCACGAGTCCCACGTCCGCCAGGAGCTTCAGCTCGAGGCGCAGGCTGCGCCGCTCGCCGCTGCGGGCGGGCGTGGCGAAGTCCGGGGCCTGGCGAGTGGACGTCTTGAAGTTGGCGTTGCCGCGGCCGCCCCGACCCCCGCGCGCTGCCACGAAGCGGGCGCCGGGCTCCGACAGGTCGGCGATCAGCTCGCCCTGCTCGTCGAAGACCATCGTTCCCACGGGCACCCGGAGCACCACGTCTTCGCCGCCGCGCCCGTCCTTGCGCGAGCCCTGGCCGGGATCGCCCGAGGGCGCGCGGGTTTTCTTCCGCAGGCGGAAGTCGATCAGGGTGGCGAGACCCGAGTCGGCTTCCAGCACCACGTTGCCGCCGCGGCCGCCATCGCCGCCGTCGGGGCCGCCGCGCGGCGCGAACTTCTCGTGTCGGAACGAGACTCGACCGTCACCGCCCCGGCCGGCTTGCACCGCCAGGGTGATCTCGTCGAGAAAGGTGTCACTGGTTTTACGCATCTCACACGTCCGCAGCGCAGACGCAGGAGGGTCGTCGCGCCGCGGTCCTCTCCTAGGCCGGCGGCTCGACGCTGGCGACGACGCGGCCCCTGGAGCGGCCGTAGTTCACCACGCCGTCGCAGAGTGCGAAGAGCGTGTAGTCCCGGCCGCAGCCGACGTTGCGGCCGGGGTGGACCCGGGTTCCGACCTGGCGCACGAGGATGTTGCCGGCGCGCACGGTTTCGCCGCCGAACTTCTTCATGCCGCGGCGCTGCGAATTGCTGTCGCGGCCGTTGCGCGAGCTGCCCTGTCCCTTTTTGTGCGCCATCTCGAACCTCTAACCCGCGATCTCGTCGACGCGGATCTCGGTGTACGCCTGGCGGTGGCCCTGCTTGCGGCGGTAGTTCTTGCGCCGCTTCAGCTTGAACACCACGATCTTGTCGTGGCGGCCCTGTTCGGTGATGGTGCCGACCACCTTGGCACCCTCCACCACGGGGGTTCCCACGCGCGTGGTGCCCTCGCCGCCCACCAGCAGCACGTCGGCGAGCTCCACCTGGGAGCCCACCTCGCCGGGCAGCTTCTCGACCCGGACACTCTTTCCGGGCTCGACCCGGACCTGCTTTCCACCGGTGCGGACGACCGCGTACATCACGATTCCTCAGGCTTGCTTTCGGGCGTCTCGGAGGCCTGCTGAAGGGCCGTCTCGGAGGTCGGCAGTATCCGGGATTCCCTTTCGGAGTCAAGCGTCTGGGCGGGGAGGGGCTCGGCGGCCTCGGCGCCCACCTCGCGTGCATCCTCCGGCACTTCCGTCTCCGGCTCGGGGGTCGCCTCGGGCGGCTCCGCGGCCACCTCGACCGTCGCCTCGGGCTGCTCCACGGCCACCTCCAGGCCATCGGCCGCCACCTCGGGCGCCTGCTCTTCCTCGGCCTCCTCCTCGTCGTCCGCCGTCTCGGGCGCGGCCGCCTCGGCACCGGCCGCCAGCCAGGCGGGCAGGAACTCCACCGCCTCGCCCGGCTGCTCCGAGCGCACCTCGAACTGCTCCAGATGCAGGTGGGGCCGCACCAGGATCTCGATCTCACGCCCCAGCTCGGCCTCCAGAGCTTCCAGCGCGGGACGGTCGCGCCCCAGCAAGAGCTCACCCACGCGTCGCGAGACCGCCACCGCCACCTTGCGGGCACGCAGCCGCGTCAGGTCCTTGCGGATCTCGCGCAGCACCTTGAAGGCCACGCTCTCGGCCGAGAGCACGTAGCCCTTGCCGCCGCAGTAGTCGCAGGGCTCGCACAGATTCTGCACCAGGCTCTCGCGAGTGCGCTTGCGCGTCATCTCCACGAGGCCCAGCTCCGAGATCTTCAGCACGTTGGTCCGCGCCTTGTCGCCGCGCAGCACCTCCTGGAGCGCGCGGTAGACCTTGTCGCGGTTGCCGCCGTCCTCCATGTCGATCAGGTCGAGGATGATGAGGCCGCCGATGTTGCGGAAGCGCAGCTGGTGCACCGCCTCGCGCACCGCCTCGAGGTTGGTCTTCAGGACCGTCTCTTCGAGGTCGCGCTTGCCCACGTAGCGGCCGGTGTTCACGTCGATGGCCGTGAGCGCTTCGCTCTGGTCCACGATCAGGTAGCCACCGCTCTTGAGCCACACCTTGCGGCCCACGTTCCGGTCCACCTGGGCCTCGAGGCCGAAGTGATCGAAGATCGGCTCCGCCCCCTCGTAGCGCTCGATGCGCGGAGGGTTCACCATGAAGTGGTCCACGAAACGGTGCATCGCGGCGTGGGTCTCGGCGTCGTCGATGACCACGCGCTGGGTGCTGCCCCCCGCCACGTCGCGGATGATGCGCATGGGCAGGTCTGGCTCGCGGTAGAGCACCTGGGGAGCGCGTCCGCTGTTCTTCTGGGTCTGGATCTCCTGCCAGGTCTCCGAGAGGTACTTCACGTCCGCCTCGAGATCGGACTCCTTCACGCTCTCGCCGGCGGTGCGAATGATGAAACCCACGTCGTCGGGCTTGAGCCGGTCCACTACGTCGCGCAGGCGGCGCCGCTCGCGGTCCGAGTCGATGCGCCGCGAGACGCCCACGCGCGACGACCAGGGAGTCAGCACCAGGTGCCGCCCGGCGATGGAGATGTGGGAGGTGATGCGCGCACCCTTGGTGCCGATCGGCTCCTTGGCCACCTGCACCACCACCTCCTGCCCTTCCTGGAGGAGGGTCTCGATCTTGGGCGGTGCCTGGCGGCCGCCGTTGCGCCCTCGGCGGCGGCGCGGCCGCGGGTTGTCCTCGTCGTCGTCGGCCTCGGCCGAGCCCTTGTCCGGCAGGTAGTCGCCGACGTACAGGAAGGCCGCCTTCTCCAGACCGATGTCCACGAACGCGGCCTGCATCCCGGGCAGTACCCGGGTCACGCGGCCCTTGATGACGCTTCCCACCACGCTGCGCTCGCTGGCGCGCTCGAGGTGGAACTCGACGAATGTGCCCTTCTCAACGATCGCCACGCGGGTCTCGCCCGGCGTGGCGTTCACCACGATTTCGTTTTGCATTGTCCCCGCCTTGGCGGGTCGGCGCTCACCTTCGAGGGTGGCTGGGGCGCTAGGACGCCCCGAGAGCCGGGGAGGCGGGGGACGGGGATCCCGGAGCGCCGAGGGCTGCTCCGGGCGGACGGGAAGCTCTCTCTAAGCTCCCGGATTCAAAGGCTAAAGCGTTGACTCGCACAGTAACTCAACCTACCGTGACGGCCGGCCTGCTCACCGCGTGCCCCCCGGGCGACCTCCCCGTCTCCCGTCCAGCTCGCTGGGCTGCCGAACCGCACAAACCTTCCACGTACGGTGGTCGATTCGATGGGCGAGGTCAAGCGAGATCCCCGAGCCACGCTGCCGCAGGTGGGCAAACTCGCGGATCACCTCGCGAAACGGGCCCCGGATTTGCCCGCCTGGGCGCGCGCCGAGGGCGCTCGCCGGGCCATTGCGGAGGCCCGCGGGCACATCGCGGACGGCGAAGCGGCGGACCCGGAGACCCTTCCGGACCTGGCGCTGGGCCACGCCAGGGGCCTGGCGCGCTCGCGCCCGGGTCGGGTGGTGAATGCCACCGGAGTGGTCCTGCACACGAATCTCGGCCGGGCGGTACTGGGTCCGCGGGCGGCGCGGGCGGTGGCCCAGGTGGCGGCGTCCTACAGCGATCTGGAACTCGATCTGGGCGACGGCGCCCGCGGCGACCGTCAGGCCGCCGTGGCCGAGAAGCTGGTGCTGCTCTCCGGCGCCGAGGCGGCCCTCGCGGTCAACAACAATGCCGCGGCGCTGCTGCTGGCGCTCGACAGCCTGGCCCGCGGTCGCGAAGTGATCGTCTCGCGCGGGGAGCTGGTCGAAATCGGCGGCTCGTTCCGCGTGCCCGAGATTCTCGAGCGCGCGGGGGTGCGCCTGGTCGAGGTGGGCACCACGAACCGCACCCACCCCCGCGACTACGAGGAGGCCATCGGCCCGGAGACCGCCCTGCTGCTGAAGGTGCACCGCAGCAACTTCGAGCAGAGCGGTTTCGTGGCCGAGGTGGGCATCGAGACCCTGGCTCGGATCGCCCGGGCCCACGAGCTGCCGCTCGTCGAGGATCTGGGGAGCGGGACGCTCGTCGCCGTCCCAGGCATAGGGCTTCCCCCGGAGAGCCTGGCCCCGGCGCGGCTGCGCCTGGGGGCCGACCTCGTCTGCTTTTCCGGCGACAAGCTGCTCGGGGGTCCGCAGGCGGGCATCGCGCTGGGGCGTCGCGAGATGGTGGCGACCATGAAGCGGAGCCCGCTGGCCCGCGCCCTGCGTCTCGACAAGCTCGGCCTGGCTGCCCTCGACGCCACGCTGTACGCGCTGCTCTCGGGCGCGGGGGCCGACGAAATCCCGACCTTGAAGCAGCTGGCGGCTTCGCCTGAAGCGTTGCGCGGGCGTGCCGAGAAGCTTGCGGGTCGGCTCGCGGAGGCGCTCGGCAACGCTGCGTCCGTAGGGGTCGAGGCCGAGCGCTCGGCCGTGGGCGGCGGCTCGCTCCCGGGGCTCGAGCTGCCCTCGTGGGCCGTTGCGGTGCGCGCGCCGCTGGGACCGGACGCGCTGGCCGGCGCGCTGCGCGACGCCGAGGTGCCGGTGCTGGGCCGGATCCACGAGGACGCACTGCTGCTGGACGTGCGCACCCTTCTCGACGGCGACGAGGCTGACGTGGAATGCGCGCTGGTGGGGATTCTGCGCTCGGATTGATCCCCCCGCGTGGCTCGGGTTATCCTCCCGCCGTGCTGAGCTCGAGCGTCCTCGTACTCAATCGATCCTACCTGCCGATCCACGTCACCAGCGTGCGGCGGGCCTTCGCGCTGATCTACCAGGGCATCGCGCGGGCGGTGGACGAGCAGTACCAGACCTTCGACTTCGAGAGCTGGCAGGCTCTGGCCGTGGCCCTGGGCGACGAGAGCATCGGAACGCCAGGAGGGCGAATGCGGATTCCGCGCGTCATCGTCCTGCTCAGCTTCGACCGGGTGCCCAAGCGTCACGTACGTTTCAGCCGCATCAACATCTTCGCCCGCGACGACTTCATGTGTCAGTACTGCGGGGTGCAGCCGCGCCGCTCCGAGCTGAATCTCGACCACGTGGTGCCGCGGGCGCTCGGCGGGCGCAGCAACTGGGAGAACGTGGTGTGCAGCTGCGTGGACTGCAATCGGCGCAAGGGTGGGCGCACGCCGGGCCAGGCGGGCCTGCGCCTGAAGCGGGTGCCCGGGCGTCCCCGTTGGACGCCGCTGATGAACCTGATGTTTTCCAGCGTTCGCTACCGTGAGTGGCGGCCGTTCCTG
>CAXMOD010000167.1:0-11989 GCA_964194905.1 uncultured Desulfobacterales bacterium | reverse complement strand
GAAGGAGCACGAGAAGCTGCTGGAGGGGATCGAACGGGGCGACCAGGTGGTCACCTCCGGCGGCATCCACGGCAAGATCACGGGCGTCACCGACGACGTGCTCACGGTGGAAATCGCCGCGCTGAAAGGTGAGCGCGTGCGAGTGAAGGTCTCCCGCTCCCGCATCGAGAGTGTCAGCAAGGCCAAGGGGGGCGACGAGTCGTGAGTCTTCGTGCGCGGACGATCCTGGTGGGCTCCCTGGTGGTGCTCATCTCGTTCTTCGCCGTCAGCAATTTCGCTCCCGAGCCGGCGCGTATCTCGAGCGCGGTCCTTCCGGACCAGGGACTGCGCCTCGGGCTCGACCTGCGGGGCGGCATCCACTGGGTGATCGGTGTGAAGCTCGAAAAGGCCATCGAGCAGGAGCTCACTTTCCTGAAGGGGAGCCTGGAGGAGCAGCTCGAGGAGGACAAGGTATTCGGGCCGACCTTCGCGGTGGAGAGCACGCAGCTGCTCCTCAGCGGGGCTGGAGCGGGCGAACTCGAGCAGGTGCTCCGAGCCGTCGACGACACCGATGTGCTCACCGAGGTGTCCCGCACCGACACGTCGGTCGTCTGGGAGCTCACGAGCGACTGGCAGCGCGAGGTGCGCGAACGCGCCATGCGGCAGGTGCTCGAGGTGATTCGCAACCGCGTGTCGGACCCGGCCAAGGGCATCGCCGAGTCGGTGGTGACGCGGCAGGGCACCGACCGCGTGTTGGTGCAGATCCCCGGCGGCGAGGTCGACCGTGAGCGCGCGCGCGACATCCTGGAGGTGACGGGCCTCCTCGAGCTCAAGATCGTGCGCGATCAGGCCGCGTCCGAGGCTCTACTGCGCGACAAGTACCCGAAGGGCCTGCCCGCGGACACGGTCGTGGTATTCGAGAAGGACCGCGAGACCGGACGGGAGGTCGTGGCCTACCTGGTGGGCCAACAGCCCGGCATCACCGGCAAGTACCTGGCGGATGCGCGGGTGGGCTTCGACCAGCGGCAGCGTCCCATCGTGCGCTTTCGCTGGACGCCCGAGGGCGGAGTGATCTTCGGGAAGCTCACCGAAGAGAACAAGGACAAGCAGCTCGCAATCATCCTCGACTACGAGGTGAAGAGCGCGCCGGTGATCCGCTCGCGCATCTCGATGAGCGGGCAGATCGAAGGGCGTTTCACCACCGAGGAAGCCTCTGACCTGGCCATCGTGCTGCGCGCCGGCTCCCTGTCGGTGCCGGTGGTGATCGAAGAGGAGCGCACAGTGGGTCCGGCCCTCGGCGCCGACTCGATCCGCCGCGGCCTCAACGCCTCCATCACGGGGTTGGTGCTGGTGGTGATCTCCACCGTCTTCTACTACCGGCGCGCGGGCCTGTTCGCGAGCCTGGCGCTGGCGCTCAATCTGCTGCTGATCGTGGGGCTCATGTCGCTCCCGGAGCTGCCCGCTACGCTGACCTTGCCCGGCATCGCCGGACTCGTCCTGACCGTCGGCATGGCGATCGACGCCAACGTCATCATATTCGAGCGCATCCGGGAAGAATTGCGCGCGGGCAAGTTGCCGAGTGCTGCCGTGGACACGGGTTTCAACAAGGCGCGCTGGACGATTCTCGACGCCAACATCACCACGCTGATGACTGCGCTGGTGCTGTACGAGTACGGCACCGGGCCGATCAAGGGCTTCGCCGTCACGCTGTCGATCGGGATTCTCACCAGCGTGTTCGCCGCGCTCGTGATCACCCGCCTCCTCTTCGACTTCCACCTGCGGGGCGATCGTCGCCTCGAAACGCTCTCCATCTAGGAGCCTCCGTGCCGTTCGAAATCGTCAAACCCGGCACTCACTACGACTTCCTCGGGAAGTGGCGCATCGCCGTATCGCTGTCGGTCGCCGTGCTCCTGGCCTCCGCCGTAGCCGTCGCCGTGAATGGCGTTCGCCTGGGGGTCGACTTCGCGGGCGGCACCGAGATGCTCGTGCGCTTCACCGAAGATCCCAGCGTGAGCGAGTCGGGGATCCGCGAGATCCTGCAGGCCGCGGATCTGGCGGACGCGGCCGTGGTACGCTTCAACGACCTCGGTGACGCCGAGTTCTCCATCCGCTTCGCCGGCGTGCCCGGCGAGAAGGGCGAGCACGTGGACGTCCTGGCCCGCGCCCTGCGCGGGCGCTTCGGCGCGATGGAGGTGGACCGGGTCGAGTTCGTGGGTCCCCGCGTAGGGGCCGAGCTGCGGCGGGACGGGCTCAACGCGCTGGCGCTCGCCTGCGCGCTGATCCTCGGCTACGTGGCGTTCCGCTTCTCGTCGAGGTTCGCACCGGGTGCCGTGGTGGCCCTTCTCCACGATGTGCTCATCACCGCGGGCATCTTCGTGATGCTGGGGATCGAGTTCGACCTGCGCGTGCTCGCGGCCCTGCTGGCGACCCTGGGCTACAGCCTCAACGACACCATCATCGTCTACGATCGCATCCGCGAGAACATGGAGCTGCACACTCGGGCCGACCTTCCGGACGTGCTGAATCGCTCCGTGAACCAGACGCTCTCGCGCACGGTCCTGACGTCGGGCACCACGATGCTCGCGGTACTGTCGCTGCTGGTGCTGGGCGGCGAAGTCATCCGACCGTTCGCCCTGGCGATGTCGATCGGCATCCTGGTCGGGACCTACTCGTCGGTCTACATCGCTGCGCCCGTGCTGCTCCTGCTCGAAGGGCGCTTCGGCGCACCCAAGGGCGGCGCCAAGGGCGGCAAGAGATAGCTCCAGCGCGAGCCCGCAACGCTGGGTTCCGGGCTCTGGCTGGAAGACCAGAAATCGCTGCGCCTGCGGCTAGACCGGCGGCGGCGAGGGCGGTCGCGGCTCAGGCGGGCTCAGGCCCGGCGAAGCCGTCTTCGACGGCGCGATGGTCGTCTTGGCGAGGGCCGCCTTGTCGCCCATCTGGATGGAGCCGTTCACGACGGCGCCTTCCTGCACGATCAGCCGAGGCGCGCGGACGTCGCCGTCCACGATGCCGGTGGCCTGGATCTCCACCCGCTCCACGGCGCTCACGTTTCCGGCGACACGGCCGGTCACGAGCACCGTCTTGGCGTGGACATCCGCCTCGACGTTGCCGTTGGCGCCGATGGTGAGCTCGTTGTTGGGCAGATCGACCTTGCCCTCGACCTTGCCCTCTATGAGGAGGTCTTCTTCACCAGTCAGGTCGCCTTTGATCGAGATCGACTTTCCAATATTGGCCATCGAGCCTTCCTTTTTCATCGCCGGTTTCTCCGCAGCCGGGCCGCGCGTTTGCGACCGAGGCCGGTCGGGAGCGAACGCGGCGGCCCCAAGGCTGCTGCGCTCAGCCGGCTCCGATTCGGAATCCGGCTCTCCTTCCCGGCGCTTGTTCCCAAACAGACTCACGTCCCCCCCACTGCCGTACACCCGACCGGGGCAGTCTACCTCAGGGCCCGCACGTCATCGATGACGATGTTGCGGGCTCGGAGGATCGTGCCCTGCTCGCGGTCCAGGGCCACGACCGAGTTGCGGTAGACGCGGATGGCGTTGATCTTGCTGCTCTCCGCGTCCACCAGGTCGCGCTCGCGCAAGAGCACGTCGAAGGGCGTGGACTCGCCCTGTTCCAGGCGGATCCTCTCTGCCCGGAGCTGTTCGTTCGAGGCGAGGCGCTGGCGTTCCGCGGCCTCGATGCCCTCCTGGGCGCTCTCCAGATCGCGCGCCGCGCTCCGAACCGAGAGGATGATGCCCTGGCGCAGCCGGGCCACCTGGCTGCCCGCCTTGCGCAGCTCGATCTCGGCCTTGTTGGCCTGGTGGCGCGCGGTCCGGTTCCCGATCGGGAAGGAGAGGAACCCGCCCGCCCGCCAGCTGTCGGCCTGGTCTCCGCTGAACCACGGGTCGTGGGACGAGAAGTAGTTGCTCGGCGCCGTGGTCGGCGCGCGCGGCCCACCCGTGAAGCTCGGCTCCGGGTTGGTGCTGCCCGAGAGGCCCTGGAGCCAGTAGCCGGCGCGCAGGTCGAGCTGGGGCAGCTTCTGGTTGTTGCGGAACTTCAGCTCGACCGTGCGGCGGTCGATCTCGCGCTGCGCCGCCGCCAGCTCCGGCCGGTTTTCGAACGCCTTGCGCGTCGCCTCGGCCACATCGATCTGGTAGACGATGTAGTCGTCGGGACGGCTGAGCGGGTCGATCTCGAGGCGCGATCCGGGGCGCAGGCCGCGACCCAGCACCTCGTTCATCAGCAGGTCCTGCGACGTACGGAAGGCATTCTCGGCCCGGATCATGTTGAGCTCGCGCTCCGCGACGCCTGCCTCGGCCTCGGTGACCTCGACCCGCGAGACCACGCCCACCTCGTACTGGGTCTCGGTCTGGCGCAGCAGCGCCTGGGCGGTTTCCAGGCTCTTCTCCGCCACCTGCACCTGCTCCTCGAACGCGACCAGATCCCAGTATGCGGTCTCGATGTTGCGCACCACGTTCATCACGTCGGTGCGGAACTCCTCGTTGCTGATGTCGTAGACGATCGCGCCCTGCTTCACGCGGGTCCAATCCTGGTCCCACACCAGGTTCTTCATCAGCGGAATGCTCACCTCGGCCAGCAGGCTCGTGTTGTTCTGCGGCGAGAGGTCCTGGATCGTGGAGTTGGTCGTGAGCTGCCGCCCTTCGTAGGTGAGGCCGTAGGTGGCGTTGATCAGTGGCAGCTTGCCCTGCAGGCCCGAGCGACCCGCCACCTCGCGCTCCTGGAGGGAGACGCTCGCCTGCAGCGAGGAGGCGACGGGGGTCTCGCGGCTCTCGTAGCGGAGCTCCGCGAAGGCCTGCGGATCGTAGACGCCCCAGGCCGACCGGTAGTCCTCCCACGTAGCGAGCGGATCGTGCCGCGAGACCTCGACGTCGAGGTTGTTCTTGAGGCCCATCGAAATCGCGTCTTCGATGGACAGCCGTAATGCGCCGTGAAGCGTGGCCGGGTCCTGCGTCGGTGCGGCGGGCTCGAGGGCCGGGACCGGAGTGGCCAGGCAGACGAGGAGTGCCGGAACGAGGATGCGAGTGTGTCGTGCAACCATGCGTGGTTCCTCCCGATTCAGCAGCCTAGCAAAGGCCACGCGCGCCCCGAGTCGGCTACTGTCTCGGCCATGGCAACCGCGGCGCTGGTGCTGGCCGCCGGACGCGGCGTCCGGCTCGGGGCGGACGTGCCCAAGGCCTTCGTGGAGTTGGGGGGCACGACGCTCCTGGAGCGTGCGATCCGCGCGCTGGCGGCGTCTCCCCAGGTGGATCGGGTGCTGCCCGTGCTCCCGCCGGGCGGGGCGCCGGACTGGCCCGAACTGCGTGACGCACTCGCGGACCTGCCGGGCCTGTTGGAGCCTGTTTCCGGCGGAGCCGAGCGCCAGGACTCGGTGCGCGCGGGCTTGGCGGCGCTCGGCGCGGATGTGGCCTGGGTGGCGGTGCACGACGCGGCGCGCGCGCTGGTGCGTCCGGAGGACGTGACGCGCGTGGTGGAAGCGGCGCGGCGTGGGGGTGCGGCGCTCCTGGCGGTGCCCGCGCGCGACACCATCAAGCGCGTGCGCGACGGGCGGGTACTGGAGACGCCGCCGCGCCAGGAGTGCTGGGCGGCGCAGACGCCCCAGGTATTCCGGACGGAGCTGCTTCGTCAGGCCCTGGAGAAGGCCGAAGCCGAGGGATTCCTGGGCACCGACGACGCCCAGCTCGTGGAGCGGCTGGGGGTGGCGGTGGAGGTCGTCGAGGGGAGTCCGGACAACGTCAAGATCACCGGGCCGGAGGACCTGCCGCTGGCGGAGCGTCTACTGGCGGCGCGAGGCCCGCGATGAGTGTGCGCGTTGGCCAGGGCTGGGATGCGCACCGTCTGGTGCCGGGACGCCCGCTCGTGCTGGGGGGTGTAGCGGTGCCCCACGAGCGCGGGCTCGAGGGCCATTCCGACGGGGACGTGCTGCTGCACGCCATTACCGACGCGCTGCTCGGCGCAGCCGGACTGGGCGACCTGGGCCGCCACTTCCCATCGTCGCGGGAGGACCTGCGCGGCGCCGCTTCGTCGCGCCTTCTGACGGAGGCCCGAGACCGTGTCGCGGAAGCGGGCTGGCGGGTGGGCAATGTGGACGCCACGGTCGTGGCCGAGGCGCCGCGCCTGGCGCCCTTTCAGGAGAAGATGGCGGTGTCCGTGGCCCAGTGCCTGGGCGTCGAAGTCGGACGTGTCAACGTGAAGATCACCAGCAGCGACGGACTCGGGGCCGCTGGCCGAGGGGAAGGCATCGCCGCGATGGCGGTGGTGCTGCTCGAGTCGGGCGATGGCTGAACTCGTCCTCTACAACACGCGCACGCGCCGCAAGGAGCCGTTCCGGCCCCTCGAACCCGGACACGCTCGCGTGTATAGCTGCGGGCCGACGGTGTATTCGCCGCAGCACATCGGGAACTTCCGTCCGTACCTGTTCGCCGACCAGCTCGTGCGGGCGCTGCACATGGCGGGATTGGAGACCACCCAGGTCATCAACATCACGGACGTGGGGCACCTGACCCTCGACGACGAGGACGCCGGCGAGGACAAGATGGAGAAGGCGGCCCGGGAGTCGGGCCTCTCGGCGCGCGAGATTGCCGCGATGTACACGCAGCAGTGGATCGACGACCGGCACCGGCTCAACGTTCCGGACCCGGATGTGCTGTGCGCCGCCACGGACCACATCCCCGAGCAGATCGCGATGATCCAGAAGCTCGAGGAGAAGGGCTTCGTCTATCCCATCGAGGACGGGCTCTACTTCGACACTTCCAAATTCCCGCGCTACGCGGAGTTTGCGCGGCTGGATCGGGAGACGCAGATCGAGGGCCGCCGCATCGGCCAGGTGGCGGGCAAGCGCAATCCGGCGGACTTCGCGCTCTGGAAGTTTCCCGCTCAGGGTGTGCGTCGGCAACAGGAGTGGGACTCGCCCTGGGGTCGGGGGTTCCCGGGCTGGCACATCGAGTGCTCCGCGATGAGCACCCGGTACCTGGGCGAGCAGTTCGACATCCACACCGGTGGGATCGAGCACGTGAAGGTCCACCACACCAATGAGATCGCCCAGAGTGAGTGCGCCCTGGACGTGCACCCCTGGGTCCAGGTGTGGATGCACGAGGACTGGATCGTGTTCGACGGCGACAAGATGTCGAAGTCACTGGGCAACATCTACGTGCTTCAGGAGCTCATCGACGCCGGCTGGCTGCCGCTCTCGTACCGCTACTTCGTGTTCCAGGCCCACTACCGCAAGCAGCAGAACTTCAACGACGAAGCCATCGCCGCGGCGGACCGCGGCTACCGGCGCCTGCTGGCCCAGGCTGCCGAGGTGCGGGACGCGAAGGGCCAGGCGGACGAGGCGGCTGCTGCGGATCCGCGCGAGCGCTTCCGGGCCGCTGTGCAGGACGACCTGAACGCGCCCCGCGCGCTGGCCGTCGCCGGCGAGGTGGCGCGCAGCACGACCCTCGACCCCGCCACGCGCCGTGCCCTGTTGCTGGAGTTCGACGCCTGGCTGGGCCTCGACCTGGTGATGTCGGATCCGCCAGCGGAAGCGTGGGAGAGCGATCCGCGCATCGACGCCCTGGTGGCCGAGCGCGAGGAGGCGCGCGGTGCGAAGGACTTCGCCAAGGCCGACCGGATTCGCGACGAGCTGGCGGCGGAGGGCGTCGTGATCGAGGACACGCCCGACGGCGCCCGCTGGAAGCGCTCGTGAGCGACTTCAAGCTGGTCAGCCAATTCGAGCCCCAGGGCGACCAACCCCAGGCGATCGACGCGCTGGTCGAGGGCGTCCGGCGCGGCGAGAAGCACCAGACGCTGCTGGGCGTCACCGGGAGCGGCAAGACCTTCACCATCGCCTGCGCCGTAGAGCGCCTCAACCGGCCGACCCTGGTGATGTCACCCAACAAGACGCTGGCGGCGCAGCTCTACGGAGAGTTCAAGGAGCTCTTCCCGGAGAACGCGATCGAGTACTTCGTGTCGTACTACGACTACTACCAGCCCGAGGCCTACATTCCGGCGAGCGACACCTACATCGAGAAGGACTCGTCGTTGAACGAGCAGATCGACATGATGCGCCACGCCACCACCCAGGCGCTACTCACGCGTCCCGACGTGCTGGTGGTGGCGAGCGTCTCGGCGATCTACGGCCTGGGCAAGCCGGAGAGCTACGGCTCCCTGCGCACCTTCCTGCAGACCGGCATGACCCTGGGGCGCGACGACTTCCTGCGCCAGCTCGTGAACATGCTGTACGACCGCAACGACCACGACTTCCACCGGGGCACCTTCCGCGTGCGCGGAGACGTGGTGGAGATCTTCCCCCAGTACGAGGCGGAGCAGGCCATCCGGGTCGAGTTCTTCGGCGACGAAATCGACTCCCTCGCCGTGATCGATCCTCTGCGCGGGAAGGTGCTCTCGAGGCCCAAGCGCACCATGATCTACCCGGCGAGCCACTACGTGGCCGGCGACGACGTGCTCGGCCGGGCCATCGAGGGCATCCGCAGTGAGCTCCAGGGGCGGCTCCAGGAGCTGCGCGGTGCCGACAAGCTGCTCGAGGCCCAGCGCCTGGAGCAGCGCACGATGTTCGACATGGAGATGCTGCAGGAGATGGGCTTCTGCCACGGGGTCGAGAACTACTCGCGCTGGCTCGACGGTCGCAGCGAGGGCGAAGCGCCGTACACGCTTTACGACTACTTCCCCGAGGACTTCCTCGTGGTCATGGACGAGAGCCACGTCTCGGTTCCCCAGATCGGGGGGATGTACCGGGGAGACCGCGCGCGCAAGGAGACCCTGGTCGAATACGGCTTCCGGCTCCCCTCGGCGCTCGACAACCGGCCACTCAGGTTCGAGGAGTGGCAGGAGCGGGTGGGGCAGGGGATCTACGTCTCGGCCACGCCCGCCGAGTACGAGCTGGAGCGTTCCGGCGGTGTGGTGGTCGAGCAGGTCATCCGGCCCACGGGCCTGGTGGATCCCGAGGTGGAGATCCGTCCGGCGTCGGGTCAGGTGGACGACCTGTTGGGTGAGATCCGCGAGCGGGTTGCAGGCGGCGCGCGAGTTCTCGTCACCACGCTCACCAAACGGATGGCCGAGGAGCTGACGGAATACTACGAGGAGCTCGGCGTGCGGGTGCGCTACCTGCACAGCGAGATTCAGACCATCGAGCGCATGGAGATCATCCGAGAGCTGCGCGAGGGCAAGTTCGACGTGCTGGTGGGCATCAACCTGCTGCGGGAAGGCCTCGACATCCCCGAGGTCGCGCTGGTGGCCATCCTGGACGCGGACAAGGAAGGCTTCCTGCGTTCGGCGCGCTCGCTGATCCAGACGATCGGACGCGCCGCGCGCAACGTGGACGGCTCGGTCATCCTCTACGCCGACACGATCACCGACTCGATCCGCCGGACCATCGACGAAACCGACCGGCGCCGGGTGCTCCAGCACGCCTACAACGAGGAGCACGGCATCACGCCTCGCTCGGTGCAGAAGAACATCTCGAGCCTGCGCGATTCGATCTGGGAGCGCGACTACCTCACCGTGCCCGTCACTTCCGAGCGTGGCGACGAGATCCCGCCCCATGAGATTCCCGAACTCATCGACGCGCTGCGCCGCGAGATGGCCGTCACCGCCAAGGAGCTCGACTTCGAGCGGGCCGCGGAGCTCCGCGACCGAATTCGGGCGCTCGAGGCGGAGCACCTGCGGACCCAATAGGTGCACGAGAAGGTCGAGGCACTGCCCACAGGGCCGGGCGTCTACCTCTTCAAGAGCGCCCGCGGACGAGTGCTCTACGTGGGCAAGGCGCAGAACCTGAAGGCGCGCGTGCGCTCGTACTTCCAGGCGGGTGGCGACGGACGCGTGCGCATCCCGCACCTGGTGGAGCGCGTGGCCGACGTAGACGTGGTGGTGACGCGCAACGTGAAGGAGGCGCTCCTCCTCGAAAACGAGCTGATCAAGCAGCATCGCGCCCCGTTCAACGTCCGCCTCCGCGACGACAAGCAGTATCTGGCGCTGCGCCTCGATCCCGCCGAGACATGGCCCCGCCTGACCCAGGTGCGCCGCTTCGAGAAGGACGGTGCGCACTACTTCGGGCCCTACACGTCGAGCAGCAGCATGCGCGAAGCGGTGTCGAACCTGCGCCGCATCTTCCCGCTGCGCTCCTGCAGCGACTCGGTCTTCCGGGACTACGCCCGGCGGGGACGGCCGTGCATCGAGTTCGAGATGGGGCGCTGCGTGGCGCCCTGCTGCGATCGGGTGGATGAGGAGGCGTACGCGGCGTTGGTCGAGGGGACCGCGCTCTTCCTGCGCGGGAGGTCCGAGGAGCTGGTCGCGCTGCTGACCGAGAAGATGGAGGCCGCTGCCGCGGAGGAACGCTTCGAGGAGGCGGGACGCCTGCGCGACCGGCTCGGCGCCGTGGCGCGTACGGTCGAGCGCCAGCAGATCGTCGCCGTGCGGGCCGTCGATCGTGACGTCTTCGGGCTCGCCCGGCGCGGCGGTGAGGTGGAGATCCAGGTGCTCCATGTGCGGGAAGGTCGCGTGGTGGGCGCGCAGGGATTCGGCTTCTCCGACGTGCGTCTCGACGAGGGCGAGACGGTGAGCTCCTTCCTGGGCCAGTACTACGCCGGCGGCAGCGAACGCCAGGTGCCCGCCGAGATTCTCACACCGGCGCCGTTGGAGGACGACGGGGCACTGGAAGGCCTGCTGACGGAACGCAGCGGCCGGCGCGTGCAGGTACGCATGCCCCAACGCGGTGACGCCCGCGAGCTGGTGGAGACCGCGTCGCGCAATGCGGAGCTCGGCCTCGGGCGGCGATTGGAGGCGCGCGAGAGCGTGGAGTCGGCGTTGGAGGAGCTGGCCGAACGGCTGCGCCTCGACGAAACGCCGCGGCGCATCGAGTGCTACGACGTGTCTACGCTGAACGGCGTACTGACCGTGGCGAGTCGTGTGGTCTTCCAGGACGGCAAGCCGGCCAAGAACGACTACCGCCGCTACCGCATCCGCGAGGTGGAAGGTCCGGACGACTACGCCGCGCTGCGCGAGGTGCTGCAGCGGCGGCTGGCGCGGGTGGAGCGCGAGCCGCTGCCCGACCTGCTCATGGTGGATGGGGGGAAGGGACAGCTGGGCGTGGTCGAGGCGGCCCTTCGGGACGCGGGCCTCGAGGTGGAGACTCTCGGCCTGGCCAAGGAACGCGATGCCGAGAGCCGGGCGCCGCGAGTGCGCCGCTCCGGCGGGCTGAAGGCGGAGCGCATCTTCCGGCCGGGGCGCAAGAACGCGATCCTGCTGTCGCCCAGCTCGAAGGCCCTGCTGCTGCTCCAGCGCGTGCGCGACGAGTCGCACCGCTTTGCCATCGAGTACCAACGCTCGCTGCGTCAGCGCGAGGGGCTGGTATCGATCCTCGAGGAGCTGCCGGGGATCGGGCCCAAGAAGAAGAAGGCGCTGCTGCGCGAACTCGGCTCGCTGCGCGCCGTGCGCGCTGCCAGCGTGGAGCGCCTGGCCGCGGTGCCCGGCGTCTCCGCGCGGGACGCGCAGACGATCCACCGCTTCTTCGCCGCGTCAAGGGAGGGCCCCGTCCAGCCGATCTAGAGCCGGGAGGCTCTCGAATGCGCAGCTTCGGCTGGATGGCGCTTTGCCTGGGGATCGCGCTCGGGCTGCCGGCGACCGCCGAGATCTACCGCTGGACGGACACCTCCGGCCGCGAGCACTTCACCCAGGAGCTCTCGGAGGTGCCGCGCGAGCACCGCGCGGATGCGGTGCGCCGCACGCTGCAGGATGAGCCGACCGGGGTCTCCACCTATTCCAACGCCCCGGACTCGACCGCGCCCCCGGCGGCGCCTTCACGGCTGGCGCGTCCCAAGGCGGCCTCGGCGCGTGGCCCCGGCGGCAAGCCCATCTACCGGATCCGCGTGGAGCGCGCCGGCACCGGCATGCTCGTGGCGGCACGCATCAACAACGGGCTGATGGTGCCCTTCTTGGTCGACACCGGCGCCTCGGACGTGTCGATCCCACAGTGGGCGGCCGAGCGCCTGAGCCTCGAGAACACGGGTCGCAC
>CAXMOD010000166.1:0-26907 GCA_964194905.1 uncultured Desulfobacterales bacterium | reverse complement strand
AGGTCTCCCTGCATGCCGGTGTTGAGACTCACCAGCTGGGAGACCTTGCCGCGCACCGTCACCTTTCCTTCGTCGGCTGGAAGGATCTGGGACAACACCAGACAGAGGGTGCTCTTGCCGGCACCGTTGGGTCCGATGATTCCGAGTACATTCCCGTCGTAGAGCTTCAGGCTGACGTGACGGAGCGCCCAGAGCTTCTCCGGCTTGTGGAAGAGCTGGCGTCTCAAGATCGCCTGGCGCAGGTTGATCTTTCTGCGCCGGTGCAGGTGGAACCAGATCCCGACGTCTTCGAGGTCGACGACGGGCTCCTGCGGCTGCGCGTCGCTCACGCTGCTCACAGGAACTTGAGCACCCTGCGGTCGAAGTACTGGTAGATCTTGTAGCCCCCCAGGAAGATCACGACGGCCTGGACGCTCAGCAGAGCCCAATAGTTCCACTCCATGTAGGTCCCGTAGAAGATCGCGTGACGATATCCCGTGAAGAGCATCGCCAGCGGGTTCCACATGTACACGGTCGGCAGGATGTCGGCTATGGGCGCGTCCCTCAGTGCGCCCTTGGTGAAGCGCTCCACGACCATGTCCACGCCATAGAGAGTAGGGGACGCGTAGAACAAGATCCGGTTGACATGCCCCATGAAGCCCGACAGGTCGCGCACGAGTGCGCCGAACGCCGCGACGGCCAGCGCGACCCCCGAGTAGAGGACGATCTGGATCATCCAGAAGGCCGGCAGCTGGATGAGGGCTGGGCCGATCGGAAGGCCCCACGCCCCCGCGGCGACGATCAGCGCGGATTGGCCGAACAGGAAGAAGAGGAAGCTCGACGCCACCATCGAGAGGGGCAGCACCATCGTCGGAAACGGGACGGCCTTGATGAGGCCTTCCTTGTTGCGCAGCAGCTTGCAGGCGCCGTTCAGGATCGTGCTGAAGTGACGAAAGGAAAGCAGCGCACACAGGATGAATATCGGATACGGGTCGTACTGCTGGCCACGCGCGAACAGCCCCACAACGATCGCCCAGTAGATGCACATGGTGATCATCGGATCGATCAGCCACCAGACCCAGCCGAAGCGGGTCTCGTTGGCGGAGCTGCGCATGTCTCCGAGGGTGATCTCGAAGAGCAGTTCGCGGCGCTCGATGACGTTGGCCAGGGTGGAATTCACGGCCGGATTCTCCAATCCCGATCGGAAGCTGTCAATCGCGCGGGCGGGGCCCCGCCCCCCTGGGTATGCTGCCCGCGGTGCGCGTAGCCCTGGTGCACGACTGGCTTACGGGACGTCGTGGCGGCGAGCGCGTCGTCGAGCAGCTCGCCCTGCTCTTCCCGGACGCCGACCTCTACACGCTGGTCCACGTGCCCGGCTCCAGCTTCGAGGCGATCGAGCGGCTGCGCATCCACACGAGCCCGCTGTCTCGACTGCCGGGGGTGGCGCGCCACTACCGCAAGCTGCTCCCTCTCATGCCGCTGGCCATCGAACGCTTCCACCTGACCGGATACGACCTGGTCGTCTCGACGAGCCACGCGGTGGCCAAGGGCGTTCGCGTCGCCTCGGACACGCCCCACGTCTGTTACTGCTTCACGCCCATGCGCTACGTGTGGGACCAGGCCGACGCCTACCTCGGTCGCGGTCCACGGCGCGCGCTGGCGGCCCCGCTCGCCGCCTGGCTGCGACGCTGGGACGTCCGCGCCAGCACGCCCGAGCGCGTCACACGCTTCATCGCCATTTCCCACGCCGTGGCCGAGCGTATCCGACGCCACTACGGGCGCGACGCCGATGTGATCTACCCCGGTGTCGACACCGAACGCATACGCCCCTCCGGCGCCCCCGCCGAGGACTTCTACCTGCTCGTCGGCGGCTTCGTGCCGTACAAGCGCGAGGACCTGGCGCTGGCCGCCTTCCGCACCCTGAACCGCCCGCTCGTCGTGGTGGGCGACGGCCCCGGGCGCGCGCGCCTCGAGGCGGAGGCGCCGTCCAACGTGCGCTTCGTCGGGCGCG
Organism: uncultured Desulfobacterales bacterium; assembly: GCA_964194905.1. GTDB lineage: Bacteria > Myxococcota_A > UBA9160 > UBA9160 > JAFDET01 > JAFDET01. The sequence goes on along the minus strand of CAXMOD010000166.1, from coordinate 24,917 downwards.
TTTCCGACGCTGAGCTCGCCGACCTGTACGCGCGCTGCCGAGCCCTCGTCTATCCCCAGGACGAGGACTTCGGGATCATCGCCGTCGAGGCCCAGGCCGCGGGACGCCCGGTCGTGGCCCTCGGGCGCGGCGGCGCATGTGAGACGGTCGTTCCGCTGGGCTGCGCCGACGGTCGCCGGCCCACAGGCGTGTGGTTCGAGGAACAGACGCCCCAGGCCCTGGCCGCTGCGGTGGTGCAGCTCGAGTCCCGCGCCGACGCCTTCGACGCGGCCGCCATCCGCGCCCACGCCGAGAGCTTCGCGAACGCGCGCTTCCGCCACGAGATGGAGACTGCGCTGCGCGCGACCACCCGCGGCGGTGCCGCAGAAGAGCGGCGGCAAGCGCACTAGGAGGCTGACGTCCGGACGGTGTGCCCCATCCTGGGTCCGCCTCCTAGGCGCGCGAGCCGCGGCGAACGGCGTCCGCCACCCGGTCCAGCTCGTCCGGACGCAGGCGCGGGTGGATCGGGAGGCAGACCACCTCCTCGCAGGCGCGTTCCGCTTCGGGACACGTGCCCTCGGGGAGGACGTCACTGCCCAGCCCGGGTTGGCGATAGGCGGGAGCCGGATAGAAGTGCCGCCACTCCACCTCTGCTTCGTCGAGCGCGCGGCAGACGGCCGGGCGCAGGGCGGTGACACAGCGAATGCCGTACTGGTGCCAAGCGGGGCGCTCGTCCGGCGAACACGCGGGGAGCGTCACCCCGTCCAGGCCCGCCAGGCGCTCGCCATAGCCCGCCGCCACCGCCGCGCGCGCCGCGTTCCAGCCCGGCAGGTGAGCGAGCTTCACCCGTAGAATGGCGGCCTGGAGCGCGTCGAGACGAGACGTGGTGCCCGTCAGCTCGTGGCGATCGCGCTCGCGGCTTCCGTGGTTGCCCAGCAGATACACGCGCTCGGCCACGGCGGCGTCCTGGGCGGTGACGGCACCTCCGTCGCCCGCCGCCGAGAGATTCTTCGACGGGTAGAAGCTGAAGGCCGCGGCCGCCCCGAACGCGCCGGCCATGCGTCCCCCGCGAACGGCACCGATCGCCTGCGCCGCGTCTTCGACCACCGGGAGCCCGTGGGCCTCCGCCACGGCATCGATGCCCGCCATGTCGACGCAGCGGCCGAAGACGTGCACGGGCAGGAGGGCCCGCGTGCGCGTGGTGACGACCCCGTCGAGCTTGGCCGGATCGAGGTTGAAGCCGCCAGGCTCCACGTCGGCGAACACCGGCCGCGCACCGGCCAGGAGGATGGCTTCCACCGTGGCGAAGAACGTGAAGGGGGTCGTTACGACCTCGTCGCCCGGCGCCACTCCCGCGGCTCGCAGCGCGAGCACCAGCGCATCGGTGCCTGACGCCGCGCCCACCGCGAACCGCACGCCCAGCAGCCCCGCCAGCTCGCGCTCGAAGGCCTCGCATTCGGGGCCCAGTACGTAGCGTCCGGAACGCAGCACCCTGAGCACGGCTGCCTCGATCGCCGGGCCGAGCTCGGCGTACTCGCCGTCGAGGTCCACACTGGCGACCCGCTCCATCAGTAGGCGTTCCGAAAGCCGCGCCACACGGTCATGAGCAGGATGCGCACGTCGAGGCCGAGGGACCAGTTCTGGATGTAGTAGATGTCGTGCTCGATGCGCTCGTGCAATGACGTGTCGCCGCGCCAGCCGTGGACCTGCGCCCAGCCGGTGAGCCCGGCCTTCACCTTGTGCCGCAGCATGTAGCCCGGGATCTCGCGCCGGAAGCGCTCGATGAAGACAGGCCGCTCGGGACGCGGCCCCACCAGACTCATGTCGCCGTGCACGACGTTCCAGATCTGGGGCAGCTCGTCGATGTTGGTCGCCCGCAGGAACGCGCCCAGACGGGTGCGGCGCGGATCGTTCTCGGACGTCCAGACCGGGCCGGAGGCGGCCTCCGCGTCCCGCTTCATGGTGCGGAACTTGATCATCTCGAAGACGCGCCCGTCGAGGCCCATCCGCTTCTGGCGGTAGAAGACCGGCCAGCCGGAGGTCAGGCCGATGGCTAGGGCCACCGTGAGGAGCAGCGGCGACAGCACGGTCAGGACCGGCACCGTGAGGGCCAGGTCCATCACGCGCTTCTGCACCCCCGCCCAGCCGAGCAGCGGGGTGTCGCGCAGGTTGATGGTGGGCAGGCCGTCCAGGTCCTCGACGGAGCTGCGCAATGTCATCACGTGCAGCAGATCCGGCACCATGCGCACGTTGACTACCTCGTCGTCCAGCGAACCCAGCACCTTCTCCATGTGGTGCTGCTCGTCGCGCGGCAGGGCGAGCACGACCTGGTCGATGCGCCGCCGCACCAGCAGCTCCTTCATCCCGCCGTACTCGCCCACCACCGGTACGCCGGCCACACGGCGTCCCTGCTCGGCCCCGGTACCGGCAAGCACGCCCACCACGCGCAGGCCCGCCTCGGGATGGGCGTGGATCCGCTCGATCACCTCGCGCGCCAGGTCGCCGGCTCCGACCACGAGCACGTAGCGCAGGTTGAAGCCCTTGCGACGCATCCGGCGCAGGGTCGCGCGCACGCCCCACCGCATGCTGATGATCGAGAAGGCCGACGCGAAACTGAAGATCAGGATGGCGATGCGCGAGTAGTAGTACCCGCGCACGAAGAACGAGAGGGCCACCAGGACCACGACGCCCATGGCGGTGGCCCCGATGACGCCGCCAGCCTCGCGCAGCGGAGAGTCCGTGCGCTGGGGATCGTACAGGCCCCGCGAGCGCAGCAACGTGAACCAGACCGGCAGGATGAAAGGGAGGACCAGTGCGTACTGGGTAAAGGGCGGCACGCCTCGCGGCGAGGTGAAGTCGGTGTAGAAACGCACGTAGTAGGCCAGACACCAGGCTCCGGCGAGGAGCGCCAGGTCCAACGCCATCAACAGCGTGCGGAACACCTCGCTGTAGCGGTGCAGCATCAGCCCCCCTCCCGGCTGCCCACCTCGAAGACTGTGGCGGTCTTCCCCTCGGCCCTAGCGCTGTATACCACTCGGAGGCCCACCCGCTCCGGTTCCGCCAGATCCTTCCGGCTGTTCACGTCATTCTGGTCGGCGACCACGTAGCGCACACCCGCCAGACGCAGGGCCGCGGCGAGCGGTGCCTCTTCCGGAATCTTCCGCAGCGGGAACCAAGGCGCCCCGGCATAGTAGGCCACACGACGCTTCCCGGAGGCGACAGGCCCCTCGGGGATGTCGGAGAGGTCGCCGATCCACTCGGCGGCCTCTCGCTCCACCCGGTTGTGGCTGCGTTGGGGCCGCAGCAGCTTGCCGACCGCGATGCCCATGACGAGGGCCAGGGCGAGCCCCGTCGCCAGCACCGGGCTCGGCGCGGCCCCGCTGCGCCCGCGCAGGCGCGCGAGCCAGGCCAGGGCCACCCGCCCGACCACGGGAACCGCCAGCGCGGCGTAGCCCAGGAGGAGCGTGGCCGGGGCCAACACGTGGCGGCGCGAGAGGTATCCGTAGTTCGCTGCGAGACCCCACATGGTCAGGCCGTACACCACGAGGACGCCGATCATCAGCTGCCCGCGCAGACCGGGTCGACCGCGAGCCAGCACGAGGCCCAGCAACGCGAACACCACGATCTCCGGACGCACCGCGGACTGGGTGGTGAGGAGCAGCTTGGCGACGGCCTCGCCTAGAGGCTTGCCCTCGACGGGCTCCGGAATGCCCTGGGCCTCGCGCTCCTCGGCCGCCTTGCGCCGCCATTCGTAACGGATCGAGGCGACCTCCGGCGAGAACGGCACCTCCGCGCCCGGCGCCAGCCCGAGAGAGGGCCGCGCTTCGAGGTCCCGCACCGCTCCGGTCAAGGCAGCCACGCTCTTCTTCTGGGAGAGGCTCCAGTGGCCGTTGTCCACGCGCAGCCAGACGAGGTAGGGAGCCATCGTCGCCAGCACGCCCACCGCAAGGGCCAGGCCCCATGCCACACTGGTGCCGAGCGTCCATTTGCGACGCAGCAGCTGGAAGGCCCCGACGAGGCCTACCCCGACCGCCACTCCCAGTCCCTCGGGCCGCGCCAGGTAGGCGAGCGCCGCCATCACCCCGGCCCAGCCGGCCAGGCTCGCCTTTTCCCGCTTGAGCGCGGACCAGCCAAAGGCCACCGACAGCAGGAAGGCGAGCTGGAAGAGGCCCTCGCTCTGTACGTCCGCAGAGAACTCCACCGAGTACGGATTCATCGCGAGCAGGGCCGCGCCGATCCACGCGGTGCTGGCCCCGAAGGCGCTCTTCAGGAATACGTAGAAGACCGGGATCGAGGCGGTGCCGGCGGCGATGGAGACGGCCACCGCAGCACGCTCCCACTCGGCGGGACCCACGCCGTCCATCCCGCCCAGCAGACGCGCCGCAGCGGTCGCCAGCGCGTAGAGCGGGTGATACGGATCGGCGAGCGCCGCTTCCCAGGAGCCGCTCGCAAACTGCTGGGCCTGCACCAGGAAGCGCGGCCCGTCGTTGAACATGACGGGCGTCTGGTTCCACTGGTAGAGGCGCAGTGCCAGGGCGAGCAAGGCGAGCCCGCCGGCAACGACCAGGTCACGCAGCCCGAAGGGCGTAGACGCCAGCCCCGGCTCGGCAACCGGGGGCGCGGCGGCCTGGAGTGTACCCATGGCCGGCCGCCTCAGCGGCCGAGGGCCCGCTCGATCGCCACCACTTCGCCCAGGAGGCGATCGAGGCTCTCGAAGTCGATCTGGCTCGGCCCGTCGCACGGGGCCGAATCCGGATCGGGGTGCGCCTCGATGAAGAGACCGTCGATGCCGACCGCGACCGCGGCGCGCGCCAGCGGGGCCACGAAGTGGCGGTCGCCGCCCGAAGCGGCGCCCTCGGCACCGGGGTGCTGGACCGCGTGGGTTGCGTCGAAGCAGACCGGGGCGACCGCCCGCATCAGCGTGAGTCCGCGCATGTCCACAACCAGCTGGTTGTGACCGAAGGTGGTTCCACGCTCCGTGATGAACGCGCCGCCGCTGCCCAGGCGCCGCACCTTGTCCACGGCCAGCGACACATCTCGCGGCGCCATGAACTGGCCCTTCTTGATGTTGACCGGCAGGCCGGTGTGGGCGCATGCGGCCAGCAGGTCTGTCTGGCGGGAGAGGAAGGCCGGAATCTGCAGCGCGTCGGCGATCTCGCCGGCAATCTTGGCCTGACCCGGCTCGTGGACGTCGGTGAGGACGGGGCAACCCGCCTGCTGCTTCACGCGATCGAGGATGCGAATGCCTTCGTCCAGGCCGGGACCGCGGTAGGAATCGATGCTGGAGCGGTTGGCCTTGTCGAAGGAGGCCTTGAAGACGAAGGGAAGCCCGTGGCGCGCGGCCTGCTCCTGAAAGCGGCGTGCAGCCTCGAGGGTGCCTTCCTCGCTCTCGATGACGTTGAGCCCGCCGATCAGGACGAGGGGTGCTCTCCCGCCGAGCGGGATCCCGCCGATTCTCATGGTGCCCTACCCCCCCGGATTGGGAGTGAATAGCCGATGCCGCGGGACGGCTACACCCCCTCGGCGGCGTCCTTCGCCACGGCGTCGGCCAGATTTCCCAGGAACTCCGGCAGCGCCGAGGTCACGCGACTCCAGTTGGGGATGGGAGGCGCCCCCATGGGGTCGCGGACGAAGCCCAGCCCGGCGGCCCGCAGCGCCCGCGAGAAGGTCTCGACCGCCACCTCTTCCTCATGGCGGTCGAAGTGCAGCCCGTTCAAGGCTGCGTCATCGCTGTAGCGCGCGACGGCATCCTGGGCCGTGCGCACATAGGCGGCGATGAGGGTATTCAGGAAGCCGGACTCGAACTCGACGCCGTAGCTGGCCAGGTTCCGGATCAGCGACGCTGCGATGTCGTTGACCATGCGGTGCAGGCCCTGGCTGGGGTCGTCCGCCGAGAGCTCCCGGTGCTTGTGGTCGTAGTTGTCGGCCAGGTCCACCTGGCAGATCCGCTTGAGCGAGCAGTTCCGGTACACCTCCGCCAGCATGCCGACCTCGAGGCCCCAGTCGCTGGGCACGCGGTTGATGCGCGCCAGGTCGGTGGTCATGGAACACTCGCCCGCCAGCGGGTAGCGGAACGAGTCCAGATACTCCAGCAGCGGGACCGGACCGAGCACCGACTTCATCGCACGCAGCAACGGCGTCACGAACAGGCGCGTGGCGCGGCCGTGCAGGCGATCGGTGACGCGCCCGTAGTAGCCCTTGGCGAACTCGTAGCCGAGGTTGGGATTGGCCGTCGGGTAGCAGAGCCGGGCCAGCATCTCGCGGTCGTAGTCGAGGATGTCGCAGTCGTGGACGGCGATCACGCGCGAGAGGTCCGTCGCATGGACGTAGCCATAGGCGATCCAGGCGCTGCGCCCCTTGCCGTCCTCACCCGGGTCGAGACCCTCGGAGCGCAATGTCTGGTAGAGCTCCTGGAGGCGCGGCCCACAGGTCCAGATCAAAGAGGCGGGCTCGTCGTTCAGGGTGCGGACGCCATCGAAGATGCGCCGCATCCGGTCGAAGTCCTCGCGGCGCTCGGTGCCCGAGACCGCGACCACCACCTGCCGCAAGTACCGGACCCCCCGAAGGGTGTCGACGATCCCCTTGAGGGCCGGCCCGTCGGCTTCCGCCGCCAGGCACGGCAACACCAGGGCCACCGGACGGGCCTGGGCGTAGGAGCGGATTTCCGCTTCCAGTCGGGCGAGATCGCTGCGGCCGAGGCGATGGAGGGTGGCGATCACCCCGGTCTGGTGAAAGTCCGCCATGGCCGGGACACTCGCACCCGGCCTCGGCAGGTGTCAAGCCGCGCCGGGCGGCTCCGCTAGAGCGGAATCCGGGGCGCCGAGCGGCCTAGGAGAAGTCGTCGCCGGTCTCTTCTCCCACGAGACGCAGCGCGAGCGGGTCGATCTCGATGAACTCGAGGCCGACATCCGTGGTGATCGGGTCCACCTCGGTCGCCCACGCGACGCGGCCGACTGCCACCACCGTATGGTGCTCGATGTTGAAGGTCACCCGCACGACGGTGCCGAGGTCGAGCTCGCAGCCCACCACCTCGAAGCGGATGCCTCCGACCGACAGGTTCTTGCTGACCGCCAGGTGATCCCGGTGCTCCAGCGGCGCCACGGAGATCACGTGCCCGGTATCGATGCGAGCGTACTTGCGGCGATTGGCAGACTCGGCCATCGGCTGCTCCCAAGGGCCGCAAGGGGCGGCCCCTGGGACTCCTTCGGCCAGCGGCTGCGGGCGCTTGAGGGCCCGCCCGAAGCGGGGATTCCGTTCAGCCGCCGCGGGGAAAGAGCTCGAGCTGCCGGTCGTCGCGGGCACTGACCTCGAGCTCGCCGAGAGCGAGGCCCACCAGGCGCACCGGGCGCGTGCCCGCCTGGGTGCGTCGCAGCAGGGCCAGTCCGGCGCGGTGCAGAGCCTCGCTGTCGGCCACCGTGTGACTCAGGGTGGTGCGCCGGGTCACGGCCTGGCCGTCGGCGAAGCGCAGCTTCAGGGAGATGCGCCGGGCCTCCAGACCCTCCAGAGCCAGTCGGCGCTCGAGCGCCTCGGCCAGCTCTTGGATCCGCTCCGAGAGGACGCCGGAATCCACCTGCTCCTGGGCCAGGGTCGTCTCCTGGGACAGGCTCTTGGAGTGGCGCGTGGCGCGCACCGGCGACGGGTCGCGACCCTGGGCCAGGGCCAGCAGCTCGAGGCCGCGATTGCCGAGGATCTCCTCGACGCGGGCGCTCCCGAGACGCACCAGGTCGCCCACCGTCGCCACGTCGTGCTTGGCCAGCGCCGCTTCGGTGTTGGCGCCGACCCCGTCCAGACGCAGGACCGGCAACGGCCCTAGAAACGACTCCAGCTCCGGTGGCGCAACTATCTGAATTCCTTCCCCTCCAGCCTCTTGGGCTGCGAGCCGCGCTGCAAACTTCACCGGCGCGATGCCCACCCGCAGCGGGAGCCCGAGCTCGGCCCGCACGCCGTCGCGCCAGGCCCGTGCAGACTCCAGCGGATCCTGGCCCTCGCGGCCCTCGGCGTACGCGGCGCCGAGGCCCGCTTCCTCGATCTGGGGGCAAGCGCGGCGCAGGCAAGCGAACAGACGCACTGCCGTCTCGCGGTAGCGGCGCATGTCCGTGGGCAGGGCCCGGGCGCCGGGGCAGCGCTCCAGCGCTTCGAGCACCGCCATGCCCTCAACCACACCCGCCTCGAGCGCGTCCGCCGTGGCGTTGACTACGCTCCCTGCCTTGCGCGGGTCCCCCCCCACCACGATCGGGCGGCCCGCCAGGTCGGGGCGCTCGGCGCGCTCGACCTCGGCGTAGAAGCCGCGCACCTCGGCATAGAGCACGTTGCGGCTCATCGCCGGGTTTCCCGTGGCGGCGGCACCAGCTCGAGCCGCGCCACGGCGCCCTCCTCCACCAGCAGCGAGCCCGAGACCAGCAGGCTCGGCCGGCGCGCGCGCCAGCGGGCCAGCCCACTCTCGCGCCAGGCCTGGCCCGGGTGCTCGCTCTGGCCGGGCGCCAGCGCCGAAAGCGCATGGCCCTGCTCGCCGAGATCCACCACCAGGCGGTAGAGCGAGGCGCTCCGGGTGGCAAAGGGTTCGGCGGGGTCGAACGCCGCTGCGGCGACGCTCTGCCCGTCGCCGGCACCTTCGAAGGGGCCGAGGCCCGGCTCGACCCCACGCCCCACCGGGAGCAGCGGCGCAAAGCGCAGTCGGTGGAGTCGTCCCCAGGTCCACTTGTCGCGGTTGGGACCGACCTCCACCGAAAAGAAGATCCAGGTGTGTCGCAGGGCCTCGCGCACGGCGCGCCGCACCGTGGCGGGGTCGTCCCACCCGCCGGGATCGCGACCGCCGGCTCGTGCACCGGCCAGCAGGCGGCCGGCCAGCTCCACCGGGTCGGCGTGGGCGAGCCCCAGCCAGCGCTTCAGGAGCGCTGCGCCCAGCCGTTCGGCCAGCAGCCGCTCGGTCAGCTCGTGCACGAACACGTGGTAGAGCGCCGCCCCGCGGCTGTCGGTCGCGCTCTCTCCGTTCCAGTGACGCAGCGAATCGACCACCTCCGCGGCCTGGTTGTCCAGCTTGCCGCCGGCGAGCGCAAACGCATCTTCTACGAGGCCCGCCGCCCGCGCCGAGCGCAGGTCGCCCTGGATGGCGGCGAGGGTGCGCGCGTCGAGTGGACCGGCCGATGCGGCGCTACGCAGCAGCGCCTCGATGCGCTCCGCCCGTGCACCCGGACGCCACAGCCACTCGATTCCGGCCTCGGCCGCCCCCGGCAGCACGTTGTCGGCCGCGACCAGCCAGCCCCGCCCGCGGTCCACCCCGCCGACCCGCGCGTGGGGCAGCTCGCGGAAGGGAACGGGTCCGCTCCACTCGTAGATCGCACTGCGGCCGGGAACCGGGACGAGGCCGGCGGGGTAGCGCCGCCGCGGAACCCAGCCGGCCAGCTGTACGCCCGCCTCGCCCTCGTCGGTGGCGTAGGCCACCGCCACCACGGGCTCCCGATGATCGGCGAGCGAGCTGCGCAGGGCCGCCGCATTGCGGGCACGGGCCACCCCGAGCAGCCCCCCCAACCCCGGATCGGTCCGCGCACCGGCCCAGGAGAGCGCCAGGCTCTGGCCGCCCGGCGCCACGAGGTCGTCGACGAGCGGACCGTGGTGGGTGGCGCGCACGATGACCTGCACCGGCTCCCCCCCCCGCACCACGATCGTCTCCTCGCGTGTCACCAACTCGCGGCGCCGCCGGCCGTCGTGGTAGTGAGACGGCTGGTCGGGATCGAGCGTCTCGCTGTACAGGTCGGCCACCACGGCGCGCGCGTGCACGGCCGCCCAGGCCACGTGCGCGTTGCGTCCCATCCAGAAGACGGGCACCCCGGGCAGGGTGGCGCCCGCCACGTCGAGGCCTCCCCCGCGCAAGTGAGCCTCGTAGACGCGCGCCGGCAGCACCGGATCGAGGTGCAGATCGCCTGCCAGGAGCGGCCGGCCGCTCACGCTGCGCGCCCCCGAAACCACCCAGGCGCTGCTTCCCAGGGCCGGCCCGGCCAGGCCCGCGGCGCGCCGCAGCGGATCGCCGAGCGGCCGGCTCGGATCGAGGCGAGCCTCGGTGCCCACCGGCACGGCCCCGATGCCGACGCCCTCCGGGAAGAAGGGCCGGGCGGCCAGCCCACCCACTTGCTGGATGATCTCGAGCAGGACGGCGCTCGTCTCGAGCGAGTCCGAGAGGCTCCAGGCGTGGAGCTTCGCGACCGCCAGCGTGTCGGCTGCGCTCCAGGGCTCGAGGGTGGCGCCGAGCGCCGCGAGCGCCTTGGGCAGCCCGATGCGGCGGGCACGGATGCGCGCGATGCGCGCGTTCACGCCTGCCACGTAGGCGTCGAGCAGCGCGCGAGTGCCTCCATCGAGGGCCTCCGCCTGGTCGCTCGCCAACCGACCGAGGCCCAGGATCCGGGCCCGCCGGTCCGCATCGACGAAGGCCTTCCCGCCGAGCTCGGAGGCGCGGCCGTGGGCCACGCGCGAGAGCCACACCATCTGCGCCAGGCGATCCTGGGCGTGCACGAAGCCGAGCGCGAACAAGGCCTCCGCTTCGCTCCTGGCCTCGATGTGAGGAATGCCACGGCGGTCGCGCACCACTTCCACCGGCGCCACGAGGCCCTGCACGACCAGGGCGCCCTGGATCGTCGGCCACGCCGCGCGGGTCCTGCGGCCTTCGCGCAGACGACTGAACCCGATCCACAGGACCACGACCCCCACCAGCAGAGCCGCCAGCAGCACCGCCGGCCGGCCGGCCGGCGGACGCGACCCTCTGGCGCTCACGGCGCCTCCAACACGACGAGTGCCAGCGCGCGGGTGCGGTCGCCGGCCAGGGCCAGGTGGGCGTGCGCCCCGGCGGCGCGCTCGGCCGCCGCTCCGTGGAGCACGATGCGCTCGCCCACCACCTCGACATCGCGGAACCCGACACCCTGGCCCCAGCCGCTGCCGACCGCCTTGAGTGCGGCTTCCTTCGCCGCGAAGTACAGCGCGAAGGCACGGCCGGGTCGCCGCGCTCGGCGACACGCGCGCACCTCCCGGCCGGTGTAGACGCGGCGCTCGAAGGCCCCTCCGCGTCGCTCGATGGCGCGCTCGATGCGCGCGATCTCCACGACGTCGACACCGCTTCCGACGATCATCCTCCCCCCAGGGCGTGAAGGGTACGCCACCCGCATCCCCTTCTGGATCGGTAGCTTACTGCGTTCGGGGGATCTTTTTCTCCCCCCGCGGCCCCTCGGCTGCCCCCCCGGCCGCCAGATGGCGGTCGTGCCGGCGGGCGGGTACATTCCGCCGCGTTCTCGCCGGGTTCCACACCCACCAGGCGGGCCCCGCATCTCTCTCTCGTTGGGTCAGGCGCAACCGGCCGACCCGTGGAGGCTTCGGTATGTCCGTTCGCATTGGAATCAATGGCTTCGGGCGTATCGGGCGCCTCGTCTTCCGCGCTGCCCGCGGCAAGGACATCGAGATCGCCGGCATCAATGATCTCACCGACGCCAGGACCCTCGCCCACCTGCTCAAGTACGACTCGGTGCACGGGATCTACCCGGGCGAGGTGGAGGCCGACGGCGACGCCATCGTGGTGGACGGCAAGAAGATCCCGATCACCGCCGAGCGCGACCCGGCTGCCCTGCCCTGGGGCGAAGTCGGAGCCAAGATCGTCGTCGAATCCACCGGCCGCTTCACCAACAAGGCCGATGCCGGCAAGCACCTCGAAGCCGGCGCAGAGCGCGTGATCATCTCGGCCCCGGCGAAGGATCCCGACACCACCATCGTGCTCGGCGTCAACACCGACGCGTACGACCCGGCGCAGCACAAGGTGGTGTCGAATGCCTCGTGCACGACCAACTGCCTCGGCCCAGTGGCGAAGGTGCTCCACGACAACTGGGGCATCGAAGCCGGCTGGATGACCACCATCCACGCCTATACCAGCGACCAGGTCATCCAGGACTTCCCGCACAGTGACCTGCGCCGCGCACGGGCCGCGGGCGAGTCGATCATTCCGACGAGCACCGGCGCCGCTCGAGCCATCGGCCTGGTGATGCCCGAGTTGAAGGGCAAGCTCGACGGCTTCGCCATGCGCGTGCCGACCGCCGACGTGTCGGTCGTGGACCTGGCCGTCAAGCTCGGCAAGGACACCAGCGCCGAGGCGATCAATGAAAAGATGGGCGAGGCGGCGGCTGGTGACCTGAGGGGCATCCTCCAGGTCAGCACCGAGCCGCTGGTGTCCATCGACTTCAAGGGCAACGCCCATTCGTCGATCCTCGACGCGGAGTACACCAAGGTGATGGACGGCAACTTTGCCAAGGTGATGTCCTGGTACGACAACGAGTGGGGCTACTCGAGCCGCGTCGTGGACCTGGCCCTGCTGATGGGCCGCTAGTCGGGTGGCCATTCCCCGCCTGGACGACCTCCTGGCCGAGGCCGGCGGGGTGCGGGGCGCGCGCGTCTTCGTGCGGGCCGACCTGAACGTGCCGCTGCGCGACGGCGCCGTCGCGGACGACACGCGCATCCGCGCCTCACTGCCCACGCTGCGCAGGCTCTGCGACGCCGGGGCGCGCGTGATCGTGGCCTCGCACCTGGGCCGGCCGAAGGGCGAGCGCAAGCCGGAACTCTCGCTGCGGGCGGTGGCGGGGCGCCTCGCCGAGCAGCTCGGGCGCCCGGTGGCCTTCGCCGAGGATTGCGTGGGCCCGTCCGCTGCCGACGCCGCGGCCGCCCTCGGCGACGGCGAGGTGCTGCTGCTGGAGAACCTGCGCTTCCACGCCGGCGAGACGAAGAACGACCCGGCCTTCGCCGCCCAGCTGGCCCAGCTCGCCGACGTCTACGTCAACGACGCGTTCGGCACCGCACACCGGGCCCACGCCTCCACCGCCGGAATGGTGCGCCTGGTGGCGCGCAGCGCGTCGGGCGACCTGCTGGCTGCGGAGCTCGAGCACCTCGGTGTCGTGCTGGAGCCGAAGCGCCCGCTGCTCTGTCTGCTCGGGGGGGCGAAGGTCTCCGACAAGCTCGGCGTACTGGAGGCCCTGGCGCCCCACGCCGACGTGCTCGCGATCGGCGGGGCCATGGCCTACACGTTCTTGCGTGCGCGCGGCGACGCCACCGGGGATTCCCTGGTGGAAGACGGCCAGGTGGCCCAGGCGCGCCGCGTGGTGGAGGCGACCGAAGCCGCCGGCCATCGCCTGCTCCTCCCCGTCGACCACATCGTGGCACGCGAGCTGAACGAAGACGCGGAGCATCTCCTGGTGAAGGAGATCCCGGCGGGCTGGATGGGCGTGGACATCGGCCCGGAGACCGCCGCCGCCTACGCCGCCGAAGCGGCGCGCGCCGGCACGATCTTCTGGAACGGACCGATGGGCGTCTTCGAGATCGACGTCTTCGCCGGTGGCACGCGCCAGGTGGCACAGGCCGTCGCCGGTTCGTCGGCCACCAGCGTGGTGGGCGGCGGCGACTCGCTCGCGGCCGTCAACGAGCTCGGCCTGGGCGAGCAGATCGATCACCTCTCGACCGGCGGGGGCGCCTCCCTCGAGTACGTGCAGGGCCTGACCCTGCCCGGCGTCGCCGCCCTGGAGCATTAGGCATGCGGACTCCGATCCTCGCTGCGAACTGGAAGATGCACATGACGGTGGGCGAGGCCTTGGCCTTCGCCGAGGCGTTCGCCCCGCTCATCGGCGACGCCGAGGGCGTGGAAGTCGTGGTGGCGCCGCCCGCCACCTCGCTGGAGCGCCTGGGACAGGCGCTGGCAGGCACGCCGGTGAAGCTCGCCGCCCAGAACGTCCACTTCGAGGACAAGGGCGCCTTCACCGGCGAGATCTCGCCGCTCATGCTTGCGGACGTCGGCTGCGCCTACGCGATCGTGGGCCACAGCGAGCGGCGCCACATCTTCGGGGAGACCGACGAGCTGGTCGGGAAGAAGGCTGGCGCCCTGCTCCGCCACGACATCCGACCCATCGTGTGCGTGGGCGAGACCCTCGACGAGCGCGAGGGCGAGCGCACCTTTGCGGTGATCGAGACGCAGCTCGAGGGCAGCCTCGCCGAGGTACCCGCCGGCCGCGCCGCCGACGTGGTGGTGGCCTACGAGCCGGTGTGGGCGATCGGCACGGGCAAGACGGCCACCCCCGAGATCGCCCAGGAGGTGCACGCCTTCGTGCGCGAGCGCCTGGCCAAACGCTTCGGCGACGACGCCTCTCAGATCCGCATCCAGTACGGCGGATCGGTGAAGCCCGACAATGTATTCGAGCTGATGGCCCAGCCGGACATCGACGGCGCACTGGTGGGAGGAGCGAGCCTCGACGCCGAGAGCTTCTCCCGTATCGTCCACTTCGACCGCGCCGAGGAGAGTTCTTCGTGACCACCTTTCTCACCGTCCTGCACATACTGGTCTGCCTGATCCTGATCGTGGTCGTCCTGCTCCAGCGGGGCAAGGGCGCCGAGATCGGCGCGGTGTTCGGCGGCGGCGCCAGCAGCACCGTGTTCGGCAGCCGCGGTGCGGGCAACTTCTTCACGCGCCTCACCGCCGGCGCCGCCGTCGTGTTCATGCTGACGAGCCTGGTGCTCTCCTACATGTCCACGAGCTCGTCCACCGACACGCTCTTCCCGGAGGGAGTGCCCGTAGACGAGGGGTCCGCCGAGCAAGCCGAATCCGCGCCGGGCGACTCGCCCTTCGTGGAGGTCCCGACGGTGGCGGAGCCGCAGCCGGAAGCACCGGCCGAGGAGCCCACGCCCTAGCGGGCCGGTGCGCTTCGCAAGCGAATGCCCCGTAGGGCATTCGCGCGCAGTGAGGCGTAGCCGAACGAAGCCGCCGAGCCCGAGCGCGAGCGATCAGCGAGTGCGAAGGCCGGCGTAGGATGGTGCGGCAGAGAGGATTCGAACCTCCACGGGGTTGCCCCCACCAGCCCCTCAAGCTGGCGCGTCTACCAGTTCCGCCACTGCCGCGTGGGTGGACCGAAAGGCCCGCGAAGCGTACCGAAGCGCGCCCGGGCCGCTAGGGCGCCCGGAGTTCGTCGCCGATGCGGAGGGTGCCGCCCTCGAGGATCTCGGCGCGCAGGCCCCCGCGGTGGAGCAGCGCGCCGCGCGCGCCCGGCTTGCCGAGCCCCTTCTCCAGCACGTCGCACGGCTCGCAGAACTCCACGCCGCGCAGCCGAACCTGTCCGACGTGGAAGATTCGATCCACCAGATGGTTCAGGTAGACACCGCGGGTGAGCAGGTTGCGCCGCGTGCCCTCGGGCGGAATGGCGATTCCGTAATCGCGCTCGACCGCCTCGAGCGCTTCCACTTCGATCAACGTGACGTGGCGGTCGGGAGACGGCTTCGAGAACGTGCCCGTCCCCTCGGCATAGCGATCGCCGGAGAGTCCCGTCCCTGCGATCGCATCCACTTCGTCGCGCGCCTCCATGGGCGCGCCCTTGTCCGGCGCCACGAAGATCGCTTCCAGTCTGGCCATGGCGTTCTCCTAGATCCGCCCATCGAGCGCCCGTTGCGCCCAGCGCCGGTAGAGCTCCAGCGGCTGGGCGCCGACGATGATCGCGTCGGTACCCTCGAGCTGCATGGCCGGAACGCCGGTCACACCTTCCTCGAGGGCTGCGTCGTGCTCGGCCAGCACCGCCGAAAGCACGTCGTCCTCCCAGGCGCGCGCGAAGCCCGCCTCGGGGAGCCCGGCCTCGCGCCACAGCTCGCGGAGCGTGTCTTCCTCGCTGACGTCGCGGTTCTCGGCGAAGTAGGCCTCCAGCAGCCGCGCGTGGAGCGAGTCGAATCCGCCCTGCTCGGCGGCGGCCTTGGCCACGCGGTGCGCCGGCACGCTGTGGCTCGGCGGCCCGGCGTCGCCCTCCCACACGCGGAAGCGGCCCGCGTCCTCCTCGGCGCCCACGCGCAGCCAGCTCTGGGTGTAGTCGCGGAAGCGCTCCAGATCGCGCCCGGCACGCGCGGCCGGCCGCAGCAGGAACGCCTTCCACTCCAGATCCACGCGTCCCTCGAATTCCTGGTGCAGCTTCTCGAGACGAACCGCTCCGTTGTAGCACCAGGGACAGAGGTAGTCGTACCAGACGCGGAAACGGACGCGGTCCATCAAGGTGTCCCCGGATCGAGCGCGCGGTATACGCCCTCGTGGTAGAGAAGCGGTTCGCCGGCGCCGGCCCGCGCCTCCGCTACATCGCCCACGTAGATCACGTGGTCACCCGCATCGTGCACAGCGACCACTCGACAGTCGAGCACCGCCACGGCTCCTTCCAGGATCGGAGCGCCTGTGACCGCCGTCGTCCACGTCAGACCCTCGAAGCGACGGTGCTCGTCCTCCTCCGAGGCGAACAGGTTCGAGAGCTTCTCCTGGCCGCGTGCCAGGACGTGCACCGCGAATACGCCGGCCTCCGCGATCAGGCCGTGGGTGTTCGACGCCTTGTCCGCGCACACCAGTACCATGGGCGGGTCCAGCGATACGCTGGCGAAGGCGGAGACCGTCATGCCGTGCACCACGTCACCGCTGCGCGACGTCACGATGGTGACACCGCTGGCCCACTGGCGCAGCGCGCCGAGGAAGTCTTCCGCGTCGACCGGCACGCGGTGCAGTCTACTGCGAGCCGACCTGCGTCACTGCCGGTCGAACTCCTCCTGCAGCTCTTCCGGAACGTTCGGCACGTCGATGGTCCGCGCGAAGCGCTTCTTCGGGTCCTTCTCGTCCGGGATCCAGTAGAGGAAGAGGCGCATGTCGGCCTTGAGATCGGTGACCTTGCCGCCCAGACCGTTGATCTTCACCGAGGTGCGGGTGAGGATGGAGCCCTCGGGCTTCACCGTGTACTCGATCTCCTTGCCGCGCTCCTTCACCTTGATGGTGTTCGCGGTCGCGTCGAAGGAGATGAACTGGCCCTGGACGCGCTTCGTCTTGGACTTCTTCTGGGCGTACGCGGGGCCCGCTCCCACCGCCGTGAGCACGAGCGCGAGGGCTGCAATCGTTGCGAGGGCGCGCTTCACCGAACTGGACATCGAACGTTCCTCCATACTGGGCTCGCGTGGGGCTCGCGTGGGGCTCGGGTGGGGCTCGCGCCCGGGACCCGAAGCCCTGTTCGAGCCGTTCCCGGCCGGCTCGCAAGCCTACACGCTTTCCGACGACCCGCGTAGGCCCGGAATTCATCCGGCGACGGGGTCCACGGCGATCGCCACGAGATCCATCACGTTGGTTCGAGTGGGTCCCGTGCGCAGCAGGCCGCCCTCTGCGGCGAAGAAGGCGTAGCTGTCGTTGCGGTCCAGGGCGTCGGCAGCGTCCACGCCACGCCGGCGCCCGCGGGCCACGCTGGCCCCGTCCGCAAAAGCCCCCGCGGCATCGGTGGGTCCGTCCGTGCCGTCGGTCCCAGCGGCCAGCAGGCTCAAGCCGCTGTGCCCCTCCCACACGAGAGCGGCCGCCAGCGCGAGCTCCTGGCAGCGGCCCCCGTTCCCGCCTCCCCTCACCCGGACCGTGGTTTCGCCCCCCGCCAGCCAGAGCCGCGGCGCGGCGCCCCGCGCCGCGAGGGCCCGGCGCGCGAGCCTCTGGCCCGCTTCACGGGCCTCGCCCGCCAGCTCCCGGTCCACCACCTCGACCTCGAAGCCCTCGTCGCGCGCCGCTGACGCCGCGGCGGCGAGGGCCGTCCCGTTACCGGCGAGGACGCGCTGACGGACTCGCGCAAAGCAGGGATCGCCGGGCTTCGGGGACTCAGGCCGTTCGCCGCGGGCGCCCGCCTCCAGGTGAACCCGCACCTCGGGCGCCAGCGCGTCGAGGCCGCAGCCGGACGCCGCTGCGTCCAGCGCGTCGGCGTAGGACGTAGGGTCGGGAGCCAGGGGCCCCGAAGCGATCACGTCGAGGCGGTCGCCAGGGACGTCCGACACGACGAGTCCGCGCACGCGGGGCGCCGCGGCGGCGCGTGCCAGGCGCCCACCCGTCAGCTCGAGGAGGTGCTTGCGCACGGTGTTGAACTGTTCGATGGAAGCGCCGCCCTCGAGCAGCGCACGCGTGGTCGCGACCACCGGCTCGAGGGTGAGCCCCGGCAACGGACAGGTGCAGAGCGCCGACGCGCCTCCGGAGATCAGCACCAGGAGCACGTCGACCGGCTGGGACGCGCGCTCCTGCAACGCGAGGCCCGCCTCGCGGCTACGCGCATCGGGCAACGGGTGACCCGCCTCGCGCAGCTCGAAGCGCCGCAGCGGAAGCCCGTGGCCATCCTTGGTGACCGCCAGGCCAAAGCCGAGCGCATCGCCGAGACTCGCTTCGCAGGCCGCCGCCATGGCCGCGGCGGCCTTGCCTACCGCGAGCGCGCCGACGCGGGCGGCGGAGCCGAAGCGCTCGGCGCCGATGCGCAGCCCGTCGGCGTCGTGCGCCAGGACGTCGTGCAGCAGCGCGTCGGGCGCCACGGCCGCCAGCGCCGCAGCGTGGATGCGCTCCAGCTGCGCGCGGCGCTCCGCCGCGCGACTCACGGAGCGGCGGGGACCGGGGCGCCGGCGCTGCCCGGGGCGGGCAGCGGCCGCAGCTGGATCTCGATGCGGCGGTTCCTGGCGCGGCCCTCGAGCGTGTCGTTCGGAGCAATGGGGAGCGACGGGCCGTGGGAGACGGCGACGAGGCGCTCGGCGGGAACCCCGCCTTCGATGAGGATGCGCACCACGCTGGCGGCGCGGGCGCCGGCCAGCTCCCAGTTGCTGGGATAGCGCTCGGCCAGCGCACCCTGGGTCGGGACCGAGTCGGTGTGCCCGTGCACTTCGATGAGCTGCACCACGTTCACCAGCCGGGCGGCCAGTGAACCGATGAGCCGACGACCTTCGACGGTGGGTCGCGCCGAGCCCGGAGCGAAGACCACGTCGTCGGGAAGCGAGAAGCCCGTGCCGTCGCGCAGGCGCTCCAGCTCCACGCGACCCGTCTCGACCTCGCTCTCGAGGTCGCCCACCAGCGCGTCGTAGCTCGTGCGCAGCCGGGCCAGCTCCGAGTTCGCGGAAGCCACGGCTTCGGCGTGGGCCTGCCGCTGCGCCGTGAGCACCCCCTCGGTGTCCTGGAGCTGGCGCCCGGTGCGGTCCAGCTCGCGCTGGGCGCGCTGCACCTCCGTCTCGAGGGCGCCGCGCGTCTGACGCAGTCCCTCGATCTCCTCGAGCAGGTCCACCCGCTCGTCCTCGAGCACCCTCTGGGACGTCTCCAGGCGATCCGCACGCACCTGGAGCGCGTTGCGCTCTTCCGTGAGACGGTCCCGCTCGGCGACGACCTGCTCGTGTGTGCCGCGGGTCACGCAGGCCGGCAGCACCAGCAGCAGGGCCGTGAGCCCGGCGGCGCTATGCGTTCGCCAGGGTGTGCTCGAGCGCTTCATCGATCGTTCCGACGTACTCCACCTCCAGCCCTTTTAGCAATTCCGGCTGGATCTCGGAAACATCGCGTCGATTTCGTTCCGGAAGGACCACCCGCCGGATCCCGGCGCGTCGTGCGGCCAGCACCTTCTCCTTGATGCCGCCCACCGGCAGCACCTTGCCGCGCAGCGTGATCTCCCCGGTCATGGCCACGTCCGGATGCGCCGCACGCCCGGTCAGCAGGGATGCCAGCGAGGTGACCATGGCCACGCCCGCCGAGGGGCCGTCCTTCGGCACGGCGCCCGCGGGCACGTGGAGGTGGATGTCCTGCTCCCCGAACGCCGCGTCGTCCACGCCGAAGCGCCCGGCGTTCGCACGCAGCCAGGAGCGCGCCGCCTCGGCGGATTCGCGCATCACGTCGCCCAGGGAGCCGGTCAGGCGCAGGCGGGTCTTGCCCGGCATGGCCGTCGATTCCACGAAGAGGATTTCGCCGCCTGCGGGCGTCCAGGCCAGACCCACCGCCACACCGGGACGCCCGGCGCGTTCGGCCAGCTCGGGCTCGAAGCGAAGGGGCCCGAGCGCTTCGGTCACGGCTTCGGGGCCGAACACCACGCCGTCGAGGCTCTCGCCCTCGGCGACCCGGCGGGCCAGCTTGCGGCACAACGCGCCGATCTCGCGCTCCAGGTTGCGCACGCCCGCCTCTCGCGTGTAGCTGCGGATCAGGGTGCGCAACGCGTCGTCGCTGAGGCTGCAGTCGGCGTCGGCGATGCCATTGGCCTCACGCTGCCGGGGCACGAGGAAGCGCCTGGCGATCTCGAGCTTCTCCTCTTCCGTGTAGCCGGGGAGCTCGATCACCTCCATGCGGTCCTGCAGCGCCGGGGGAACCGTGTCCATGCGGTTGGCCGTTGCGATGAAGAGCACGTGCGAGAGGTCGCAAGCGACCTCCAGGTAGTGGTCGCTGAAGCTGTTGTTCTGCTCCGGATCCAGCACCTCCAGCAGCGCCGACGAGGGATCGCCGCGGAAGTCCTGGCCCACCTTGTCCACTTCGTCGAGAACGAAGACCGGGTTACTGGTGCCCGCACGGCGCAGGCCCTGCACCACGCGGCCCGGCAGCGCCCCGACGTAGGTCCGGCGGTGACCGCGGATCTCGGCCTCGTCTCGCACGCCGCCGAGGGAGATGCGCGCGAACTCGCGGCCCAAGGCCCGCGCGATGGAACGGCCCAACGAAGTCTTGCCGGTGCCCGGGGGCCCCGCGAAGCAGAGGATGGGGCCCTTGAGGTCGCGCTTCAGCGAGAGCACGGCGATGTACTCGAGAATGCGGTCCTTGACCTTGTCGAGCCCGTAGTGGTCCTCGTCCAGCACACGGCGCGCGGCCTCCACGTCGAGCTGGTCCTCGCTGGTCTTCGACCAGGGCAGGTCCGCCATCCACTCGATGTAGGTGCGGATGACCCCGTATTCCGCCGCAGCGGCGGGCATCTGCGCCAGTCGCTCCAGCTCGCGGGTCGCCTGGGCGTAGGCCTCCTCGGGCATCCCGGCCGCCTCCACCCGCTCGTGCAGGCGGTCCACCAGGGTGTCCTCGTCCTCGCTCTCGCCGAGCTCCCGGCGGATCGCCTCGAGCTGCTGGCGCAGCACGTACTCGCGCTGGGTCTTGCCCATCTCGCTCTGCACGCGCTCGCGGATTTCGCCCTCGATCTGGTTCACTTCGAGGGCGCGGGTGATCTCGCTCTCCACCAGCCGCAGGCGACGCGACACGTCGAGCTCTTCCAGCACACCCTGCTTGTGAGCCACGTCCACGTCCAGGTTCGAAGCCACCAGGTCTGCGAGCTTGCCCGGATCCTCGAGGTTCGCCGCCAGCGCCTGGAGCTCATCCGAGAGCCGCGGGCTCTCCGCTACCAGCGCGGCGAAGCGCTCCGAGAGGTTACGGGTCAGTGCCGCTGTCTCGACGCTCTCCGCGCCCTCCGACTGGCCCTCGTCCGGCACGCAGGCAATGCGCCCGAGCAGGAAGGGCTTCTCGCCCGGGGGCAGCTCGCCCTCCACGCCGGGCAGGAACTCCTCCACACGGGCGCGGGAGACTCCCTGCACCAGCAGGCGGTAGGAGCCGTCGGGGAACTTGAGCATGCGAACCACGCGCACCACGGTTCCGAAGCGGTAGATGTCGTCGGCCCCGGGACTGCCCTCCAACTCGCGGCGAACCGCCGCGGTGAAGAACATGCGCTCGCGGGTGAGCAGCACGTGATCGATGAGACGCCGTGAGCGCGGCGTGTTCACCAGAAGAGGCGCCAGCAACGTGGGGAACAGGACCGTGTTCTTGAGCGGCAGCACGGCGAGGGTCTCCGGCACGTCCACCGGGACGGACGGCTCGCCCTGACCGCTCTCGACGGAGACCTCCACCGGGTCTTCCCCGATGCGTTCGGGCAGGATCTCCTGGCTCTCGTCTCGTGCTTGGCTCATCACTCGTCGGGGGAGACGTCCCCCACCTCGATCTTGATGGGTGTCGGGCCTCGCTTGGGCAGCACCACCCGCAGCAGACCGTCCACCAGGCGCGCGCTCACGTGCTCGCGCTCGAAGGGGATGGCGATGCGCAGCAGGCGCTCGAACGGCCCGGTGGCGATCTCCACCTGGTGGAGCCGCTGGACGCCCGCGTCTCGTGCGGGCGCGCGGGTTCCGCGGATGGCCAGCCGATCTGCGTCCACGTTGACGCGCAGATCCTCCTGGCGCACGCCGGCCAGCTCCAACTCGACGACGACCGCCGTCTCGGTCTCGTACACGTCGACGGACGGACGCCAGCTTTCACTGCCGAGCCGGTCCGAAAGCTCGTCGAAGAGCTGTGCGGCAGGGTCCTGGCGTCGGGTGCGACTCACGATCTAGCTATCGCCCTTCTCCTCCGTGTACTCCGCATCGATCACGTCCTCGCCGTCGTCGGAGGAAGCGGAAGCATCCGCGGCCTCGGCAGCCCCGGTCTCACCCTGCTTGTAGAGAAGCTCGGCCAGCTTGTGCAGCGACTGCTCCAGCGTCTGCCCTGCCGCCTCCAGGGCCACGGTGTCCTCGCCCTCGAGTGCCTGACGCGCGGCGGCGATGGCCTCTTCCAGACCCTTCTTGTCGTCCCCAGCCAGCTTGTCGCCATGCTCGGAGAGCTGCTTGTCCGCGCTGTAGACCATCGAGTCGAGGTGGTTCTTCTTCTCCACGCGCTCGCGGCGCTCCTTGTCCTCGCCCGCGTGGCCCTCCGCGTCGTTCACCATCCGCTCGATCTCGTCGCCCGACAGGCCGCCGGAGCCTTCGATCTGGATCGACTGCTCCTTGTTGGTGGCCTTGTCCTTCGCGAAGGCCGACAGAATGCCGTTGGCGTCGATGTCGAAGGCGACCTCGACCTGGGGCATGCCACGCGGTGCCGGCGGAATGCCGTCGAGGATGAAGCGCGCCAGCTCCCGGTTGTCACCCGCCATCTCGCGCTCCCCCTGGAGCACGCGGATTTCCACCTGCGCCTGGTTGTCCGCCGCGGTGGAGAACACCTGCGAACGCTTGGTGGGAATGGTCGTGTTGCGCTCGATGAGCTTCGTCATGACGCCGCCCAGGGTCTCGATGCCCAGGGAGAGCGGCGTCACGTCCAGCAGCAGGACGTCCTTCACCTCGCCGGCCAGCACGCCACCCTGGATGGCGGCGCCCACGGCCACCACCTCGTCGGGGTTCACGCCCTTGTGGGGCTCCTTGCCGAAGAGCTCCTTCACCTTCTCCTGCACCAGCGGGATGCGGGTGGAGCCGCCCACCAGCACCACCTCGTCGATGTCCGAGGCCTGCAGGCCCGCGTCGGCGAGCGCCTGGCGGCAGGGCTCCAGGGTCTTGTCCACCAGCTCTTCGACGAGCTGCTCGAACTTGGCCCGGGTCAGCTTGATGTTGAGGTGCTTGGGACCGCTCTGGTCGGCGGTGATGAAGGGCAGGTTCACGTCCGTGCTCTGGGAGCTGGAGAGCTCGATCTTCGCCTTCTCCGAACCCTCGCGCAGGCGCTGCATCGCCATCGGGTCCTGGGACAAGTCGATGCCCTGGTCCTTCTTGAACTCGGCGATCAGGTAGTCGATCACCTTGTGGTCCAGGTTGTCGCCGCCCAGATGGGTGTCGCCGTGGGTGGCCTTCACCTCCACCACGTTGTCACCCACCTCGAGGATCGAGATGTCGAAGGTGCCGCCACCGAAGTCGTAGACGGCGATCTTCTCGTCTTCCTGCTTGTCGAGCCCGTACGAGAGCGCGGCCGCAGTCGGCTCGTTGATGATGCGCAGCACTTCGAGGCCGGCGATGGTGCCGGCATCCTTGGTCGCCTGGCGCTGCGCGTCGTTGAAGTACGCGGGCACGGTGATGACCGCGCGGCTCACCGGCTGACCCAGGTAGTCCTCGGCGGCCTTCTTGAGCTTTTGCAGGATCATCGCGGAGATTTCGGGCGGGGCGTACGTCTTGTCGTCGATCTGGATGGCCGCCATGCCTTCCTTGCCCTCGACCACCTTGTAGGGAACGAGGCTGATCTCCTCGGGCACTTCGGAGCGGCGCCGGCCCATGAAGCGCTTGATCGAGTAGACCGTGCCGGTGGGATTGGTCACCGACTGACGCCTGGCGATGGCGCCGACCAGGCGCTCGCCCTCGTCCGTAAAGGCCACGACCGAGGGTGTCGTTCGCCCGCCCTCCTCGTTGGCGATGACCGTCGGCTGACCGCCTTCCATCACCGCAACCACCGAGTTGGTGGTGCCCAGGTCGATTCCAATGACCTTGCCGGCCTCTGCCATGTTGCCCTCTCTCACTGACGCTCGTTGCGGCGCGTTGCGTTTACACCCCGCCGGCCCACCCCGGGGGGGTGGTCCGGTCGTGGCTCGAAACCTCGTCGCGGCCGCGACCTTGTCAACCGCGCCCCACCACGTGACGGGGCCCACAAGCGACCCTCTTGAGCGCAGCTAAGATCCCCGACACAGAAATGGTCGGCGCCAGCGCATCAACCGCGCGGCCCTTCCTGCCGAAAGAACACAAGAGAGCCGTGGGGTGTCACAAGATTCTGCTGGAATTGCGCCGGTTCGAGCTGCGCACGAGTTGCATAAGTATTTGGAATCACAAAGGATCCCGTTGGATGACCGAATGCGGGCTATAATCGATCCCGCTCGCTTTTCCGATTCCGGCAGGGGGCGATCGCCAGAACGCCGGTAGAGTCACAGCATGGGCCGAACCTTCAGCGCCATCGCCAACACGGGGCTATTCGTGCTCAGCTGCTTCTTTCTCGCCGACACCGCCAACGCCGTCTTCGAGGCACTCCTGACCCCCGCCGCCGAGGCGGCCATCGAGCCCTCGGCCCGGGCCGCGCCACCGATTCGAGGCTGGCAAGACCGCCAGGTGATCCTCACCCGCAACCTCTTCAACGCCTCGATTCTCGCCCCCGCCGCACCGGCGACGCCGGTGGAGGAGGATCTCGAAGCCACGCGCCTGCCGCTCCGGCTGCTGGGCACGGCTGCCGCCAGCAACCCGTCCTACTCATGGGCCGCCGTGGAGGACACCGAGGCGCGCGAGACGGAGATCGTCCGCATCGGAAGCCGGCTGGAAAAGCGCCGGGCCGAGGTGATCGGGATCCATCGCAAGCGCATCGTGCTCCTGGAGAACGGCAGCCACCGGGAGCTGGTGATCGACGACAAGACGCTCCCCACCGCCTC
>CAXMOD010000165.1:0-17932 GCA_964194905.1 uncultured Desulfobacterales bacterium | reverse complement strand
CGTCCCAGCGCGCAGCGGTGGCTGATCATCGGCGAGAGGTCCCGGCGTGCCAGGAGTGCCAGCGTCTCGCCGTAGTCCTCCGGGTACTCCATCGCTCCGCGCAGGGTGAGCTGCTTCATCATGACCAACAGGAAGTGCACGGGTCGCGGCTCGTCGTGCAGCGCCACCACCGAGAGCCGTGCCTCTCCCTTCGCGTTCTGGAGGATCGCCGGAATCACCGGGGCGGCCCCGGATGCTTCGATGTAGGCGTCGCTCCCGCACATCGGCGCGCCCAGCACCGGGGCCTCGCCGTGCAGCGCGCGCAGACGCGGCCACGGGTCGCCGTCGGACGCGTCGACGGTGTCGCGCGCGCCCAGCGCGCGCGCGATCTCGAGGCGCCGCGGCGAGAGATCCACCGCCACCACGTCCTCCACGCCCCGGTCGCGCAGTGCCGCGACCGCCGCCAGGCCGATGGGACCGGCGCCGAACACCACCACCTTCTCGCCGGGTTGCGCTTCGGCGCGCTGCACCGCGTTCATGCCCACGCCCAGCGGCTCGGCGAGTGCACCCACGTGGAAGGGCAGCTCGTCGGGCAACGAGAAGAGGCGTCCGCCGTCGGCAGCGTCGCGCACTCGCAACAACGGTGCGAAACCGCCTTCGCGGCCGCCGTTGCCGATCATGTTGCCGCCGGCGGTGGGGTGGAGCACTACGCGTGCGCCCGGCGTCCAGTTCGCGACCTCGTCGCCCACCGCCTCGATCACCCCGGAGAGCTCGTGGCCCAGGGGCATGGGGTCGCGGGTCGGGCCCGCCAGCCCGCCGAGGCGCACGTAGCGCAGATCGGTGCCGCAGATGCCGCAGGCCGCCACGCGCACCAACGCGTCGCGCGGCCCGACGTCGGGCCTCGGCACGTCGTCGACGCGCACGTCGGCCGGGCCGTGCACGTTCACCTGCTTCACGCCCCGGGCTCCACACCGAATCGCTCGCTGTAGAAGGCGAAGCGCTCGCGCAACGCGTCCGGTTCGATGCCGAAGTCGCCCTTCAGGTCGTAGAGGATCCGCCCGTGCTTCCCGCGCGGGTTCGCGGCCATGTAGGCGTCGAGGGAGGCGCGCGCCCCCGCGTTCATGGGCAGGTCCGCCAGCGCGTAGATGCGCTCCACCATGGCGATGTCGTCGGCCATGAACTCGTGGAAGCGAACGTCGAGGCCCTGGGAGGCGGGTACACGCTCGCGGTCGCGCACGCAGGTCTGCAGCAGGCGCTCGATGCGGTCGATCCAATAGGCGGCCACGGCGGGAGGATCGACCCGCGTGCGCCGCACGCGGTCGCCGTAGACCAGCATGGTGATGGCCGAGGCGATCACCGAGACGGGATCGCGGTGAGTCAATACGATGGTTGCGTCGGGAAAGGTCGCGAGCAGCGGGTTTAGCTGCTCCATGTGCTGCGGCGACTTCAGGATCCAGCGGTCTGGTCCGCGCAGCCACTGCAACGCCTTGAGCGCGGTCTTCAGGTAGGCGTAGGCGGGTGTCTGGTCGTGCTCCAGGTAGTAGTCGCGCCAACCCGGTACGGTGGCGATCCACTCGAGCTCGTACGACGCGAAGTCGAGCGCCTGGACCTCGATCTCTTCGTGCACGTGCTCCGGCGCCATGTCGTGCATGTTCTTGAGCAGGGGCATCAACGCGTCCTGCTGCGCGTAGGCCTGGCGGCAGCGCCCCAGGCGCGGGTCCTCTTCTCCCGGCGGCGTCGTCTCGGCCGGGTCGGGAAAGGGCTCCAGGCTCTCCCAGTAGGGAAGCGAGCGCAGGCGCCGATCCGAGGCGATCAGGTTGAGCAGGTGGGTCGTGCCCGAGCGCGGCAGCCCGCATATGACGATGGGGCGGCGCACCTCCAGGTCGTGAATCTCGGGATGTCGGCGCAGCAGGTCGTGCAGGCGCGCGCGGTTGGCGGCGTAGCGCACGCAGTCCCGGAACGCGCCCACCCGGCCCACCGGGCCGAGCTCGACGTCGTCCGCGAGCGCCTGGAGCCAGACGCCGAGGCGCTCGCGAAAATCGTCCGGTCCGAAATCGTCGAGGCCCGTGCGCTCGCGAGCCGCACCGAGCACCGCGTCCTCCGTGAAGCTCCCCGGGAGCGTTGCCGCCACCTCGATGGCGGTCTTCTGCAGCGGGGTGAGCTGCGGGTCCGACAGGTCGTCGATGCGCACGTCGGCGGCGCTCACGCCTCCAGCACCTCGCGCAGCTCCGCCGCGCGGCGGCGCAGCCACGCGCTCTCCCAGAAGTTCTCGCTCGCCGCGAGCAGCACATCGTGTGCGGCCAGGCTCACCTCGGCCGCGCCTCTGTGCGCCGGCTCGGCATCGAGCGCGATTTCCGCCAGGTGGATCGCCTCGACGGGCGCGCCGGCCTCCAGCCGCTTGCGCGCGCGCGTGGCGAGGGCGTCGGCTCCCCCCGCAAGCTCCACCAGGTCGCCGTGCACCGCGCTCGGCGGCACCCCGTAGAGCTCGCTGGCGGAACGGCCGTGGAACCAGCCGGCATACGTCTCCCAGATCGCGCGTACGCTCCACGCCACCTTTCCGTAGCCCTCTCCAACCTCGAACTCGGGCGGCGGGCGGATCTCGCGCATCAGCGTGTGAACGTCCTTGCCCTGGTTCATGCCGCGCACGGTCTCGTCATGGACATGCAGCACGGCCCCGCGCAGTCGCTCCAGCTCCGCCTGGATGAGCGCGCCGCCTTCGACGGGCTGGTGATGCCCGACGAGCAGCATCTCCGGCTCGAGCTCACGCACGCGATCCAGGGAGGCGACGAAGTGCAGCGCCTCGCGGTAGCGGTCGCCGCGCAGCGTGACCAGGTTGGGGAAGTGCCCGAACAGCGCGCTGAACAGGTTTCCCGTGAAGCAGATGCGCCGCTCGGGAAGCCACACGATGAGCGAGTCGACGGTCTCGCCGCCGGGGACCGAGTAGAGCTCGAAGCGCTCTCCGCCCAGTTCGAAGTGGAGGCTGTCCTGGAAGCTGAGGGTGGGCACGGGCCGCGACTGCGCCGCCAGCGGACCGCCGATGTGTTCGCGGATGTAGTCGTTCGCGCGGGCGATGGCGTCCGCGAAGGCGAAGGCGCTGCGTCGCGCGCGGAACGCCGCGATGCGTGCGTCGTCTTCCTGGTGCGCCGGGTTGGCGGCGTGCGCGACCACCTGGGTGCCCGGCTCCCGGAAGAGGTCCACCCCGCCCACGTGGTCCACATGCCCCTGCGTGAGCACGATGTAGCGGACCGGTCCGTCGTCCACAGCGTCGAAGTTGCGCTTGTGCACCGGCGCTTCGAAGCCCATGCCGGTGTTGATGACCACGCGTCCCTCGGGCGTGACGACCAGGTAGCAGTTGGAGAGGCCCTCGGAGAGCCAGACTCCGTCGACCACGCGCGCAGCCTCGGGCTGCGATGCGGGCTGGATCTCGAAGCCGCCGGGCCGGGTTCGGTAGAGGGGCGTGGTCATGGGCGGGGCCGGTAGCATACGACGAGGAGACGCCTGTGGACACCACCCTCGACCTCGGACCCATCGACCAGGTGAGCTACGTCGTGGCCGACTTGGAGCGCGCGTTGCCGCGCTACGAGGCCCTCTTCGGCCCGTTCCAGCTCGCGGAGGCTGCCCTCCCCGACTGTACCATCCGCGGGCGTCAGGCCGACTGCCGCTTGAAGCTGGCCGTCAACCAGGCCGGCCCGGTGGAGATCGAACTCATCCAGGTGCTCGAGGGCGACACCACCCACAGCGAGCATCTGCGCACCCACGGTGAGGGGCTGCACCACGTGCGCTTCCGGGTGCAGGGCCTGGACGCTCGCCTGCGCGACCTGGAGGCCCACGGCTTCACCACGGTCTTCTTCAAGCGCTTCGGTCCCGGGGCCGCGTTCGCCTACCTGGAGACGCCGCCCGAGACGGGCCCCAGTGTGATCGAGCTGCTCGAGTTGCCGTCCTGACGGCGGCTACATCCCGACCAGCTTGCACGAGCCGCTCCCCGGGCTCAAAGGAGGCCCCTCCGGCTCGAGCGGGATGTCGGCCGGCAGCAGCAGCGTGTCCGCCAGCACGGAGAACGGCAGGTCGATGAGGTGGAACGCGGCCAGCGGCGTGAGGATCAGCACCGACGGGTCCTTGGGAATCGTCTTCCCGAAGCAGATCAGCACGTGGAGGTCGATCCGCACGCCGGAGTAGGGCGTGCCCAGATGCGACTGGTCGCTCAAGATCGGCACGTTGGTCGACACACTCATGCATCCCGCGCCCATGAGGAGCGCGAGAGCCGCAGCGACGCTGCGGAGCCGCGTCATTCCGCGGTCGGCTCGGGAGGCGGCCTCCTCGCACACAGAGCCAGCAGCAGCGCCCCGCCGATGACGGCCACGTCGGCCACGTTGAAGATGCCCGTGCGCAGGCGGCCGAGTCCGAGGCTCACGAAGTCGGTGACCGCACCGGCGTTGAGGACGCGATCGAGCCAGTTGCCGAGACCGCCGCCCGCGAGCAGGCCGAGGGCGATCCACTCAGCGCGGGCGGTGTGAGGGGAGCGCAGGAAATGCAGGCACAGCAGCGCGAGCACGCTCGGCACGAGCCAGACCAGCAGCAAGTTGCGCAGCGCTTCGGGCAGCTTCGCGCCCATGCCCATGAAACCGCCGGGGTTCGACGTCAGCTGGAAGCGGACCAGGTCTCCCGCCAGCGAGAACCCGGCCGTGCCGGCCAGGAGCGATTGAGCGACCTGCTTGGAGGCCTGGTCGCAGCCGAAGCAGGCGATGAGGACGAGCGCGAAGACGAGACGATGGCGGGGTCGCATGGGCATCCGGGCCGTGGTGGCCGTCAGACGTGTAGCGCGCTGTTGCGCGAGGAGCCGCCCGGTACCCCCCGTGGTAGATTCTGTCCAGCCCGGCGGCTGACGCCGACCCTCGAGGAGGACCTGCATGCGGCGCTTCATCGAACACCACGAGTTGGCGCGGGACAGCCGATTCATCCGGCAGCCCAACGTCATGGTCCAGGTTCTGGCAAGCCTACCGGACGATGTCGATGCGGTGGTCGAAGCGTTCGACCGCATGGCGCCGCTGCTGGAGGAGGGCGTGAAGGGCACCGAGGCGGAGCCGCTCTACGACGCGTACGGGCCGGGTTTCGCACTGATCATCTTCAACGAGCCGCTCGACCCGGACGCCCCGGCTGCCCAGCAGCGCCTCCAGCTCCGCATGCACGGGATCTTCGTGGGCGAGCTCCAGGCGCTGGAGGGAGCGGGGCGTTCGCTGTGGGACTTCCCGGACGCGCCCTGGGAGTTCAAGATGAACATGGCGCGCCAGTGCTGGGACGAGGCGCGCCACGTCCAGATCTACGAGAAGCTGCTGGAGCACAGCGGTGGCTACGTGGGGATGTTTCCCGAGGCCACGTTCCTGTTCGAGTGCGCCTGTGCCGACGACCCGGCGCTGCGCGTGGCGGGTGTGAACCGGGGTCTCGAGGGCCTGGCCTGCGATGTCTTCCGGGACATGATCCGCTACGCGGAGAAGGCGGGCGACGAGACGATGCGCCAGGCCGTCGACTACGTGCTGGCCGACGAGATCACCCACGTGCGCTTCGGAAGCGAGTGGGTCAAGGAGTTCTGCAAGGACGATCCGGAGCGCTTCGAGCGGGCGCAGGCGTTCCGGCGCGACGTGGACAAGCAGTTCAGCTTCGGCGGCTCGCGCTCCGACCGGGAGGACGCCGCCATTCCGATCGCGTGGGACGATCGCAAGGAGGCGGGCTTCAGCGACGAGGAGCTCCAGGAGCTGGTGCAGGTCTCGGGCGAGGGCCCCACCAAGAAGACGCTGCGGGAGGCCGCGAGGATCCTGCGCGAGCGCCATCACGCGCGCCGCGCCGAAGCCGCCGAGGTGTCGGCATGAGCGAGCCCCGCATGTATCCCGGTATCGGCCCGACCGAGCGCACGACCTTCGAGCCGTACTCCGCCTTCGAGGTTCCCGCAGATCTGCGAGCGCTCCACGGGCGCTACGATGTGGAGGCCACGGCGCGGCGCTTCCGCAACTTCCGCTACGCCGAGGAGTGGCTGATGCTGGTCTTCGGCGGCTGGATGGCGACCGTGCCGGAGATCCCGGTCAAGACCGGACTGGGGAAGATCACCTGGGAGCTGGCGCAGATCGCCGACGGCTTCGGCAACCGCTTGCCCGAGTTGCGCTGCGGACGGAAGGCTGTCGAGGCCTCCGAGGCCGCCAACCAGGGCTTCGCGGATTTCGTCCAAGTGCTGTGCGAACCCGAGACACCGGATCTGACGATCGAGAAGCTCGTCGGCCCGTTCGACGTGCTGCTGCCGCAGCTGATCGAAGTGTACGAGCGCACCGCGCGGGAGACCGACCAGATCTGCGACGCCCCCAGCATCGAGCTGCTGGAGGACGCCGTGCGTCGTCACCGCCGTCATGTGGCGTGGGGCCGGGAGGTGCTGGAGCGCCTCTGCGACACCGACGCCAACCGCGAGCGTCGCCGCGTACGCCGCACGGAACTCGAGGAAGTGCTGCGCAAGTCGGGCGGGGTGACGGGCGAGCTCGCCGCATAACGCTGCGCTCAGCGAAGTGGCTTCGCTCGCCTAGGTCAGGTGCTTGCGGAAGAACTCGCCGATGCGCTCCACGGCCTCCTGGCCCTCGGGCAGGACGGCAGCGAAGGCCTGGAACACGTGGATCATCTCCTCCCACGGCTCGAGCGTCACGTCCACGCCCGCATCGCGCGCGCGTTCGGCCAGACGGGTGGAGTCGTCCAGCAGAGTCTCCGCCGTACCCACCTGGATGAGGAGCGGCGGCAGGCCGGCGAGGTCGGCGTAGAGGGGCGATGCGAGCGGCGCACGCGGATCGCCGCCGCCGACGTACCACTCGGCCATGCGCGACAGACCGTCACGCTGCACCATGGGATCCTCTTCGGCCTTGGCGTCCAAGGAATCGCCGGTGAGCGCCAGGTCGGTCCACGGCGAGAGCAGCGCTGCGGCGCCCGGCAGCGGATCGCCGGCGTCGCGCAGCGCCACCAGGGTGGCGGCGGTGAGTCCGCCTCCGGCCGAGTCGCCCGCGATGGCGATGCTGCTCGGCTGGAGGTCGCGCTCGAGGAGCCAGCGGTAGCCGGCGACGGCGTCGTCCACCGCGGCCGGGTGCGGATCCTCGGGCGCCAGCCGGTAGTCGAGCGCCAGGCCGCGCGCGCCGCTCGCCCGGGAGAGGCGCCCGACGAGGTCGCGGTGGGTGTCGATGGAGCCGATCGCGTAGCCGCCGCCGTGCAGGTAGAGGATGACTTGCTCGCCACTCGCGTCGGGCGCGGCGATCCACTCCGCCGGACGGCCGCCGGCGGTGACCGGCTCGAGGGCCAGGTCGTCGGCGCCGGGGAACATGCCGGTCATGCTCTCCAACCCCGCGCGCATGGTCTCCACGTCGAGCTCCGGGTTGTCGCGCTGCATTCCGGCGCGCAGGGTCTGGACGATCATCTGGAGCTGCTGGCTGGCCATGGTCGAGAATCCTCCGGCGGCCGATTGCACCACAGGCGACCTTCGAACGCCAAGAAGCCCCGTGGGGGCGGTCGATTCGGGCTCCCCCCGTTCGACCAATGGATGAGAACATCAACCCATTCACCGGAGGATGACCCCATGCAGTACCTGCTTCTCCTTCATTCCGATCCAGGCTTCTGGGATTCGCGCAGCCCGGACCAGATGGCGGCGATCATCGAAGAGCACAACAAGCTGATCGACGAGCTCAAGGCCGGCGGCAAGTACCTCGGGTCCGAGCCGCTCGTCCGCGACGTGGTCACCACGGTGCGCGTGCGCGGCGGGAAGAGCGAAGTGGTGGACGGTCCCTTCGCCGAGAGCAAGGAGCTGCTGGGGGGCTTCTACTTCGTGGACCTCGCCGACCTGGATGAGGCGATGGCCGTGGCGGCGCGCATTCCGGACGCGCGGGTCGGCGGGATCGAGATCCGGCCGATCATGCAGATCTCGCTGCCCGCTCATGGCGCAGATGAGGCGACGTCATGAAGTACCTCCTCCTGTTGGGCGGCGAGCCCGAGGCCGACACCTGGCCCGGCGGTCTGGAGCGCTTCAAGAAGAAGCGCGCGCTGATCGCCGAGCTCGAAGCGAAAGGGCAGTATGTGGACGGCGCTCACCTGGGCTCCCGCGAGCAAGCCACCACGGTGCGCCGCCAGGGCGACGGCGTGGTGGTCAGCGACGGCCCCTTCAGCGAGAGCAAGGAGCAGCTCGGCGGCTTCTTCCTGATCGACGTGCCCACACTCGAGGACGCGCTGGCAGTGGCCAGACGCACCGCGATGGAGGGTCCCGTCTTCGTGTCGGTGCGACCCACGATGACGGGCGCCCAGTGGCGAGGGGCCGTGCCTGGCAAGGACAAGTACATGTTCCTGCTGACTGCGTCGCGCGAGACGCTGGCCGCGCACACCCCGGAACAGGTGATCGAGTCGATCGATCGCCACTACGAGCTGAGCCTGGATCTGGCCGCGCAGGGCCGCTTCGTGGCCTCGCGCAGCCTGGGGGACGATCGTGGTGCCGTGCGCCTGGAGCCCGACGCCCAGGGCGATCTCCAGGTGGTGGACGGTCCGCACCCGGAGACCAAGGAGATCGTGGCCGGCTACTTCATCGTGACCTGCGACTCGTTGGACGACGCGCACGACGTGGCCCGTGAGCTCGCGTTCGGCCTGGACGGAGTGGAGGTGCGCCCGCTTCCGGACCTGTCGGCCCTGGCCAACGCGGTGGACGCCTGAGCGAGCCGGCGCTCGAGCGCCAGGAGTTCGGGCGCGTCCTGGCCACGGTGATCCGCCTGGTGGGCGACTTCCACGTGGCCGAGGAGGCGGTGCAGGAGGCCTTCGCCACCGCGCTCCAGCGCTGGCCGCGCGACGGGCGGCCGCGCAACCCGCGCGCGTGGCTGGTCTCGACGGCCCGGCACAAGGCGATCGACGCGCTGCGCCGGGCCGGTCGCTTCCGCGAGATCCAGGGCGAGCTGGCACAGCTCGCTGAGCTCGACTCTGCGGGGAACTCTGCGGGGAAGGAAGGGAGCGAGATCGAGATGGCCGACGACGCCATCCCCGACGAGCGCCTGCGGCTCATCTTCACCTGCTGCCATCCGGCGCTCGCTCGGGAAGCGCAGGTGGCCCTGGCACTGCGCACCCTGTGCGGGCTCTCCACCGACGAGATCGCCCGAGCCTTCCTGGTGCGCCCGCCGACCATGGCCCAGCGCCTGGTGCGCGCCAAGCGCAAGATCCGCGACGCGGGCATTCCCTACGCGGTGCCGGAACCGGACCAGCTCGCCGAGCGCACGGTGTCCGTGCTGGCGGTGATCTACCTGGTCTTCAACGAAGGCTACGCCGCGACCGCCGGCGACGACCTGGTGCGCGCCGACCTGTGCGGCGAAGCGATTCGCCTGGGACGCATCGCCGCGGGTCTGCTCCCCGACCTGCCGGAGGCGCGCGGCCTGCTCGCCCTGATGCTGCTGCACGATGCCCGCCGCGCCACGCGCACGACGCCCGACGGCGACCTGGTGCTCCTCGAGGACCAGGATCGCACCCGCTGGGACCAAGTGAAGATCGCCGAGGGCCTGGTCCTCGCCGCAGACGCGCTAGCCGTGCCCGAGGCCGGACCCTACGCGCTCCAGGCAGCCATCGCCGCGGAGCACGCGCGCGCGCCGAGGCCCGGCGACACCGACTGGAGACGCATCGCCGAGCTCTACGCCTGGCTCGCACATCTGGGGCCCTCGCCGGTGATCGAGCTGAACCGCGCGGTAGCGGTCGCGATGGCGGACGGACCCGAGGCCGGTCTCGCGCTGCTCGACGAACTCGAGGCGCACCCCGCGCTCGCGGAGTATTACCTGCTCCCGGCGGCGCGCGCCGACCTGCTGCGCCGCCTGGGCCGCAACGGCGAAGCCGCCGAGTACTACCGACGCGCCCTCGCGCTGGTGGGAACCGACGCCGAGCGCCGCTTCCTCGAGCGCCGGCTGGCCGAGGTGGGGGGCGCGGGTTCCGGCGCCTAGGGTGCCAGCGTGCGCTCGAGGGTCTCGCGCAGCTCGCGCTTGCGGCGGCGCCTCCCTTCCGGGCCGCGCGGGTCGCCGATGGCGAACGCGTCGCCGAAGTGGTCCACCAGTGCCGGATGCAACAACACCAGCGCCAGCAGATTGACGATGGCCTGGGGCACCGAGAGCGGGCGCACGACGCCGGAGCGACGCGCGCGGTCGAGCCACGAAGCCACGATGGCGAAGAAGCGCGTGGTCTCGGGGCTCTGCTCGCCTCCCCAGCCGGGCTCGAAGGGGCCGAGGATGTCGCGCATGACGAACAGAGCCAGGGACGGGTGCTCGGAGAACCAGTCGTCGAGCTCTTCCGCGATGTCGACGAAGGTCTCGAGGTCCGGCGGGTCGTTCTGCTCCAACGCTTCGGCACGTCGGATGACCTCCGCCATGAAGCGCCGGGTCACCTGGTCGACGATCGTCCGCTTGTCGGCGAAGTGGTGGAAGAGGGTGCTCTTGTGGAGGCCGACGTGGTCCGCCAGCAGCTGCAGGCTCATCCCGGCGATGCCGTAGCGGGCGATGAGCTCCAGCGCCGCGTCGAGGATCCGCTCGCGCGTACCGCCGACGAGCGGCGCTGCGCTCACGAGGGCAGCACCCGGTCGCCGGCATCGATCGTGCGGTGAATCAGGCGGATCCAGAACGGCTGCGGCGTGCCGGGTTCCGGCAGCAGGATCTCTTGGATGCGCTGGTAGCCCGGCCCGCTCGGCTCGACCACCGGGATGAAGCCGGCGTCCGTCCCCGGGATCGCGCCCAGCTTCTGGATCAGATCGAAGACGACGCGGTCGATCCTCCGGTTCACCTCGCGCGGGTCGATGCCCAGCGTGCGGTAGGCGCCGGCGTTCCTCAGGTTGGCTGCCCCCATCAGGTTGCCGGTGGAGAGCGTCGTGCGCCGCACCTTCTTGAGCTCGCGTAGGCTCATCTGGTTGAAGCGCTCCGGCAGGTGCATCACGCCCAGGCCCACGTGGCGCGACTCGTCCTTCTCGACGAGCGGCAGCAGCTCGCCCAGCACCGGCTCCACCTCGGCATCCATCAGGGTCCTGAAGATGGCGGTGGCGGCGCCCTCGGCGAGGATCTGCATGGCCAGGAGCTTGAGCGTCAGGTCGCCCTTCGAGAGGAGCTGGCGCACGCCGGTGGTGAAGTAGCGGTCGAGATGGGGCATGGGCACGTGGAGCAGCGCCATGTAGTCGCGCAGCACGTAGAAGTGGCGCGCCTCGTCGAAGACCTGGCTCGAGGCCGCGAGCCGGGCGTCGGCGTCGTCGAGCCCCTCGGCCAGCTCCGCCGAGATGTACCAGGCCGCCAGCTCGCCCCACATGAGCACCTGGAGGATCTGGGCGAGCGCCGCGCGCTTCTCGGGTTCGAGCTGGATGCCGCCGTGCTTCTGGACCGCCTCGCGGAAGACGACCTCGCCGTCCCAGGCGTCGCGGGTGGCGTTGGCGTAGATGCGCCGCAGCCGGCTCGTGCGCTCCTCGGCCAGGGCCAGCGGCTCGTCCAGGATGAGCCCCTGGGACGGCCAGCGGCGGAAGCGGCCGAAGCGGGCCACGAAGGCCCCGGAGACGAAGCCCCAGACGACAGCGGCGAGGATCTGATAGCCCTTCATGACGGATCTCCACGGGCGCGGCAGGTGTTTCCAGCTTGCTCCCAACCGATCGGTTGGGAGCCGCCATCCTACCCAACCGATCGGTTGGGCGTCAAGTTCGGGTTCAACGCCGGGGGCGGCGGCCGAGGACCTTGCGGCGGAACTCCCGGATGACCGGCAGGCGGTCGAGCCACGCCGAGGTGTCCGCGCGGGTGTCGTCCGTGGGGCTCGGGGCGCCGGCGAAGCCCGCCGGGATCTGGCTGAAGAGCTGTCCGTCGTCGTCCACGTAGTGGTACTCGTAGCCGGGCAGGAAGACGTCCTCGTCGGCGGGAACGTCGATCGTCCGCACCCCGTAGCTCGAGAGCCCGGTGGTGGTGGCCTGTGCGGGGATGATCCAGCTGTGCCGGCGTCCGGTCAGGAAGTGGTACTGGATCTCGCGGTTGCGCGAGAGGATGCGAAAGCGCCGGATGCGGCCCCCGTACATCTTGCTCCCGAGTGCGTCCTTCTCCAGGACTCCGCGCGCGAAGTCGGGCTCGTAGCCCGGGGCGAAGCGCAGGGAGGTCGGGTCGAGACGGCGCGTGAAGCGCGCCACCGGACGGCCGCGGTGGACGAGGTTGCGGGGGTCGGCCTGCGCGCGGCGGCGAGGCCCGATGAAGTCGCTGTAGGCCTCGATGCGGCCTTCCGGCGCCAGGCGCAGCACTCGCTCCAGCGCGCGCATGTCCGACGGGATGCGACCGGGCAGACGCGAAAGCGCCTCCAGGGCACACTGCAACTCCAGGGGTAGATCGGTGGTCGCCTCCGCGGAGCATTCCCGTTCCTCACCGTCCACGATCTCGACGCTGATGTCGCCCTTGCCGATCCAGAGCGCTCCGTCGAGGCGGCCCAGGTGGGATGCCGAGCGCCACACGAGCGAGACGTCCTTGTAGAAGATGCGCGGCCAGGCGACGCCGCCCTGCACCACGTAGGTGACGAAGAAACGCACGAACGCGTTCTGGCGCACGCGGGCCAGGTAGAAGGTCGTGTCGAAGAGCTGGAGCCGGTAGCGCGGGACGTAGCCGTCGGAGAGCAGGCTCTGGGGTCGGCTCTTCGCCGTCCCCGCCGGGCGCAGCTCCACGCCCTCGGCCAGCAGCCGGCGGAAGGCGCGCGCGGTCGCCGCGGGCGAGTCGCCCGCAGGCTGCACGCTGGCGACGATCTCCCGCTTCAGGCGCTCAGGCACCCTCTGCGGCCTTCGAGAGCTCGTCGCGGAACTCCGGCGCCGCGATCTGCGCGAGCGCCCGGGCCCGCTCGCGCACCGTCAGCCCGGCCACCTCGGCCGCTCCGTGCTCGGTGACGACCACGTCGAGCTGGTGGCGCGGCGTGGTGACCACGGTGCCTTCCGGATGCCGCGCCACGATGCGCGACAGGACCTGGCCGCCCGGTCGCACCGTCGAAGGCAGGCAGATCAGGGAGC
Organism: uncultured Desulfobacterales bacterium; assembly: GCA_964194905.1. Taxonomy (GTDB): domain Bacteria; phylum Myxococcota_A; class UBA9160; order UBA9160; family JAFDET01; genus JAFDET01. The sequence continues at coordinate 4,923 of CAXMOD010000165.1, read as the reverse complement.
GGTCGTCCGATTGGAGGCTGGCACCCGAGGTGAAGTCCTCGTGGCCTCCGATGCCCGAGTGCTGGCGCCCGTCGATCGTGTCGGCGACCACCTGCCCGTGCAGGTCGAGGCTGAGGGCGCTGTTGATCGAGATCATGTTCCGGTTGGCGGCGATGATCGACGGCTCGTTGACGAAATCGACGGGCAGGAAGCGAACCTCCTCGCAGCCGTCGAGCCACGCGTAGAGCTCTTCGCTGCCCATCGCGAAGGTCGTGGCGGAGAAGCCCTCGTAGAGGCCCTTGTGCGCATTGCTCACCTTGCCCGCCTTGTGCAGGTGCATGAGGCCGGTCGTGAACATCTCGGTGTGGATGCCGTAATCGCCGCCGGGCCCGTCCGCGAGCAGTGCGGCCACCGCCGTCGGGACTCCACCGATCCCGGTCTGCAGCGTCGCGCCGTCGTGCACGAAGGCGCGCGCGTGCTCGGCGATGGCGCGCTCTTCCGGGCTCGGCTCCGCGTCGGGGAGCAGCACGGGCTTGCGATCGCTCTCGATGAGGACGTCGACCTCGTCGAGCTGCAGACAGTGGGGGTGGTCCGGCGGGAGGCCTGCGGTGCGCGGCAGATGCACGCTGGTCTCCACGATGAGGAGCCGGTCCGGGTCGCGCCCGCAGCGGTGCAGGTCTTCGACCGTAGCGCCTGCGTGGAGCGAGAGGTTGAGCCGGCCGTCGGCGTCGGGCGGGCGGGCTGCGGTGGCCAGGACGCGTGCCGAGAGCTTCTCGGCGAAGAGCTTGAAGCGGCGGAAGTCGCCCGGGACGAAGTCCACGCGGTGCCCCGCCGCGCGCAGCGCGCGCTCCGCGGGGCCGAAGAAGGCGGAGCGCAGCTGCACGCCGGGGTGGGCGAACAGCGCGAAAAGGTGGGTCAGGAGGCCCCCGGCCACCGTCAGCTCCTTCCAGTCGTCGCGCCGCCCCAGTGCCTCGAGCAGCGCGGTAGGCTCCGCCGTGGCGAGGCCGATGCCCAGCACGTCCGTGGGGTGCAGGAGGGCGGCAGCCTCGTCCGCCGTCAGGTGCTTTTTCATGGCCCGCAGTCTAGCCGTCGGCAAGGGTATGCTGGGGCGCGATGTTCGAGTTCCGCCAGGCCGAGACCGAAGCCGAGAAGCGCGCCGTCTACCGCCTCCGCTACGACGTGTACGTGGAGGAGATGGGGCGCTACCAGAAGACCGCCGACCACGAGAACCGGCTCCTCTATGAGCCCGAGGACGAGCACAGCCGCATCTGGTACGCGGCCGAGGAGAGCGGCGCCGCCGTGGCGACGGCGCGCTTGACGTGGGGTGGGGACGCGCCGTTCCCCCAGCGCATGGTCGACCAGTACGGGCTCGATCGGTTCCTGGCGGAGCTGCCGGCGGAGGTCATGGCCGTGGGGGAGCGCGGCATGGTGGTGCCGCGCCTGCGCGGGACCGACCTCATGATGGAGATGATGGCCACCAGCCGCGCCTGGGTGGCGGAGCGCCGCATCCAGCTCATGTTCGGAAACTGCGAACCGCACCTGCTGAACCTCTACCTGGAGCTGGGTCACCGCACCTACTCCCACGACAACTTCAACAGCAAGGAGGCGGGCTATCTGATCCCCATCCTGTTCGTGCCGGAGGACGTCGCCTACCTGCGCGCAATCGACTCTCCGCTGGCCGACGAGGTGAGGGACTTCGGCGCCGACGCGCGCATCCCGCCCATCCTGGAGCGCATCCGCCGCGAGGGCAGCGCGGTGATGAGTCGCACCCTGACCAGCTCGGCGGCGTACTGGGCAGAGGTGCACGAGGCCCTCGACGAGCTGGAGCGGCGGCACGTCTCGGCGCTCGACGGGCTCGAAGACGATGAGGCGCGGGTGGTCCTCGAGAAGAGCAACATCATCGAGTGCGACGCGGGCGACAGGGTGCTGAAGAAGGGTGGGGTGGCTCGCAACATGTTCGTGGTCCTGGACGGGACCCTGGAGGTGCGCGACGGACCGCGGGCCTTCGGGGTGCTGGGTCCCGGCGACGTATTCGGAGAGATGGCCTTCCTGCTGGAACGCCCGCGCTCGCGCGACGTCTACGCCGTCACCGACGGGGTGCGCGTGCTGAGCCTCTCGGAGAGCAACCTGCGCGACCTGATCGAAAGCGATGCGCCCATCGCCGCGCAGCTCCTGCTCAACATCTCCAAGATGCTCTGCATCCGGCTTCTGAAGCGCTCGTAGATCAGTCCGCGGCGCGGGACCAGAGCACCGGGTTGAGCGGCCCGGCGGCGGGCTCGCCGGGCTCACACCCGGCCAGCCACACGTCGCGGTCGAAGCGCCGGGCCGGGTGGTCCAGGGGACCGACCCGGGCATCTGCAGCGAAGTAGATCACGGTCACCACCTCGCGCATGCGCTGGGTACGGTTGGGCGGCGCGCGGTGCAGCGTCCAGCCCCCGTGGAACGTGGCGTCGCCCGCTGCAAACTCGCCGTATGCCGTTATGGGAAGCTCGTTCTCCTCGACCACGCGCTGGAAGGCCTCCTGCGACGCGTCGCCGATGGCGAAGTCGCCCAGGTTCCCCAGGCGATGCGAGCCCGACGCGAACTCCATCGGCCCCATCTCTGGCGTGATCTCGACCAGCGGCATCCACAGTGTGATGGTGTGGGGCGTGTCCAGGGGCCAGTAGAACTGGTCCTGGTGCCAGGGGGTGATCCCTCCGCCCGGCTCCTTGAAGAGCGCCTGGTCGTGGTAGAGGCGCACCGCGTCGACACCCAGCAGCTCGGCGGCCACGCGCGCGAAGCGGCGCGCGAAGACGAAGCGTTTCACGCGCGCGTCGTGGGGCCACAGGTTCGGCATCTGTACGAAGGCCTTGCCGTAGGTCTCGCGCTCGTCGAGCGGGCGGTGGTCGTAACGGACGCGCGGTCCGGTCTCCACGAGGGCGGGGCGGTAGGCGGTTACCTCCTCGGCGCTCGCCAAGCCACGCACCAAGGCGTGGCCCCGCTCGCGGAACGCGCGGATCGCGGATTCCGGGAGCGGGAACGACTCGGACAGGTCAGGGAGGGAGCTCATCGGGCGCTCGGCTACGGCGCCCTGGTCTTCTTCTTGCGCGCCGGTCGGCCCAGGCGCATGCGCTGCGCCGGGTTGATCAGGATGCCGCCCGCCAGGGCCGTGCGCCCGAGCAGCATGCGGTGGATCATGCGCTCGCGGTCGACGAGACTCATCTCCACCTCCCTTTCGATGGGACCGATCCGTAGCGTGGTGGCGACGAAGATGCGCTGCGTGCGGTGGCCGGTGCTGGACCGGACCCAGCCACGGCGTGCGATGCGGGTCTCGACGTGGACGCGGCGGTCGCTCTTCTCGCGGTGCAGCACGATGTCGAAACGCACCCTTCCGCGAGGAAGCTCCTGGATGTTCTCCACGTGCAGCGCGCTGCTGCGCGCCCCCGTGTCCACCTTGGCCCGCAGCTGCTTCACCCCCCACTCGGGGATCTCCACGTACTCGGTCCAGCCGATGACGAGGGGTTGGGAGCCTCCGTCGGTCACGCGTCGCGCTGCTCCTCCGCCGCCGGGACCGCGGGCGTGGTCGTGCGGGGGCGGCGCCCGCTGCGCCGGGCCGGCGCCAGGCCCTTCAACGTGAGGTTCTTGCCGAAGCAGAGCAGCACGTCGCCCGCGAGAATCTCGCGGGCGCCGCGCGGGTTCGGGATCGTGACGCTGCCGCGCTGTACGGTGAGCACGAGGACGTCGCGCTCGCGCAGGCCGCTGTCGCGCAAGGTCTTGCCGGCCAACTCGGAGCGCTCGTCCACGCGTACCTCCATCACGCCGTAGCCGCTCTGGAGTGTGAGGCGCTGGCGGATGTCGATCTCCGGGAAGAGCACCTCGTCCTCGATGAGCTGGACGATCTCGCCGGCTACGTCCACGCCGGTGGCCTCTTCGATGCCTTCCAGGCCCGGTGACGAGTTCACTTCCATCAGAACGGGCCCGTCCTTGCCCTCTAGCATGTCCACGCCGGCGATCCGTAGTCCCATCACCTGGGCGGCGTGCACCGCTGCGGTCTGAAACGCCTCGTCCAACTCGACCGCCTCCACGCTGCCCCCTCGGTGTACGTTGCTTCTGAACTCGTCGCCCTTGGCGACGCGGCGCATGGCTGCCACGACTCGGCTGCCCACGACCAACGCCCGGATGTCGCGCCCCTTGCTCTCCTTCACGAACTGCTGGAGCAGCACGCTCATCTTGGCGGGGCCGGAGAGGGTCTCGATGATGGCCTCGGCCACCGCGGTGGTTTCGGCGAGAATGACGCCGATGCCCTGGGTGCCCTCCAGCAGCTTCACCACCACGGGCGTGCCGCCCATGCGCTCGATGCCGGGCAGGATCTCGGACGTGTGGCGTACGAAGAGGGTGGTGGGAATGTCCACGCGGTGGCGGCTCAGCACCTGCATGGCGCGCAGCTTGTCCCGCGAGACCGAGATGGCGTGGGAGGGGTTTACACAGTAGACGCCCATCTGCTCGAACTGGCGCACCACCGCGGTGCCGAAGAAGGTGACCGAGGTGCCGATGCGCGGAATCACTGCGTCGTAATGGGTCAGTGGCTTGTGCTTGTAGTAGAGGCGGGGCGAGCGGTGCTCCACCTCGATGGAGAAGGAGAGCGGATCCAGCACCTTGGGCTCGTGCTGGCGGATCTCGCAGGCCTCCTTCAGCCGTCGGGTGGTGTACAGACGGGCGCCTCGGGAGAGGATGGCGATGCGCATCGGGGGGCCTCGCAGGCGATGGGGTGGTGGCTGCTCCGGCAGGCTACCCGATTGCGTCGTCCTCCGGGGAGAGCTCTTCGCGGTCGGCCTCGATCTGCTCCGCCACGCTGCGGGCCCGCTCGAAGCTGGCGACGTGGAAGAGGGCGTCGCCCTCGTTCACGAGCGGAAGCTCGGTGCGGCCGATGACGATGCCGGTGGTCGCGGCCACGATCTCCGTCTC
>CAXMOD010000164.1:0-3558 GCA_964194905.1 uncultured Desulfobacterales bacterium | reverse complement strand
GGAGCCGTCACCTGCCGGCAGAGGAGATCGGCCACCCGGGCCCCTTGCGCGTTGGGCTGCGCCTCCACGTTGGAGACCACCGGCGGCGCCGGATCGCGAAAGACGCTGGCCGCCAGGTCCCCAGCCAGCTTGCGGGCGGCCGGCTCCATCAGGCTGCAGTGGAAGGGGGCCGAGACAGGCAGGCGCAGAGCCCGCTTGGCACCAGCCTCGGAGGCCGCGGCGCAAGCCGCCTCCACCCCGGCGGCGCTTCCCGCCACGACGGTCTGCGCGGGCGCGTTGTAGTTGGCGGGCTCGACCACCTCGCCGGTCTCGGCGCGGGCTCGCTCGCAGGCGGCCTCCACGGCAGCGGCGTCGAGCCCCATCAGCGCGGCCATCGCCCCCGTTCCCGCGGCGACAGCGTCCTGCATGTAGCGGCCGCGCTGGTGGACGAGACGCACCGCGTCCTCGAAGTCGAGGGCACCTGCCGCCACGAGGGCCGTGTACTCGCCCAGGCTGTGGCCGGCAACGAAGGCCGGCGCGAGGCCCGTGGTCCGAGACTCGAGGGCACGCAGCAGCGCCACGCTGGTCGCGAGAATGGCCGGCTGCTGGATCTCCGTCGGCAGCAGCGCCTCCGCGGGGCCCTCGAAGCAGAGCTGAGACAGCGGAAGGTCGAGGGCGCCGTCGGCCGCCTCGAAGACGGCGCGCGCCTCCGGTACGGCTGCATGGACGTCGCGCCCCATGCCGACGGTCTGCGATCCCTGGCCGGGGAAGAGGAGCGCGAGCACCGGCTCCTAGTCCTCGTCGTCGGTCTGGATCACCGTTCGGTCGCGGTAGAAGCCGCAATGGGAGCACACGCGGTGGGGAGCGCGGGGCTCGCCGCATTGCGGGCAGGCGGAATGGGCGGGAGCCGCCAGTGCGTCGTGGGCGCGGCGCTTGTTGCGCCGGGACTTCGACGTCTTGCGCTTCGGGACGGCCATGGCTCAGTCTCCTCGCTCCGTCACCAGGCTACGCAGCGCCGCAAAGGGCGAGTTCGAGCTCGCTTCGCGGCAATCACACGCCTCGGTGTTGCGGTCCACTCCACATTGGGGGCACAGCCCCCGGCATTCCTCCCGGCACAGGGGCTGTACCGGAATCCCCAGCGCGACGACCTCCTGGAGGTAGCGCGTGAGGTCGATCTCGGGTCCGTTGTACCAACCCGTATCGAGCTCGTCACCGAGGAAGACCCCGGTGCGGGCGAGCGCGTCGGCCCCCTCGGGATCCGAGGGAACGCGACCCGACGCCGGTTCGAGAACGATGCGGAAGGGCTCGCGGAGCGCGTGACGATAGCGCGCGAGGCAGCGGCTGCACGCACACTCGAAGGTCCCGCGTGCCTCCCCCTCCAGATAGAGGTCCTCCCCCATCTTCTGGGCGCGCAGGTCGAAGGCGAGCACACCGTCGATCGTCGGCGCGCCCTCGGTGTCTTCGCGCACCACACCTCTCCACCACTCTGCGCCGCCCTGTGAGGAGAGCTCCTTGGGGGTGGTCGAGAGCCGTTCGACTAGCACCTTCACCCGGAGATTCCTTTTTGAAATCAGGATCTTGCTGCCCGGATAGCACTGCCGGAGCCGACCCGTCAAGCGCCTCCGTCGGCGCCCGGCGCCTGCGTTACCTTGAGCGCCGCCATGTCCGACCTGCGCACGCGTTTCGCACCCAGCCCCACGGGGTTCCTGCACATCGGGGGCGCGCGCACCGCGCTCTTCAACTGGGCCTACGCCCGCCGCCACGGTGGCAGCTTCGTGCTGCGGGTGGAAGACACCGACCGGGAGCGCTCCACTCCGGCCGCCGAGGAGGCCCTCGTCGAGGGCCTCCAGTGGCTGGGGCTCGACTGGGACGAAGGGCCGTACCGCCAGAGCGAGCGCGGCGAGCGCCATGCGGCCGCGGTGGAGAAGCTGCTCGCCAGCGGGCGCGCCTACCGCTGCAGCTGCACCCGCGAGGAGCTGGGGGAGCGCAAGCAGGCCACCATCGCCGGCGGCGGCAAGTGGACCTACGACGGGCGCTGCCGGGATGCTGACCACGGGCCGGACTGCGGCCCACACACCGTGCGCCTGCGGCTCCCCAAGGAGGGCCACCTCGGCTGGGACGACCTCGTCTTCGGGCCCAGCGGCCAGGACGCCTCCGAGATCGGCGACGCCATCATCCGGCGCAGCGACGGCGTCCCGCTCTTCCACCTGGCGGTGGTGGTGGACGATCACGAGATGGGCATCACGCATGTGATCCGCGGCGCCGATCACCACAACAACACGCCACTCCAGATCGCCCTCTACCACGCGCTCGATGCGGAGCCGCCGCGCTTCGGCCACGTGCCGCTGATCGTGGGCCCGAGCGGCAAGAAGCTGTCGAAGCGCCTCGACGACGTCTCGGTGCAGCACTTCCGCCAGCGCGGCTACCTGGACGAGGCCATGCGCAACTGGCTGGTGCGCATCGGCTGGTCCCACGGCGACCAGGAGATCTTCTCGGCCGAGGAGATCACCCGGCTCTTCGAGCTGGACGCTGTCGGACGCAAGAGCGGCCAGGCGGACCTGGGCAAGCTCGACTGGCTGAACCAGCACTACATCACCGAGATGCCTCGGAAGGCCCTGATGGACGCGCTGCTCCCGTTCCTGGCCCAGCGGGTGGGACACGCGGTGGAGGCGTCGGACGCGTTGGGCGCGCTGGTGGATTTGCTGCGCGAGCGCAGCAAGACACTCGTCGAGATGGCGGAGCGCGCGGCCTGGCTGGTGAGCGACGAGATCGAGCTGGACGAGAAGGCGGCGCGCAAGCACCTGACCGAATCCGCGGCGCCCATCCTGCGCGACCTGCGCGACGGACTCGCTGCGCTCTCGGACTGGAAGGCGGCCGCAATGGAGCTGGTCTTCGAGGACGTGCGCACGCGCCACGACGTCGGCATGGGCAAGCTTGCCCAGCCCGTGCGCGTCGCAGTGACCGGAAGCGCCGCCTCCCCCGGCATCTACGAAACGCTCGCCGTCCTGGGTCGCGAAAAGACCCTGGCGCGTCTCGCCACCGCGCTGGAACGGATCGACCCGGCCTCCTAGCCCCGATCCGGCAACGTGGCCTCATCGGGGGTGCGGAAAGAGTGCGCACCCACTTCCTGCACCGTTGGGGCCCCATCGTGAAGCCAAGGAAGGCCACGATTCGGGGGGCGTGGCCGGTGCCGCGGCTTCGGGCCCGCGAGCGCCTGGGCCCGGTTGGGATGGGTGAGTGGACCTCGGCCCCGGCGTTGCGCGGTGGCGGCCGCGAACATCGCGGTGGTCCACCGGCGCTTCGCGCCGGGCCCGGGTGGACCGGCAGGTTTCGGTCGTTCAGGCGCGAGCTGGGATCTCGTCCAGACCGATCAGTCCGTGCCGTCGCCACCCCTCCAGGACGAGCCACGTGTGGGCCCGAGCCACGGCCGGAGCATCGTGCGCGGCCCCGATCCTCCCCTTCCACCCCTCGAACCAACGTCCCGAGGAAGCCGGATCCACCGTCCCCCCCTGCCTCGCCCGTCGCCCCGCATGCCGCCGGGCGTTCAGCAGCACGTAGGCCAGCGCGTTGCGTACCTCC
>CAXMOD010000163.1:0-32898 GCA_964194905.1 uncultured Desulfobacterales bacterium | reverse complement strand
GGCCCTGGCATGGGCAAGGCATTCGGAATCGCACTGATGGTGCTGGGCCTCTGGGTGGGCATCGAGGTCTACACGGAAGGGATGAGCGGCGCCTTCGGCGGCTTCTTCCAGAAATTCGGCGCGGCCGAGGCGCCCGCGGATCCGGCACAGACCGAGAAGCCGCTCGACGCCCTGCGCATCGGCGTGGGCGAGGACATGGACGTCGCGGAAGCCAAGCGCAGGCGCGCGATGGGCGAGGCGCCCTAGGCCCCTGACCCAGCGCTTCCTTTGCCCCGCGCCAGGGGCTGTGGTTCTCTCGGCAGCTGTGGCCCGTCGCGTCGCGCTGTTCCTCCTCGCACTGCTCGCTGTCTGCCTCGCAGCCGCGTGGGCCGCCGGTTGGTTCGAAGGCCTCGATCGCGAGCGCGTCACGGCGCTGATCCGCTCGGCCGGGCCGTGGGGGCCAGTGGCCTTCGTCGCCGCCTTTGCCCTGCTCGAGCCTTTCGGCGTACCGGGCGTGCTGTTCGCGGTGCCGGCGAGCTGGGTGTGGCCCTTGTCGGAAGCCTTCGCGCTCTCCTGGCTCGGAGCCGTAGGCGCCGGCTGCGTCGGCTTCTTCTTCGCGCGCGTCCTGGCGCGCGAGTGGGTGGACGCGAACCTGCCCGAACGCTTTCGGCGCTTCGACGACCGCCTCGCGACCCGCGGACTCGTCACGGTGATCGTGGTGCGGCTGGTCTTCTTCCTGGCTCCACCGGCCCACTGGGTGCTTGGCCTCTCGAAGGTGCGCGTGACGGCCTTCGTCCTGGGCAGCTTCATCGGCTTCGCGCCCGGCATCCTCGCGCTGGTCCTCTTCGGCGACGGGCTCCTGCGCGCCTTCGACCACGCCCCGCCGGGCCTGATCGCGGGCGTGGTCGCGGCGCTCGTGGGCTTCGCGGTCTGGCGAAGACAGCGCCTCGCACGCCCCGAGCGAGACGCCCGCATCTAGCAGGCCCTGGAGCCGATCCAGGTCCACGGACGCAGTCTACGCCGCGCGCGTCAGCAGCAGGCACGAGGCCAGCGGCCCGCCTCCGGCGGCGGCGACCGCCACCTGCGGGTTGCCGGGCACCTGGCGCTCTGCGCCCTCGCCGCGCAGCTGGAGCACCGCCTCGTGCAGGTAGCCGTAGCCGTGCAGGCGACCAGCGGAGAGCTGCCCGCCCTGGGTATTGAGAGGCAGCTCGCCGTCCAGCGCGATGCGCGCGCCCCCTTCCACGAAGGATCCGCTCTCTCCCTTGCCGCAGAAGCCGAGCGCCTCGAGCCAGCAGAGCGTGATGAAGCTGAAGCCGTCGTAGAGCTCCGCCACGTCCACGTCGGACGGCGTGAGGTCCGTGCGAGTCCAGAGCATTTCCCCCGCGTCGCGGGCGGCCATGGTCGTGAGGTCGTCGAACTGGTCCCACGAGGGACGGCCGCGCAGCGCGCTCCCCACGGCCTCCACGCGCACCGGCGGCTTCGCGAGGTCTCGAGCCGCGTCGACGCGCGACACGATTACGGCGGTGGCGCCGTCGCAGGGCGCGTCGCAGTCGAAGAGCCCGAAGGGGGTCGAGATCATGCGAGCGTTCAGGTAGTCGTCCAGGGTCATCGGATCGCGGTACACCGCCTTCGGGTTCAGCGCGGCGTTCTTGCGCGCGTTCAGCGCGATCTGGGCGAGCTGCTCGCGGGTGGTGCCGTACTCGTGGAAGTGGCGTTGGGCGAAGAGCGCGATCCAGTTGGCCGCCGAGAAGGCGCGGTAGGGAAGCGTCCACTGCATGCTGCCGCTGGCGCGGAATCCGCCCCCGCCTGCCGCGCCGCCCCCGGCCGCCGCGGCCACGCCAATGGCGCCGGTCTTCGCCGCTGCCGTGGCTTCCCACACCGAGCGGAAGCAGAGCACGTGGGTGGCGAGGCCACAGGCCACGGCCATGCAGGCGTTGATCACCGAGCCCAGCTGGCCCGGTGATTCCATACCGCCCTCGTACCAGGAGAGCTCCAGACGCAGCGCATCGTGCACGTCGGTGAGGCTCGCGCCCGAGAAGCCCGCAGGGCCGCCGGCGCCCGGGTACGTAGCGAGCCCGTCGATCTGCTCGCGCTCGAGGCCGGCGTCCTCGATGGCGGCGAGGCACGCGTCGAGGGTCAGCTCCAGGGGATCGCGGAACAGGCGCCGCCCCACGTCCGACTGGCCGATCCCCGTGATGCAGGCGCGCCTCTCCAGGATCTCCATCAGCGGTTCCCCGCAGCCTCCGTGTCCGGTGCGAAGAGCGGGATCCACACGTCCTCGCGTTCCTCGAAGACCACGCGAACCGGCATGCCGACCTTCACGTTCTCCGGCGCACACTCCACCACGTTGGTGGTGAGCCGGACCGCCGCGTCCTCTTCGAGCTCCACGATGGCGATCACGTAGGGATCCTTCGAGCCTGGGATCCACTCCTGGTGGTTCACCGTGAACGTGGCCACGGTGGCGCGACCCGACACCGCCTTCGTCTCCAGGTTCTTCCCGGTGCACGCGGGACAGATCGGCTGCGGCGGGTGCACCCACGTGGCGCAGTCGCTGCAGCGCTGGATGCGCAACTCACCCTCGCGACCGCCCGTCCAGAACGCCTCGTTGCGGGGCGTCAGCTTCGGGAGCACGCGGAAGGGCGCATCCGACGACATGGCGCGCGGAGCCTAACCGAGATCTGACGGTGTGTCACCGCCGCCCAAGGGTGTGACCCCGCTGAGTTAGAATGCCCGAGCGATGCACTACCGCGAGGCGACTCCCGACGATGTAGCGGCGATCGCGCTGCTTCACGCCGAGAGCTGGAAGCTCCACTACCGCGGCGCGTATCGCGACGATTTCCTGGACGGTGACGTCGAGCAGGACCGCCGAACGGTCTGGCAGGAGCGATTCGCTCCGCTGCCCGAGAACCAGTTCGTGGTGTTGGCCGAGGATGCAGGGTGTCTCGTCGGCTTCGCATGCGCCTACGGTCGCGAGGACGAGAAGTGGGGAACCCTCCTCGACAATCTGCACGTCGTACCGGACGGTCATGGCCGGGGCACCGGGGCGGGGCTCATGACTCGCGTAGGCGCCTGGTGCCGTGCAAACTACTCGGACTGCGGCCTCTACCTCTGGGTGCTCGAACAGAACGACAAGGCGCGGGTCTTCTACGCGCGCATGGGTGGGCGTGACTGCGGCGGCGCACAGTTCGTCCCCCCCGGTGGCGGCCAGATCGATAGCCGCCGCTATGCGTGGGCGAGCCTCGACGACATTCCGCCCGTCCGCGATTGACTCGACGAAGGGGGAAACGCGTCCTCGTTGCGTGTTCTCGTGACGGCGCTCTGCGCTTCGCCCAACCGATTGCTTTTGCTTGGGTTTCCATCCTTTCGCCAGCTAGGGCGGGGCGCATTTCATCCCACGCGTCGCCCAGCGTCTTCGGCGCTCGACGGCACCGGAACCGCTGGTACGCTCCGGCGATGCACCGCGTGTGGCCGGTCCTGGCGCTCCTCGTACTGTGCGCGCCGGCGGCGGCGCGGGGCACCTGGCCCGATCCGGCGAGCATCACCGGCTCCGGCCCGGCGCCCGAGATCCTGCGCGTGGCCGTAGACCACCCGGAGGCCGGCGCGGTGGTGGACGGCACGCGCCCTGTCTTCCTGAGCGGCTGGGCGTTGCCGGCGGGCCAGGAGCGCCCTCGGCGTGACATCGCGATCGTGCTCGACGTGTCCGAGTCCACGCTCGAGCGCTTCGAACGCCGTGACGAAGCGCCGCTGCGCCCGGCCACTGACGACGAGGGCGCCACGCTTCCGGGCTCCGTCCTGGAGGCGGAAGTAGCGGCGGCGCGGCGCCTGCTGCGCACCCTCGATCCCCGCTACGCGCGGATCAGCGTCGTGACCTTCTCCGGTGAGCCGGCCGGCCGCGACGTGCTGCCCCGCCGCTGGCGCGAGGGCCTCTCCTACTCCTCGCAGACCTGGGTGGGCCTCACGGACGACTGGTCCACCGTCGAGAGTGCGCTCGACGCCGTCGGCGAGGCGGGCGCCCACGGCATGACCGACATGGCGTCCGGCGTGGAACGTGCCACGGCCGAGCTGGTAGGCGGCCCGCAGGCGAGCTCCGATCCCGACCCTGCTGCCGAGCGCATCATCGTCTTCATGACCGACGGCATTCCCACCCTGCCCGTACCCGGCGATTCGTGGCGTAACCAGGCGGAGGTGTTCCGGCAGGTGAAGCGCGCCGCTTCGTACGGCGTCCGCATTCACGCGTTCGCCGTCGGGCAGGAGGCCCTGCGCGGCCCGTTCACGGTGGCCACCATGGCCTCGGAGACCGGCGGCACCTTCGTCCCGATCCGCGATCCCGCAACGCTGCCCGAGAAGCTTCCGATGCTGCCGCTCTCGGGCCTCGAGGCGGTGCGCGTGCGCAACCTCACCACCGAGGAAGAGGCTCTCGCCACCCAGCTACGCCCCGACGGGAGCTTCGACGCCCTGGTGCGCCTGGCGCCCGGCAGCAACCGCATCGAGGTGAGAGCGCGCGCGACGGACGGCTCCCAGGCGCGCAGCGAGCACACGCTGGAGCGTCGCGGCGACGACGCCGCAGCGGCGGCAGCCAACGGGAACGCCGGCGAAGCCGCCTCTCTCGACGAGCGTCTGCTCCGGCGGCGCGGCGACCTCCTCGAAGACGACGTCACCCGACGTCGCGAGCAGCGCCGCCGCGAGCTGGTGGACGAGATCGAGCGCGAGCGAGTGGAGCTGGCCGAGCGTCTGGAGGAGCAGCGCCGCGAGCTGGAGCTCCATCTGGAGAAGCGGCAGCCGCCGGCGGTCGGCGCACCGGGAGCTCACCCGTGAACAAGCTCATCAAGGTCGCTCTCGGGGTGGTCGTGGTCCTGGCGGTTCTTCTCGGAATCGCCTGGCTGAATCGCGCCGAGTTGATGCTGTCGGCGGTCGAGTTCGCGATGAACCGCCGCCTGCCGGTCGGCCCGAACGTTCCGATCGAATGGGACTCGGGGCCGGATCCGGCCGGACGTGCGCCCGGCGAACGACCGCCGAACGTCGTGCTGATTCTCGCCGACGACCTCGGGTGGAACGATCTCACCTTCGGCGGCGGAGGAGTCGCTGGCGGAACCGTTCCGACGCCGAACATCGACTCGATCGCGGCCGAAGGCGCGAGCTTCGTGAACGGGTACGCGGCGAACGGGACGTGCGCCCCGTCGCGCGCCGCCCTCATGTCCGGACGCTACAGCACCCGCTTCGGCTTCGAGTTCACGCCGACGCCTCCTGGAATGGGAACGCTGATCGGCGTGATGGCGGGTGAGAGCTCCACGCGACTTCGACCATCGATCCGCGGAGGGGGAGACCAGGTCCCCTACGAGGACATGGGGATGCCGGCTTCCGAGGTCACGATCGCGGAGCTCCTTGCCCAGCAGAACTACCACACGGCCCATATCGGAAAATGGCATCTCGGCCGCTCGAGCGGCATGGCACCCGAGGATCAGGGCTTCGACGAGAGCCTGCTGATGGCGAGTGGTTTCTATCTGCCGGAAGACGACCCGAACGTCGTGAACGCGAAGCAGGACTTCGACCCCATCGACCGCTTCTTGTGGCGCGCGATGAAGTTCGCCGCGTCCTTCAACGGCGGAAGTGCATTCGAACCCTCGAGATACCTCACGGACTACTACACCGATGAAGCCGTCAAGGTCATCGAAGCGAACAAGGACCGGCCGTTCTTCCTGTACCTCGCCCACTGGGCCCCGCATACGCCGCTCCAGGCGACGCGGGAAGACTACGACGCGCTGCCCCACATCCAGCTGCATCGCGAACGCGTGTACGCGGCGATGATCCGGGCGCTCGACCGTGGCGTCGGCCGGGTGCTGGACGCGCTCCGCGAGAACGGGCTCGAAGAGAACACCCTCGTGATCTTCACGTCCGACAACGGCGGCGCGGGGTACATCGGCCTCCCCGACGTCAACGATCCGTTCCGGGGCTGGAAGATCACGCTCTTCGAAGGCGGCATCCACGTGCCCTACTTCGTCAAATGGCCCGCGAAGATCGCGGCCGGCACGACCGTGACGCAGCCCGTCCACCACTTCGACGCGTTCGCAACCGCGGCAGCCGCCGCCGGTGCGCCGCTTCCGACCGACCGCAAGATGGACGGTGTCGACCTGGTCCCGTTGGCACGCGGTGAAGCCGAGGCAGTGGCCCATGAGGAGCTCTTCTGGCGGAGCGGAGCTTCGCAGACCGCGCTCGTCGGTGGGTGGAAGCTCAACGTCAGCGATCCGCCCGGCCGCAGATGGCTCTTCGATCTCCGCGCCGACCCGACCGAGCAGAAGGATCTGTCGGCCGAACGTCCGGAGAAGCTCGCAGAGCTGGAGCAGGCCCTCGCGGCTCACAACGCGGAACAGATTCCCTCGCGATGGCCCTCTCAAGGCTCGTTCGCGATCAACATCGACAAGGACCTGTCCGTCCCCGACGCCCCGGATGATGAATACATCTACTGGTCGAACTGATACATCGTTGACTCGGCCTTGGGCCAGCCGCTAGAAAGAAGGGCATGCGCCTTCTTTTTGCGGCCGGTTGCGCGTGCTGGATCGTCCTCGCGGCCGGCTGTGCCGCGCGCGGAGCCGAGGTCGTGCGCGTCTCCGAGGATCGCTGGGTCACCAGCGCTCGCGGCGGCACCGGCGCGGACGACGAGAACGCCCGCCGCGCAGAGGTGATGGATCGCGCCGAGGGGTTCTGTCTGGAGCAGGGGGCTCGCCTGGAGCTGGATTCCCTCGTGAGCACGCCGAGTCGACCCGGCGACACGGCGGCGTCCGCCAGCGTCACCTTCCGTTGCGTCTCCCGCTGAGCCGGGGCCTCGCGGGCTCTCCGCAGGCGGCTCGGGTCAGCCCGCCTGACGCCCCGTGATGGTGGCGTAGAGGATGCGCGCGCAGGTTTCCACGAGCTGATCGCGTGTCACGCCCGCGCGCTCGAAGTTCTGGTGGTAGGACGACATTCTCTCCAGCATGGCGATCAGTGACGAGGCGGCCGCCCAGGGGTTCATCCCGTCCTGGACGCGGCCTGCTTCCTTGAATTCCCCGATCCGCTTGGCCAGCGATTCCACGACCGGCGAAAGAGTGGTCAAGCGCAGCTTGCGAAAGGCCCGGTCGCCCTCCTCCGCCTTCAGATTGCGCACCCTCAACACCGCCCCGTGCCGGTCCCAGTGCTGCACGAACCCATCGACGATCGCGCGCGCCGTCGCGAATCCGCGCGCGCCCTGCCAGGGGCCTTCAATCTGCTCGATGATGGCGGGCAGCTCCTCGGCAGAGCGCTCCACCAGCGCGAGGATCGCGTCCTCGACGTCGGCGAAATACTGGTAGAACGTGGCGGGCGACGTGCCCACCTGGCGTGCGATCTCCACCACGCGCAGCTCGCGAACGCTGCGCTTCTGGAGCAGCTCCTCGGTGGCCTCGAGCAGGCGCTGCCGGGTCTGGAGGGCGCGCGGCCCAAGCGGCCGGCCGCTCTGATCCTGGGGCTTGCGAGTCGCGGACAACGCTCCCGCCTCAGGTCCTCATGATCTGGCCGCCGTCCACGGCCAGGATCTGCCCCGTCACCCAGCCGGCGTCTTCCGACAGCAGGAAGAGCGCAGCGCCGACCATGTCGTCCACGGTGCCCATGCGCGAGAGCGGCATCGAGCCGAGGATCTGATCGCGGATGAAGTCGGGCACGATCTTCCGCGTGGCCTCGGTGTCGGTCGGGCCCGGCGCGATCGCGTTGACGCGGATGTTCTTGGGGCCCAGCTCACGGGCCAGGCTGTGGGTGATGGCGTGCATGGCGAGCTTGGCGATGCCGTAGTAGCCCGCGCCCATCCAGGCGGCTGCCGACGACTGGTTCACGATGGCGCCGCCGCCGCGCGCGGC
Organism: uncultured Desulfobacterales bacterium; assembly: GCA_964194905.1. Classification (GTDB taxonomy): domain Bacteria; phylum Myxococcota_A; class UBA9160; order UBA9160; family JAFDET01; genus JAFDET01. Next base: position 25,057 of record CAXMOD010000163.1, on the reverse strand, counting down.
CATCGACTCGTGCACGGCGCGCGTCACCAGCAGGCAGCCGTCCATGTTCACGGCCATGAAGTTCTTGTAGTAGTCCATCGGGACGGTGAGCAGGCTGTGGAGCTGCATGGTCCCGTAGATGGCGGCGTTGTTGATGAGCAGGTCGACACCGCCGAACGCGTCGCCGGCGGCCTTGCCCATGGCCAGGGCGGAGTCCTCGGACGACACGTCGGTCGTGACCGCCAGAGCGCGACCGCCGGCCGCCTCGATCTCCTTGGCCACCCGGGCTCCCTGGTCGGCGTCGATCTCGGCCACCACCACCGCGGCGCCTTCGCCGGCCAGCCCCTTGGCGTAGGCTTCGCCGATCCCTCCGCCCGCGCCCGTCACCACCGCCACCTTGTTCTCGAACCGCATCGCTGCCCTCCTGTCCTTCCCCCGGGGTCAAAACCGAGCTTGCGCGGAATCTGACGATACATCAGATTCCTGGGGCGCCACAGCGCAGGAGAGCCCCGTGGACGTCCGCCTGAGCGAAGAGCAGGAGATCCTGCGCGGCAGCGTGCGCGAGTTCCTCGACCGGGAGTGCAGCCTGGCGCAGGCGCGCGGGCCCGCGGAACGCGGGGAGCTCTTCCCCACCGCGCTGTGGAAGCGCATGGCCGCGCTGGGCTGGCCGGGCCTGGCGGTCTCCGAAAATCACGGCGGCGCCGGGCTCGGGCCTCTGGAGCTCGCCGTGGTAGCCGAGGAGATGGGGCGCTCGCTGTGCGGCGCACCCTTCCTCTCCAGCGCCGCCCTCGGGGCCACCGCTCTCGGGAGGGCCGGCGCTGCGCACGCGGACCTCTTGCGCGGCATCGCCGACGGGAGTCGCGTCGTCGCACTGGCGCTGTTCGACGATGGCGGAACCTGGGATCCCGACGGCGTGGCTCTGACGGCGCGTGCCGATGGAGACGGCTTCTCACTCTCGGGGCGCAAGCTCTACGTAGCCGACGCAGGCGTGGCAAACCTGCTCCTCGTCGCGACACGCGGGCCGGGCGATGCTGCGACGCTCTTCTGCGTAGAGCCCGACACCCCGGGTATCGGGCTGCGCCGGATGGCCTGGCAGGACCTGACCCGGCCCGTCTGGGAGCTGACCCTCGATGACGTGCGCGTTCCGGCGCCAGCCCGCGTAGGGGACGACGACATCCCCCTCCATCACGCGCTGGCCGTCGGCCGCGCCGTGCTCGCCGCGGAGATGACAGGCGCTGCGGCCCAGGCGCTCGATCTGACGGTGGCGTTCGCCCGCCAGCGAGAGCAGTTCGGCCGGCCCATCGGCAGCTTCCAGGCCATCCAGCACAAGTGCGCCGACATGTTCCTGCTCGTGGAGGGGGCGCGCTCCGCGGCCTACTACGCAGCCTGGGCGCTCCAGGCGAACGAACCGGACGCCGACGTGGCCGCCAGCATGGCCAAGGCCTACGCGTCGGAGGCCTTCACCCGGGTGGCGGGCCACGCCATCCAGATCCACGGCGGGCTCGGCTTCACCTGGGAGCAGGACCCCCACCTCTACTACAAGCGCGCCAAGGCGGACGAAGCGTGGCTGGGCAGCCCCGCCTTCCAGCGCGAGCGCATCGCCGCAGCGCTCTTCTAGGGGGTGCGAATCGAGCTTGCGGCGCCCTTTGGTCATCTGTACAATACGCTTGTTCATATGACCAAGGCAGGCCCCTCATGTCCACGACCAGCCTCCTCCTCGCTCTTGCTCTCCTCACCGGCTGCGGGATCGCATGGTGGGTCCGGGAGAAGGCGCGACGGAAGACCCACCCGGTTCCCCCGGGCCACCGGCCGGAGATCAGCGTCCCTCACGAGGGGGAGTTCGAGCTCTATCACAACGCGCTTTCCCTCTGCTCCATGAAGGTGCGTGTCTGCCTGGCGGAGCTGAGAATCGACTACACGAGCCACCCCATCGACCTCATCGAAACCGGCGCCTACGAGAACATCCGGCCGGTCCTGCTGTCGGTGAACCCAGGTGGCACCGTGCCGGTGCTCGTCCACCGGGGGCACCCGGTCTACGAATCCCACGAGCAGATCCGCTACGCGGCCGATCACGCGCCGCCGGGCAGTCCTTCGCTCGTCCCCGCCAACGCAACGCTTCGTGAGGAGATGCAGCGCTGGATCGACCGCTCGTCGATCACCGCGGACCCGCTGAATCACGGGGACGAGAGCGCGGGCAACGCGGTGCCCGGACTCACGACGCCCCTGTTTGCGGCCATGGTCGATCGCATCGCCACGTGGAAGATCCTCGAAGGCTTCCTCTTCCACTTCGACAAGCGTCGCCCCCTCATCTTCCTCGTGTTCAAGGTGGTCGGGCTCTCGCGCTTCGGACGCATCCGGCCGGCCGCCGGCATCCTGGCGCACAGCCGCAAGCAGATGGGGCTCCACCTGGATGGGCTCGAGAAGCAGCTCGCGACCGGCGGGGGACCCTGGATCCTGGGCGAGACCTTCAGCCTGGCCGACGTGAGCTGGCTCGTGATCTTCGAGCGGCTGCTCCAGGCGGATCTGCTGGACGTCTTCGTCCAGGAGCACCAGCGCCCGCTCTGCGCGGCCTACTGGGCCCGCCTGCGCGAGCGGCCGAGCTACCGGGCGGCGATCCTCGACCAGAGCCATGCGACCGTCGTGCGCGCAACACAGCGCATCCGCGACGCCAAAGCGGCCGACCCGGCCCTGCGGGCGGTGCTGGAAGGCGCCTAGGCGTCCTTCTCGTTCCAGAAATACCGAGCCGCGTTGCCGTAGAGGAACTTCTCGAGAACTCCCTCACGCAGGTCGAGTTTCTGGGCCTCCTCGATGCAACGCTTCATCGGTATCGCCGGATGGTCCGACGCGAAGATCACCTTGGTCTGCCCGCGTGTATTCATGAAGTGAACCAGCTCGGGTGGGAAGTATTTCGGCAGGTAGGCCGACGTCATCAGGTGCAGGTTCGGGTACTTCAGCATCAGGCGAATGGCCACGCTCCACCACGGATCGGCCCCGTGGGCCATGCAGAGCTTCAGCTCCGGGAAGTGCAGGCACACCTTGTCCAGGTGAATCGGGTGCTGGCACTCGGCCGGCGCCGGCGGCCCGGGGATGCCCGTGTTGATCGTGATGGGCAGGTCCAGGTCGATGCAGGCGGCGTAGATCGGATAGTAGATCGCTTCGTTGGGTGCGACGTCCAGGTAGAAAGGCGTGATGCGCGCCAGCACCACCGGGTGCTCGGCAACGAAGGAGCGCAGCGCCCGCACCGCCTTCATGCCACGGCGCGGGTCGAGCTGCGCGCCGAGGGCGAAGCGGTCGGGGCGTTTCTCGGCGAAGGAGAGTACGTGGTCCGACGGCCTGCCTGGGTCGGTGGTCAGGATGCCACGCTCGACCCCCGCCTCGTCCATGAGCTCGACGGTTTCGTCGATGGAGGTGTTCTGGAAGAACTCTTCGCCCTGCTTGAAGTAGTTCTTCGCAACCTGCACCAGGTAGTCGGGCCGGCCCAGCTCGGCCATGTTGACGTTCAGCCAGCCGTCGATCGCCCGGAGCACCACGCTCACCACGCCTCGCTGAAGAACTGGCGCATCCAGCGCCGGTACGCGCCGAAGTCGCCGTCTTCGGCTGCGAGCATGGGCCGCGCGTGGTAGGTCTTGTTCTCCCAGATCGGGCGATCCTGCTCGAACTGGTGCTCCAGGTCCTTGATCCGCGCGCGCCCCACGCGCTCGTGAGCGCCGTCCGGAGACTTCTGCACGGTGTAGGCGAACGACACGTCGGTCGTCTCGCCATCGATGGGGGTGGATGTGTTTACCATCAGCGTGTCCACGGCACCCTCGATGTGCACCGTCTGGAAGGCGGGCCCGTAGTCGGTGGTGGTCAAGCTGGCTTCGATCTCTCCCCTGGGAGTCGTCATCTTCAGGAGGTTGTTCACCGTTAAGATGTGGCCCTCCACGGTGATCTCCGCTTCGGGGATGACCGGCGTGCCGTGTACGTAGCGGAAGTGAACCTTGTCCACGGAGTTCTCGTTCATGTCGAGCCAGCGGCTCCGCACCGTCCAGCGTCGAACATCGAGCGGCGTCCAGTCATCGGAGCTCAGCTCGGGAAGATCGGGGATCTCCCAGCCCGGCGGCTCGTCCCGGTCGTGGTGCCAGACGAGAATGAGCCCGTTCTTCTCACGCACGGGCCAACTCTTGATCTGCGCCCGCGCCGGCACCTTGTTCGCGTAGGGAACGTCGAGGCAGCGCCCGTCGCCTCCCCACTTCCACGCGTGGAAGGGGCAGCGAATACCGTCGCCGTCCACGCTGCCACCGTGCCCCAGGTGGGCACCGAGGTGCGCGCAGAAAGCGTCGAGTACGTGGGCCTCGCCGGCGGCATCGCGAAAGAGGACCAGATCCGTCCCGAAGTAGGCGAGGGGCTTCACTTCGCCGGGCTTCAGCTCGTCGGCGTACGACACTCGGAACCAGCCGTTCGGATTGGCCGGATAGGGAAAGCGCTCACTCATCCCAGAACCTCCCGCTGTAGCTCTTGCGCGCTCGCCGGCGGTACTCGGCGATGGGCCCATCTTCGGGAACCAGGAGCGGCTGGGTCCGGTACGTCTTGTTCTCGAAGATGACGATGTCCTGCTCCATCTGCTTCTTCAGGTCCCGGAGCATCGCCTTGCCGATGCGCAGCTCGCGCTCGTCGTCGGTCTGCTTCTGGGTGTAGGAGAAGCGCACGTGCACCGTCTCGTCGTCGATGGGCGTGGACTTGGTCACGATGATCGTCTCCACGACGCCCTTCACGTGCACGACGCCCATGCCCGGCCCGGCGCCTCGGCTCTCGATGGAGCCGGGGACGGGTCCCTTGGGCGTGGACATCTCCATCTCCGAGTAGTTGCGCAGGTTGCCGTCCTCATCGAGGCGCTGTGTGTTGGTGGGCGCGCCGCTCGCGCCGTGCAGGTATTTGAAGTGGACGTGGTCCACGGCGTTCTCGCCCATGTCGTACATGCGGCTCGTGACGGTCCACTCGAGCTTCGTGAAGGGCGTCCAGCCCGAGGCGATCTCGGCGATCTCCGGGATCTCGTAGTCGGGGGCGGCGCCTTCTGCATGGTGCCAGATGAACACGAACCCGTTGCGCTCACACGCGGGCCAGGTGCCGATCTGGGCGTTCGGCGGAATGCGCTTCGCGTAGGGGATATCGACGCAGCGGCCCTCTCCGTTCCACTTCCAGGCGTGGAAGGGGCAACGGATGCCGTCGGCTTCGACCGTGCCGCCCACCCCGAGGTGGGCGCCCAGATGGGGACAGTAGGCGTCCAGGATGCGGGCGGCGCCCGCTTCGCTCGGCTCGCGAAAGAGAACCAGCTCGCGGCCGAAGTAGTGGAGCTTCTGTACCGCGCCCGGTCCGAGCTCGTCGCTGTAGGCCACGCAGAACCAGCCGTTCGGGTACGCGGGAAACGGGTACTCTCGGTGCTGCGGCATTCGGGGCCTCGGTGCGGTTCGTCCTGTAGGCCGACAGAATCTGACGAGACGACAACGGTTGTCTTGGCGTAACCGTCTGAAATTGCTTTGATTCTTCTCCAAGCGGGAGGCGCGTGTGCACTGCGTGGATTCAACGGGCCGCCCCCCGACCTGACGGACCGTCAGCTTACCACGGCGGCCCCGAAGACCGCCTCCCGCGCCCACAAGCGACGCCCCCTCGCGTTGATCCGGAAGAACGCGGGAGCCTCGGATCGCCCATGCGGCTTGCTTGAGTGAAAACGGTCGTCGCACCTGGGGAAGCGTCGTGGAAGCCGCGATCATCGGGACGACATGGAGTGGGTCTTCCAGAAGTAGGGAGCCTGGTGTGGAGCAGAGGTTCCGGGCTGCGACCTGGGCGTATCTGATGCTGCCTTTGGCTCTTTTCTTCGGACGGGGGCTCCGGCCGGCGGCCGCCGTCGCGGTCGTGGTGGCCCTCGCCGCGGCGATCGCCATCGAGATGCGGCGCGAGTTGCCATCCGGCCCCGGCCCCGCGCCGCCCCGGTTCAGCGTGCTCGGCTGGGCGGCGGCGCTGGTGCCGCTCGGCGTGGTTCTGGCGTTCTCCGGGATCGGAGGCCTCGGCCTGGCTTGGGAGGACTGGTCCAAACACAACGCCATCCTCGCGGACCTCGCCGAGCAACCGTGGCCGGTCGCGTGGGAGTTGGATGGCGAGCGGGTCGCTCTGGTCTACTACCTTGCCTACTACGTGCCGGCCGCCGTCGTCGGTGCGCTGGCCGGCTGGCAGGCGGCCAACCTGGCGCTGATCGCGTGGACCTTCCTGGGTTCGGCTCTGGCCGTCGGCTGGCTGGTGCTGCTGACGCGCGGCGCCCCACTGTTGTGCGGACTGATCTTCGTGTTCTTCGGCGGCATGGACGGGCTCGCCTACGTCGTCACCAAGGGGCTCGGAACCGTCTTGACCGAGGCCTGGCAGGGCGGGATGTGGGAGTGGTGGGCCGGGTGGTTCCAGTACCCCAGCAACGTGGAACTGCTCTTCTGGGTTCCGCAGCACGCGATCGGTGGCTGGCTCGGGGTGGCCCTGCTGCTCTCTGCGACCGTTCACCGGGATGTGCGCTTCCCGGCGATCCTGGTCGTGGCCGTTACCGCCTTCTGGTCGCCCTTGGTTGCTCTCGGTCTCGCGGCGCTCGCGTGGATTCCCGGTGTGGGCGGTTCCCGAAACTTCGCCGAAGCGCTTCGCGCACAGGTGAGCGTGCCCAACGCGGTCGGTCTGGGCGTCGGTCTTCTGGTGGCGCTCTACTACGGGTCGCGCTGGGTCTCGTTCGACCTGCCGCCGGACATGACGGCCGGGCTCCACACCGTCCCCAACGGCATCCTTCCGCTGGCGTTCGATCTGGACGTGGCCGGCTGGATGCGATTTTTGAGGCGGTGGGGCGGCATCTGTGTGTTGGAGTTCGGAGCGCTCGCGCTCGCCATCGCGCTGGCCCGCGGCGGGCTGCGTACCTCCCGCGGCTTCGACCTCGTGCTGCTCGCGTCGACCGGCTTGCTCGTTCTGCTTCCCTGGGTTCGCTACGGTTACGCCAACGACCTGCCCATGCGCGCCTCGATTCCGGCGCTCTACGCGCTCCTGGTACTGGCGCTCACCGCGCTTCGCGAGTGGCGCACGCGGCCTCTCGGCGCGGCGCTCGTTGCGACGGTGCTTCTGGTGGGGAGCCTCACACCGCTTGCCCAGTTTCAGAAGAAGCGGGCGTTGACGGCGGAAGCGGACTGGCTGCGTCCCATCGTGCGCGAGGACGCGCGGGACCTCTTTGCCGTGCACCGCCGCTACCAGGAACTCGGCCACGGCTTCGGCTTCGTGACCCAATACGTCGGGGCAGCCGACGCTCCGTTCTTCCGTTGGTTCGCACGACCGTTGGAACCGCGCTCGATCGACCCGAAACGCCAGCCCTCTCACTAGTCTCCATCGCGCATCCGCACACTTCCGGTCGTGACGAGCGGGGGCGTGATCCGACGATGGAGGCCATCGGGAGGCGCGTCTTGTCCGTGCCTGCGATCGGTGGCACAGTGCTCGACGCGCGGCCTGGCCGCGAGGGGGCGCGAGGGTGGACTATCTCATCGTCGGAGCGGGACTGACCGGGTCCGTGATCGCGCGCGTCCTGGCGGACCACGGGCGGGACGTCGCGATCTTCGAGCGCCGCCGGCATCTCGGCGGAAACGTCCACGATCACACGCACGAGAGCGGCATCCCCGTCCACACATACGGACCGCATTTCTTTCGCACTTCGTCCGCGCGGGTCTGGGACTTCGTGCAGCGGTTCGGTTCCTTCCGCCCCTACGCCCTACGCTTGCTCACGAAGATCGACGGCTGTTGCGAGCCCTGGCCCCTGACGCCGAGCGCCCTGAAGAGGATGGGCGTGAAGCATGTTCCTCGATCGTCGCCTGCCCCGCCGGAGAGCTTCGAGGAGGCCTGTCTCGCCAAGATGCCTCGGACCATCTACGAGCGCTTCGTGCGGGGCTACACCGAGAAGCAGTGGGGGGTGCCCGCCCGCCTTCTCGATCCACAGCTAGCCCGGCGGATCGACGTCCGCACGGACGAAGATGATCGCCTCAAACGCAGTCGCTATCAGGGCCTGCCCATCGAAGGCTACGCGTCCTTGATGAGAAAGATGGTCGAAGGGATTCCGGTCCGGACCGGCGTGGACTATCTCGAAATACGCGGAGATGTCCGACCGCGTCTCCTGGTCGTGTACACCGGCCCAATCGATGCGTGGTTCGGGTGCGACCTCGGTCGGCTCGCCTACCGCGGCCAGAGGCGCGAGCACGAATACCGACCAAATGAGGACGTTGCGCTCCCCGGTGCCGTCGTTAACAACCCGGGTACCGGTGACCACGTGCGCACGATCGAGTGGAAGCACTTGATGGCTCCCGGGGATGCGTCGCGGATCCACGGCACGCTCCTGACTCGCGAGATCCCGTGGAGCCCGTCGGACGCGGACGGCTTCGAGTACCCTTTCCAGGACGCGGAAAATCGCGCGCTCTACGAGCGCTACGGCGCGCGCGCCGCCGCGACGCCCGGGCTCCTGGCCTGCGGACGCCTGGGCGAGTATCGCTACTACGACATGGATCAGGCGATCGGGCGTGCCATGACGCTGGCCACCCGAATTCTCCGTGATGAGGGAGTCACACGAATCCGGCTCGATGGACCGTAATCGGGAGCGAGGACGCCCCGCTAGTCGGGGAGTCCGCCCAGTCTCCGCAGGTCGCGGATCACGCGCGCGCCTCGGGCGGCCAACGCGAGCCAACCCGTCGTGGTCTCGCCCACGGCGCGCTTGCGGAAGCGAACCGGCGTCCAACGGATGGCGTGCCGGTACGCGACCGTTACGCTCAGACCCACGTTGTAGAGTTCGAAGTCGGGCGGCAGCGCATCCAGGGCCGTAGCCAGCACGTCGCGGTGCAACAGGCGGAAGGGAACATTGGGGTCCGGGACCCTCATGCCCGTCGTCCAGCGCACCGCCTTGCTCAGCACGAACGAGATCGCGACGCGGGCAGCGCCGTCCTCACGGCGCCGCAAGCCGAACGCAGGCCCGGCCTCGCGCTGCTCCCAGAGAGCCCGGAAGTCGGCCGGGTCGCACTGCCCGTCGGAGTCGAGCTGGAGCATCCACGCGGCACCCCGGTCGAGGCACGCTCGGTAGCCGTCCCGGCAAGCCTCACCGTGGCCCCCATTCCGCTTGTGTAGGACCTCCAGCTCCGGGATCTCGAGGGCCAGGCCGTCGAGGATGCGGCCCGTGTCGTCCGTGGATCCGTCGTCGATGCAGAAGAGCGTGAACCCCTCGGTGCCCTCGCGCAGCACGGGAATCCACTCGCGTACCACACCCTCCACCACCTGGGCTTCGTTGTACGCGGGCATGACGACGAAGAGCGTCGCTGAGTACGGCTCTCGCAGCTCATCCACAACCGGAGTGTGTGATAGATGACAGGGGATGTCGGGAGGCGATTCGCCGGCGCCGGATGAGCGCAATCGTAAATAGGGGTTGCCTTGCTCTGGTGGGCTTGGGGGATTCACCCCAACTCAGCCTGAGCGCGGTGGTACGGCGCACAGTGTCACCGCTTCGCTGCCTGCCGCTCGATCGAAGCCACTCCGAGGACCTCTCCTCCCCTCACGTCGTCGACGATCCGGATGCGAACGTCTGGGTGTCGTCTCCGCACCCACGCCTCGCCGGGACCGCCCGGTCGGAAGACCAGCAGCGCGGGAGCCGCGATCGCGGCGCCGTCCAGATCCTCGAGCGCGTCATCGTGTACGAGGAGGACGGGCGGCTCGCCGGGGCTCGCCGGCCCACGCCAGCGGCCGGAGAGGAGCCGAACGGCTCGCAGCGCGAGGCGCTGGTGGATGAACCCGTAGGAGGGGTTCCGATCGAGATACCGCGGCGGGGCGCGGACCGAGCCGTCCCACACGATCCGCTTCGCGAGCGTGGAATCGCCGAGCGCGTAGAGGGGCCAGGGCGTTCGGCGCGCCTCGTCGGCGATGAGCCGGAGTTCGTAGGCCGTGACGCGCGCGGCGAGCACGTTCGCTCGTTCGCACCCGAAGTAGAGCCAGACGTTCCACGAGAACGCGAGCGCGAGCGCGGCGCCCGCCGCGATCCCGCGCGGCTCGGCGCGCCGGAGCCACTCGAGCCCGTAGCCGACGACCAGGAAGGCCGGCACCATTGCAGGCGCCGCCCGATACACGTAGGGCGCGCCCTCCTGGCTCACCGACAGGACACCGGCCAGGAGATTCACGCCGAGCAGTGTGAAGATCACCCAGCCTCGCTCCCGCCAGTCGCGGCGCAGCAAGACCCAGACACCGATGAGCATCAGCAGGCCGGTGACGCCATCCAGCATGGGGTACGCGGGATGGTTGTCCCGCGCGTACGCCCCCCCGGCCACGTGGAACATGAGAGCGTGGCGCATCGCGCTACGGGCGATGGCGGCCACTGGGCTCGGTTGGTCCAAGATGGACAGCTCGCCGGCGCGCACCCACACGAGCTCCGGTCGCTCGGTGTACGCGAGCAGGAGCGGCAGCGCGGCCAGCACCGCGCCGGCGACGAACGCCGCTGCGCGGCGAAGCGACGCCTGGTCGCGACGCGTGAGCCAGTCGACCCCGACGACGCAGAGCAGCGACAGGAGGCACACTCGGGCGCCGAGGTAGCCGTAGAGGCCCACGCCCGTGACGGCGCCGGAGGCGTAGGCCCACCGTACGTCGCCGCGGCGTCGTGCCCGCAGGAGGAGCCACAGTCCGCCGGCGAACGTCATCACCAGGAACGAGACGTCCCAGCCATAGCGGCTCAGTCGCACGGGCCAGTGACCGAACGCGAACAGCACGGCGAGGCCCAGCGCCGTGCGCCGCGCGAACAGCTCGCGGGCGGCCCCGAGGACGCACACACAGGCGAGCACCCCGGGAACCACCGAGAAGAGTTTCATCCCGAGGTGTCCGACACCCACGGCGCGCAGGAGGAGCCAATTGAAGTACAGGTAGAGATTCTGGGTGTGGACCCAATCCGGCCTCCCCCTCAGTAGCGGCGTCGAGCCGAAGACGTCGAGCGGCGCGTCGGAGAGCGCGGCCGCGTTCCCGAGCGTGATGATCTCGTCGAGGTACGGGCCGACGGGGAGATCGTCGATGCGATAGAGGCGGAGCGCCGCCGCGACGGCCGCGACGAGGAGCGCGTCCAACGCGAATCCCGCGGTCCGCTCGTCTCCCGGGCCCTGTCCGCGACCCGGGCAGAGCGCCAGGCCCACAGCGAGCACCGCGAGCCACAAGGCAGGCGCGGCGGCGGCGTGGAGCGCAGTCGCCAACGCCCAGGCGAGAAGACCGAGCGCGGGCAGCCCCACCGCGACACGCAGGGCGGGAGACCACACGGGCGCTACCGCCCCCCCGCCCTCGGGCGCCGCAGAGAACACGCGCCCGGCGCCAGGCTCTTCTGCTCCACGAATTGCTTGGTGAGCCGCACCACCGTCTCCGCTATTCGGCTTTGCATCTGTCCCCCCGTCAGAATCAACAAGTCTAGTCAGCGTGTGGTCGCTCAGGTATGAGTTCGCTGCGCAGGAGAGCGTAACGCACACGTGTGTTTTCTCGGCGGAGAACCGCGACTTGGCGAAGGAAAGGTGCGGTCAGCGTAGGAGAGGGATGGGGTGTCCCGGATTCTACGGTATGCTCGGCGTCCCGAGCAAGGTGGAGCCCGCGTGCGCGACCGGCCCCGTCTCGAGATTCCCCCCCACCCCTTCCCGGACGATCCGCTGGTGGCCGAGCACCGGCCCACCCTCGCAGATCGGCTGCGCGACGCGAACGAGGACGATGCGCTGCGCGCCCTGTTCGGAGCCGTGCCCGCGCGACTCCTCGACGCCCTGCTGGCCGGCGGCCCGGCCGACCCGCCCTCCTTGTGGATCTTCACGCTGTCGGGCTACTTCGGCGGCATCTGGCTACGCCGGGAGATCCTGGCCGCCCAACCCGAGACGCCCCTCGCGTCCATGAGCGCGGCGCCGGACGAAGCGTCCTGCCGCGCGGTCTTCGACGCCGCGCGCGCCGGGGCCCACGCCTCCGCCCAGGACGCGGCCGCGCTCTGCCGTGCGAGCCTGCCCGGCTGGCTTGCGGGCTTCGGCTACAACCGCGGCTACCTCGAGGTGATCCTGGAGAACCCCCCTGCCGGCTGCACATCGCCGCCCAATTTTCTGCGCGTCGAGAATCCGCTCTGGTGCGACTTCCGCGTGCACCCTCTGGCCGCGCTCGACCGGCTCTGGGCCGTGTCTCAGCGCACGCAGCTCTCGGACGAGCAGGCTACGGCACTCGACGCAGCGTGCGCCTCCGGCCGCCAGGTCTGGAACAGCGGTCTTTCCGTCCAGGGCTTCGGCCCCCACGCGTACGCGCTGCTGCTCGATCTCTCCGCCCGCTTCCTGGCCGCCGTACAGGCCATCGTGCTCACGGCGCTGCGCGCCGCGGAAGACGACGGCGCCAACCGCGCCCTCCCGGCGCTGCGCGCCGGCGCCGCGCTGGCCGTGTGGCAGGGCAGCTACCTCATCGGCCTGCGCGATCCTTCGGCCGACGGAAGACCCGCTTCCGCGACGCTTCCGCGTTTCGTCTCCTGATCCTCAGGCGCGCATGTACCAGCCGCCGCTGATGTTGACGATCTCGCCCGTGATGAAGGCCGCGCGGTCCGAGGACAGGAAGGCGATCAGCTCGGCCACCTCCTCCGGTCTGCCGAAGCGACGCAGCGGGGTCCGCCCCTTCTCGGGCTCCATGGCTTCGGCATGGCGCCGCACGAAAGGCGACTCGATGATCCCGGTGGCCACGCAGTTGCAGCGCACGCCGCGCGGTCCGGCCTCGGCCGCCGCGCTGCGCGTGAGCTGGTGCAGCGCGGCCTTGGCCGCGGCGTAGGGGCCCTCGCTGGGATTCCCGATGAACGCGGCCACCGAGGTGACGTTCACCACCGAGCCCCAGCCGCGCTCCATCATGCCCGGCAGGGTGCGCCGCATCAGGTAGAAGCAGGCGTCGAGATCCACGTCCATGACCCGGTCCCAGACCTGCGGGTCGTAGGTGCTGACCGGGGCCAGCGCGTTGATCGCTGCGTTGTTTACCAACACGTCCACCGGTCCGAGCTCCGCCTCGACCTCCGCCAGCAGCGCGTCCATGCGCGCCCGGTCCGCGATGTCGCCAACCAGGCCGAGCACCTGCGCACCGGTCTCCTTCGCCACCGCATCACGCATCTCGCGTGTGCGACGCTCGTGGTCGTCCACCAGCACCACGGCGGCGCCGTCGCGCGCAAAGCGCCGCGCCGTCGCGCCGCCGATGCCCGCGCCGGCCCCACCGGTCACGAGCACCACGCGCCCGTCGAACTCGCCCATCTGCGTCAACCTCGCGGCAGTCCCAGCATGCGCTGGGCCACGATGTTGCGTTGGATCTCCGACGTACCCGCGTAGATGGTGGCTGCCCGCGACCAGAGCAGCTCGTACGCCCAGTAACCCTCTTCCACTGCCAGCGGGTCGCCCTTCTCGATCAAGCCTGCGGGTCCCAGGATCTCCACCGCCAGATCCTTGATGCGCTGGTTCAGCTCGCTCCAGAAGAGCTTGAGGATCGAGCCTTCGGGCCCCGGCTGGCCGGTGCGCTGCAGGACGCTGGCGTTTCGGTAGGCAGTCATGCGCAGCACGCGAATCTCCGTCGCGAAGGCCGCAAGACGGTCGCGAATACGCGGGTCGTCGAGAGCCATCGCGCCGCCGCGCGGTGTGTGCCGGGCCAGCTCGACCAGGCGCGCGAGCTCGGCTTCGAGTCGCGAGTGAGGTGCCGACGAACCGCGCTCGTGTGAGAGCGTGGTGATCACCACGTCCCAGCCCCGACCGATCTCCCCAATGACGTTGGCGCGCGGCACACGCACGTCGTCGAAGAACACCTCGCTGAACCAGGCGTGGCCGGTCATCTCGCGCAGCGGCCGCACCCGAATGCCCGGCGTCTGCATGTCGCAGAGCAGGAAGGTGAGGCCCTGATGCTTGCTACCGCTTGCATCGGTGCGCACCACGAGGATGCACGCGTCGGCGTGACCGGCGAAGCTGGTCCAGATCTTCTGGCCGCTGACCACGATCTCGTCGTCTTGCACCTCGCCCTTTGTGCGAAGCGCCGCCAGGTCCGAGCCGGCCCCGGGTTCGGAGAAGCCCTGGCACCAGACCTCCTCGCCGCGCAGGATCGGGCCGAGGAAGCGTTCCTTCTGGGCGTCGGTGCCGTGGGCGATGAGGACCGGCCCGGTGAGGGATAGACCCACCGACAGCATGATCAGGTCGGGCGCCCAGGCACGCGCGTACTCCTCGCCCCAGATGAGACATTCGATCGCGCTGGCGCCGAGCCCGCCGTATTCGCGCGGCCAGTCGAGCCCGGCCCAACCTCCGTCGAAGAGCTTGCGCTGCCAGGCCCGCCCGAAGGCGACACGCGCGGCGCCGTCCTCGGGCATCACGAAGGCCGGCGTGCCCCAACCCTCGGGCAGGCTCGAGGCCAGCCAGGCGCGCACGTCGGCGCGGAAGCGTGCCTCCTCGGGGCTGTCTCTCAGGTCCACGATGCGCCTCCCTTCAGTCCGGTGACGCCGTGCATGCCCGTCCCCGGGCGTTCGTCGCGCACCAGCCTCAACGCGATCAGCGCGACCGTGTTGAGCACGGCAAAGGTGATGAACGCCACCCGGTAGCTTCCCATGCGATCGAAGACTGCGCCCGCAAAGATTTCCCCAGCCGCCGCGGCCAGCAGCGTCACCATCAGGGCGCCGTAGATGCGCGCCAGGTGACGGGCACCGAAGCATTCGGCCACCATCAGCGGCAGGAGCACGTTCTCCGCCGCGGTCGCGAAGCCCTGGGCCAGCAGGAAGACGATCAGCACCCCCGGCAGCTGGATGGCCAGGAGCAGGTAGGAGGCGCCGGTCAGGACGGCGAAGTTGAGCAATGTGGCGGTCTTCCGCGAGATCCGGTCGGCCAGCACCCCGACGCCGAGCTTGGCGCCGATTCCGACGAAGATCGCCAGCGAGTAGCCGAGGGATGCGTTGCGGTTCGAGATCCCGAGGTCGGTGAGGAACGCGACCAGGTGGCTGAGCACGCCGACGTAGTAGAAGTAGAAGGCGAACAACACGAAGGCGAGCAGCCAGAAGCTGCGCGTGCGCAGGGCCGCGGGCAGATCCAGATCGCCTGCGCCCTCGGTATCGGCGGCGAGCGCACTGGCGACGGGAACCACCGGCGCGTAGCCGGGCGGCGGATCACGCACCACCCAGGCCGCGAAGGGGAGGATCAGCACCACCGCGCCGATCCCCACGGTCGCCACGGCGAGGCGCCACTGGTCGGCGCCCAACACAGCGCCGGCCCCGATTCCGACCGCGGCGCCACCCAGGTTCGAACCGGTGTAGATGAGTCCCAGGGCGAGGCCGCGTCCCCCCTCCACCCAGCGCGCAGCCACGGCGCCGACCACGATGTCTCCGAGGCCCGCCAACGCCATGCCCAGCAGGACGTTGATCAAGTAGAACTGCCACTCGCTCTTCATCCCGCTCATGAGCAGGAACGCGGCTCCGAGAAGCAGCGTGCAGCCGGTGAGTACGGCGCGCGGTCCGTAGCGGTCCGCGAGCGCGCCCACCACTGGAAACGAGAGCGACATCGAGACGAGCAGCCAGGCCCCGCCCACCGAGAACCCGGCCCGCGACCAGCCCAGGTCTTCCACGATGTGCTTCAGGATGGGGCTGCGCACGTAGGAGGCGCCCAGCCCCATCTGGCAGACCAGGCATCCGAGCAGGACCCAGCGTCCGCGCCGGGGAATCTCCGCGAAGGGGTTCTTCACCCGGCCCCGCTCACGACACCACCTCGTCATCGACGAGGCGCGCGACCTCCTCTTCCGACAGCCCCAGCACGCCCCCGAGCACCTCCCGGTTGTGTTCTCCCAGGTTGGGCCCCGGCGTGCGCAGCGCTCCGTCGTCTCCCGAGAGGCGGAAGCCCGAGCGACCGAAGGGCAGCTCGCCGAGGTTGACGTGGCGCAGCGGAACCCAATGGCCGCGATGGGCGAGCTGCGGATCGTCGAGCAGGTCCTGGAAGTTCTGCACCGGGCCGGCGGGCACGCCCGCTCCCTGCAGGCGCTCGGCCAGCAGCGCGGCGTCCTGGGAGCGGGTCCACTCCGCAATCCGCGCATCCAGCGAATCGGGGTCCGCGAATCGGTCTCGTTCCGACAGCGCAGCCGCCCAGTCGGGATCGCCCATCTCGAGCACCAGGGCACGCCACTGGTCGTCGTCCTCCACGGCGATGGCGATCCAGCGGTCGTCGCCCGCGCACGGGTAGATGGCATGGGGCGCCATGAATTCGCTCTTGTTGCCGGCGCGCGTGACGGAGCGGCCCAGCGCGGACTGGCGCACGATCAACTCGGAGAGGCTGTAGACCCCGGACTCGATCTGGGACAGGTCGATGCTGCTCCCCTCCCCCGTGCGGCGTCGCTGGAAGAGCGCCGCCGCCACCGCCACTGCCACGTAGCGCGGCGACAGCGAGTCGGTGATCGTGCCGTAGGGACCGTGGGGCTCGCGGTCGGGCCAGCCGGTCAGGTGGTTGAAGCCGGCGATCGCCGATCCCTGGCCACCGAAGCCCGGGTAGCTCCGCTGGGGTCCGGTCTGCCCGAAGAGGCAGCCGCTGGCGACGATCAAGTCCGGCTTGATGCGACGCAACGACTCGGCGTCGAGCCCCCACTTCTGCATTACGCCGGGGGCGAAGTTCTCGCAGACGACGTCGGCCCACTCCACCAGTCGCTTGACCAGGGAGATGCCCTCCGCAGTCTGGAGGTTGAGGCTCACGCACTCCTTGTTCGGGTTCAGCAGCACGTACATCGGCGAGCCGTCGAGCCCAAACGGGGAATCCTGGGTCATGAAGATGGCGCGTAGGAAGTCGGGCCGCTTAGCCGACTCCACCCGGATCACGCGGGCACCGTGCTCGGCGAAGTAGCGGGTCGCCACCGGTCCGGCAGCGCCGGCGCCCAGTTCGAGGATGTGCAGCCCCTCGAAGATCACAGCACACCCTCCCCCGCCAGGCGCTCCCGCTCTGCGTCGCCCACACCGAGCTCTCCGTAGACCTCGGCGTTGTGCTCCCCGATGCGCGGCGCGCACCGGCGCAACGCCACGCCGCGGGGCTCCATCTTCGCGAAGAAGTCCGGGTGCTCGATGGACGCGCCCAGCTCCGGATACTCGAGGGTTACGAAGAGCTTGCGATCGCGCAGCTGCTCGTGCTCGAGGATCTCGCGAGCATCGTTGCAGGGCGCCAGCAGGATGCGCCGCTCCAGCGCCTCGCGGTATAGCTCGCGCATCGGGCGACCGGCGAAGAAGGCCCCGAACGCCTCTTCGAAGCGCGCGATCTCGGTGTCGTCGATCTCGTTGTGGTTGTACGCGGACCAGTCGTAGGCCTTCAGCCACGCGGGAGCCATGCCGCACTCGTCCATGTACTGCACGGTGGCCACCAGGTTCTTGATGCGTGCGGCGCCACCGCGCAGGCCGAACGTCACCCAGCCGTCGCGGGCGGGCCAGATCTCGCGCGTGCGGCCCAGCTTGCCCCCCGTTCGCTGATAGAGCCGGCGGTTTCGTGCGTATTGGCCGGCGCCGCCCAGCAGCGTCTGCAGCTGACACTCCTGGAGCGACAAGTCCACGTGCCCGCCGCGGCCCGAGTCCTCGCGAGAGAGAAGGGCCATCAGGATCCCGAGCACCGCCTCCGGTGCCGCGTGGTAGTAGGCGGTGGGGAGCGTGCACCGCACGGGCGGCCGGTCCGGATCGCCGGTGACCGACGCGTTGCCACCCATCGCAACGACCACCAGGTCCGTGCCGAGCCAGTCGGCGCGCGGGCCGGTGGAACCGAACGGCGTGACGGAGCACCAGACGAGGCGCGGGTTCTCGGCGCGTGCCGCCTCGAAGCCCACTCCCGCTGCATCGAGCACGCCAGGCCGCGCCGTCTCCAGCACCACGTCGGCCCGCGCGACCAGCCGCTTCCAGAGATCGCGCCCTTCCGCGCGGCTCGCGTCGAGGGTGATGCCGCGCTGGCTGGTGTGCAGCGCCAGCCAGGCGAGGCTGCGCTCGGGGTCCGGCACGTCGCCCAGAAACGGTCCGCGGCGGGCGCGCAGGTCGCCGCCCGGCGGCTCCACGTGCACCACGTCGGCGCCCAGGTCGCCCAGGATCTTCCCCGCGAGCGCCCCGCTCTCGTCGCTCGCGTCGAGGACGCGGATACCGTCCAGGGGACCGATCACGGCTGCAATCTCCCGAAAGCCCAAGGGATGCCGTATTCTACCAGCTTCTGACACTCCGTCAGATCCAGTTCGGTCGACCTGGGGGGACGTTCCTCTCGGTTTACTTTCCACCCCGGGAGTCCTGTGCACGTCCGAGAACTCTTCGACCTCAGCGGCCGCACCGCTCTCGTCACCGGCGGCGGCCGCGGCATCGGCCGCCACCTGGCCATCGGCCTTGCGGAAGCCGGTGCCGACGTCTTCGTGGCCTCGCGCAAGCTCGACGCCTGCGAGGAGGCGGCGGGCGCCATCACGGATCTCGGCCGCCGCGGCGTCGCGGTTCAGGCCGACGTGGGCCGCAGCGAAGACGTGGACCGCCTCGTCGCGCAGGTGCTGGAGGAGAGTTCCCGCCTCGACATCCTGGTGAACAACGCCGCCGCCACCTGGGGAGCCCCCACACTCGACTACCCGCTCGAAGGCTGGGACAAGGTCTTCGCAGTCAACGTGCGCGGGCTCTTCTACCTCTCCCAGCTCGTGGGGCGTCACATGCGCGACGCCGGCGGCGGCTCGATCATCCACGTGAGCTCGGTCTCCGGCCTGCGCGGCGCCGCCGAGGAAGCCATGCCCGCGGTGGCCTACAACGCGAGCAAGGGCGCCGTGATCACGCTGACCAAGGACATGGCGGTAAAGCTGGCACGCCACGGAATCCGCGTGAACGGCATCGCCCCGGGCCCGTTCGACACGGCCATGATGGCCTACGTGCAGTCCGACGACGCGAAGCAGGCAGACCTTCTGCGTCAGGTGCCACAGCGGCGTTGGGGCTACGAGGACGACATCAAGGGCGCCGCGGTCTTTCTCGCGAGCGACGCCGCCGCGTACGTGACGGGCCACACTCTCGTGGTGGACGGGGGAATGTCGAGCTGGTAGGAACGAGCGGACTCCGCCGGCTACTCCGGAAGGCTCTGCTCCGAGAGCCCTTCCGCCCACTCGAAGCACTGCACCTCGATGCTCACCGGAAGCCGGTAGCGCACGTAGAAGTGGTGCAGCTTGACCGCGGTGTAGTCGTCCATGGCGCGCTCCGTCAGCTCCACCTCCGAGTCGGACTCGGCGAGCTTGCGCGCCCGCTCGTACATGCCTTCCAGCTCCCCCGGCGTCGCGACGGACATGCCGAAGTGCTCGGTCGGTCCGCAGCGCATGGGTTCGTCCGCTGCGTGCAGGTAGACGAACTGCTCGTTGCTGTGGCAGCGCAGCACCAGCAGCTCGCGGTCTTTCGTCATCACCGGCATCTCGGTCCAGCCGAAGACGTCGCTGTAGAACGAGAGCAGCGCCTCGCGCCCTCCCTCATCGAGCGCCTCGGAAGGAACAGTCAGAGCCACGTGATTGAAGCGGGGGATCGGGGTACTCATGAGGCCTCCTTGGGAACGGTCATCACCTTTGCCGCGAGCTTGCCTTCCGCGAGCTGGTCCATGGCCTCGCGCAGGCCTTCCAGGCTCACATCGTCCGGCTCGATGAGCGCGTCGACCGGCACGCGGCCGGACGCGAGCAGCGCCAGCGCGGCGTCGAAGCCGCCGGCGTCGTAGTTGTAGGCGCCGGTCACCACCAGCTCGTTCAGCAGGATGCGGTTGTGGTCGAGCTTCGGCCGGCGCATTCCCGTCCCCACGAAGACCAGCGTTCCCGCGGAGCGCAGCTGCGCCAGCCCGGACTGCATCGCCTTCGGGTCTCCCGAGCACTCGAACACCGCGTCGAACGGCTCGTCGACCAGCGTGAAGGGCATGGGCGGAAACACCAGGTCCTCCGGCGAGAGGGCCACGCTCGCACCGACGCGCTCGGCACGGGCGCGGCGTTCGGGCGCCGGTTCACTCGCCACCACGTCGTCGACCCCTCGGGCGCACAGGCCAGCGATCAGTAGCAGCCCGATCGGTCCGCTCCCGGTGACCAGCGCCCGCTCACCCGGCTGGATGCCGGAGCGCGTGATGGCGTGAAGCGCGACGGCCAGCGGCTCCGCAAGTGCGGCCGCGCGCAGGCGCAGGCCCTCCGGCACGCGGACCAGCGCCCCGTGCGGCACGCGGGTGTACTCGGCGAACGCGCCCTGAAACTCGCCGGAGGCCAGGTCCGCGCGCCCGCTGCACAGCGAGGGACGCCCCTCGCGGCACGCGCGGCAGGCGCCGCAGCCCGGCAGCGACCCGCCCACTACGAGCTCCCCCTCCGACCAGCCGCGCACAGCCGACCCCAGCGCCGCGATGCGGCCCGAGTACTCGTGGCCGCCGATGGACTGCGGACGGCCCATGCCTTCGAGCACCATGTGCAGGTCCGTCCCGCAGATCCCGCAGTGACTCACCTCCACCAGCACGTCGTCGGGGCCCAACTCGGGGACGGGACGTTCCTCGACCTGGATGCGTCCTTCACCCTGGTAGACCGCAGCCCGCATCGCGCTCCTCAGTAGGTGTGCCCGTCGATCTCGGCGCCCGCCAGGCGCTGCAACGCCTTTTCGCGCAGGGGACCGACCTGGATCTTCTGGTTGCCCGTGTAGGGGAGCTCCTCGGCGGAGAAGAAGAGGACCTTCCGAGGCACCTTGTACGCGGCAAGCTTCTCGCGCAGGAACGCGCGCACCTCGTCCTCGTCCACATCCGCACCCTCGGTCGCGACGGCGCACAGTACCAGCGCCTCGCCCAGGGTCGGATGGGGTACCCCCACCGGCATGCCCACGCGCAGCTTCTCGAACGTCCCGAGCGCGCCCTCGATCTCCACCGGCGAAACATTGGCGCCGCCGGTCTTGATGAGATTCGAGAGCCGCCCGGTCCAATGCAGGAAGCCCTCCTCGTCGACGCGGCCGCCGTCCTGGGTGCGGAAGAAGCCGTTCTCGTCCACAGCCCGCTCCGGAGCGACCTTGTAGTAGCCCCGCATGAATGTGACGCCCTTCACGGCGATCTCGCCCTCTTGTCCGATCGGGAGCGCGTCGCCCGACTCCGGATCGACGATGCGGATCACGGTTCCCGGAAGCGCCTTTCCGCTGGTGCCGCGGCGAATCGCCACGGGGGCATCAGCCGGGAGCATGCTGGCAATGGTGAACGTCTCCGACAAGCCGTACGCCGCATTGGGGCTGTACTCGTCCTCGGTCACCCCCGCCCGCGCCGCCAGCGGATTGCCCGGGTCGAGCTTTCGGAGCGCAGAGAGGTCGCGCTGGGACAGCGTCGGTTCCTCGCCCATGGCCTTGTGTTGGTGCGCCCAGGCGTGGGCGGCGGTGGCGCGCTCCTTCTCCATCATGTCCAGCGCTGCGGCGGGGTCGAAGTGCTCCTGGAGGAGCAGCGTGGCGCCGGCCGCGAACGACGCACCCAGCGACATGGCGATCCCCGCGGTCCAGAAGAACGGGTAGCAGGTCCAGATGCGGTCCTCGGCGGTGAAGCGCAGCAGGTCCGCGAAACGCCAGCTCTGCACCAGGGCGGCCCGATGGGTGTGCAGGACGCCCTTGGGGTTCGCGGTGGTCCCCGAGGTGTAGATGATGAACCCGTCGTCGCTCGGCACGATCTCTTCGCCCACGCCGTCCAACAGGGCTTCGGAAACATCGTCACCTAGCGCCAGCAGATCGTCCCACGAGGCGTCGCCGAGGCAGGCCACCCGCCGCAGCTGGGGCAGGGCCGCGCAGCGCAGCCGCCCGGGCGTGCCGGACGCAAGTTCCGGATGATCGGCGACGAGCTCTTCGTGAAAGCGGTGCTTCAAGAGCGCGGGTTGGAGCAGCAGAAGCGATGCGTCGCTGTGACGCAGGATGTAGTCGCGCTCTTCGCGGGTGGCGTACGTGTTGACCGGCACCACGACACCGCCCGCCATGCCCACGGCGAAGGCGGACAGCACCCACTCGGGGCGATTGGCCATGTACACCGCGACTCGCGCGCCCTTCACCACGCCGGCCCCGATCAGCCCACGCGCCAGGAGCCGCGCCTCCCGGCGGATGTCGGAGTAGCGGAGCGAGTCGCCCTCGAAACGGATGGCGCAGCGCTCGCCGTGGCGTGCGGCCACGTCGTCCAGGAACCGCCCGAGCGTATGACGCGGGCTTTCCGGATCGACCGTCACGCGGTCGGCAGCCTCACTTCGGCCTGGCCCTTGGCCATGACGTCGCCCTTCTGGTTGGTCATGCTGACCTCCACGACTGCCATGGGGTGCCCGGAGGGATCGTCGTACACCATCTGCACCACCTCGCCGTCGAGATAGGTGGCGTCGCCGGTGAAGGCCGGGTTGCGGTACTGCATGTTGCTGTGGATGACCTCGCCCCACTCGCCGCACCAGTTGCTGAGGTAGTCGATGATCCAGGCGCCCATCGAGGCCCCGTAGCCGTAGCCGCGCGGCAGGCCGATCAGCTGTGCGTAGCGCTGCTGCACGTGACCGCGTGACGGCCCCTTGTACAGGCCGTCGGCCTCGGCCGGGTCGATCTTGGCGCCCTCCTGGTCGCGGCTCATCTCGGGAAGCCAGCCCGCCTCGTGCAACGAGGACGGCAGGGCATCCGGCTGAAAGGCCCCCCACACGGTCATCAGGTACGAACGCCACTCGCTCGTGAACGTCGCGATCGAGTGGGGTCCGATGGGACGCCGCGGCAGCTTGTCGCCCTTCTTGACGCCCAGGATCTTCTCGTGTCCCAGGTCCAGGAAGGTCCCGTAGTAGTCGAACTTCTCCTTGTTGATGACCTCGAGCTGCTCATCGCTCCACTGGGGATCCTCGCGCTCGTCGAAGAAGCCCCGGTCGCGCGCCCACTCCGCCTTGTAGCGGACCGAGGTCGAGCGCTGCTTGCACAGCAGCTCGCCGCGCTGGTTCACGTAGGTGGTGTCGCCCCGCGAGAACATCGTGGGCCCGGCGAACTTGGTCTCCGCCACCTTGTAATCGAAGAGCATCCGCTCCAGGGTGAGCTTGTCGCCGGGCCAGATGCGGGGGCCGTAGAACCACCACTCATCTCCGCCGAAGATCATGTGCTGGCCGGGGATGTGCCCCTGGATCGCCGGGCCTGCGCCGTGGCTGTCGCTGCAACACACGGCGAAGGATTGGGGGGCCACGATCCCCTCGAAGTGGCTCGCGGCCGCGTACTCCTCGTCGTAGAAGAGCGGGTGAGGGTTCTGCATTCCCTGCGCCCAGCGGCGGATGTCGTTTACGTGCACCGGCTCCTTCATGACGCTGCCACCCAGCGGACGGCCGACCCAGCGGTCCACGTCGGTGGTGTCGAAGCCCTCGAACTGTTTCTTTTCTGCCATTACGCCTACGGAACCTCCAGCGCCTGCGGGAGCACGTACAGCTCCACCATGTATTCTGCAGCGATCTTGTCGCGCGGCATGCTCAGGCCCCTCCGGCGGGCAGCGTGATCCGGTAGTTGCCCTGAGCGTCTACCTCAGCCGCGTCGCCCGGGTGCAGCACGATGGTAGTGAAGCGTTCCTCGATGATCGCCGGGCCTTCGATCCGGTGGCCCGCACCCACCCGGTCGCCGTCGTAGACGGGCGTGTCCTGGAACCCGCCGTCGAACCAGGCCGGCCGCCGGCTGTGCAGCGCGCCCTCCAGGTCGCTGCTCGCGGCCGGGTGCGACTGGAGCGGCGGCTTGGGAGTCCTGCCGACGGCCTGCACCCGTACGGCGCGCAGGATCGGCTGCTCGTCGCGGGCGGCGTAGGTGTGGGTCTCTTCGTGCAGGTCGTGGAAGCCCTCGATGGTGGCCGCGAGCCCCGCTTCGTCCATGCGCCCGTCGGCCCCCACGCGCGCCGGCACCGCCATGTCGAAGGTCTGGCCCGGATAGCAGACGGCCAGGTAGTGCTGGAACGCGATGTCCTCGCTCCCGAGGCCGGCGACCCCGAGCTCACGGGCGGCCTGCGCCTCCATCTCGGCATAGGACTCGTTGATGCGGCTCACGTCCGCGCGGCCCGACGGCGTGATGTAGGAGCGCTGCGTGTCCACCACGTAGTCCGCGATGACGAGCCCCAGCGCCGAGAACGCCGGCGACGTCTTGGGCACCAGGAGCTTGCGGATGCCCAGCTCGGCGGCCTGGCGCCCGGCATGCACGGGGCCGTTGCCTCCGTAGACCACCATGGCGAAGGCGCGGGGGTCGTAGCCGGCCTCGCACGACACGCGCCGGATCGCGTTGGTCATGTTGGCGTTGACGATGCGGAAGATGCCGTGAGCCGCCTCCACCAGATCGAGGCCCAGCGGGCGGCCCACCTTCTCGAGGATCGCCTCGCGGACACCCTCCTCGCTGAGTTTGAACTCGCCACCGCAGAGCGCTTCGGGGTTGATGTAGCCGAGCACCCGATTCGCGTCGGTGACCGTGGGCTCCGTGCCGCCGCGGCCGTAGCAGATGGGTCCGGGATCGGCGTTGGCGCTCTGCGGCCCGACCTTCAGCGCGCCCGCCTCCACGTAGGCGATGGACCCACCGCCGGCGCCGATGGAGTGCATCTCCACCATGGGCAGGCCCACCAGGTAGCGGTGCTGCCAGTTCCAGAAGCTGCGGATGGTGGGACGACCGCCCTTCACCAGACAGGCCTCGTAGCTGGTGCCTCCCATGTCGATGGCGATGAAGTCGTCGAGGCCCGCGTCCGCTGCCACGGCGCAGGCGCCCATCACGCCGCCCGTCGGTCCGGAGCCCAGCGCCGAGACGGCCTTCTTCGCCATGAACCCGGCGGTCATGATGCCGCCGTTGCTCTGCATGAGGAGCAGCTCGTGGCCATAGCCGGCCTCGCGCAGCGCGCCCTCCAGGCGCGTGAGGTAGCGCTCGAGGCGCGGGCCGACGTAGGCGTCCACCAGCGTGGTGGAGGTGCGCTCGAACTCCGGAGCCGTCGGCATGACCTCATGGGAGATCGAGAGGCGCGCCTCCGGGAACTCCTCCCGCAGGATCTCGGCCACGCGCTTCTCGTGCGCAGGGCGCACGAACGAGAAGAGCAGGCAGATCGCAACCGACTCGACCCCCTGC
>CAXMOD010000162.1:0-12685 GCA_964194905.1 uncultured Desulfobacterales bacterium | reverse complement strand
ACCTTGTACGCGCGCCGCCGGTTGCGGGGAATGATCTCGAGCAGCGCGTCCTCGCGACGATCGCGCGGGTCGTCGCTCTCGATGTCGGGCGGAAGCTCCCAGACGTTGGAAGGAAGGTACGACAGGAAGCGGCGCGCCTGGCGCCACACGTCCTCCTCGTCGTCGGCCGCATTGTCGACCACGCCGCTGCGCAGGTGAACCTCGGCGCCGCCCAGCTCCTGCTTGCTGGCCTTCTCGCCGAGGGCGCGCTCCACCACCGCGGGGCCGCCGATCAGGACCTGCGCGGTTTCGCGGGTCATGATGGAGAGGTGAGACGCCACGAGGCGCGCGGCGGGGAATCCGGCCACGGAGCCGAGCGCGGCGCACACCACCGGCACCTGGGCGAACGCCTCCAGGCTGAGCAGGTTGAGAGGGGAGGGCGATGTGAAGTCGTAGCCGGAGCGGCCGCGCTGACCCCCGGTACCCGCCACGGATGCGCCGCCGCCTTCGAGCAGTCGCACCAGCGGTATGCGCCGCCGCACCGCCAGCGCATCGGCGTAGAGGCCCTTGCGCAGGCCCACCGCGGAGTAGGCGGCGCCCCGCACGGTGAAGTCGTCTCCCCCGACGACCACCGGGCGGCCGTCCAGGCGCGCCGTCCCCACCACCACGTTGGCGGGCGTGAAGGAACGCAGGCGGCCCTCTTCGTCGAGCTCGGACTGTCCGGCGATCCCGCCTACCTCGCGGAAGCTGTCCGCGTCGACCAGCGCCGTCACGCGCTCGCGCACCGTGAGCTTGCCGTGAGCGTGCTGGCGATCGACCGCTTCGGCGCCGCCCTGCTCGGCGGCCGCGGCGCGGCGCCGCTCGAGCTCGTCCACCTCCGGCTTCCAACTCATGGCGCGGCGAGGATAGCGTCCGCTGCTACGATCGGCCCCGTCGGAGGAGGCCATGGCCGCAGAGCAGGACGAACTGCACGAGCGCATCCGCGTGCTGGAAGCGAGGCTGCGCAGCGTAGAAGACGTGCAGGCCATCCAGGAACTGAAGGCGCGCTACGGTGCGCTCGCCGACGCCCGCTACACGCAGAAGGGTGTCAAGGACGCGGACGAGGTCCGGCGCCTGGCGAAGGAGATCGCCGAACTCTTCAGCGAGGACGCGGAGTGGGACGGGGGCGCCATGGGCGTGGCGCGCGGACGCGACGAGATCCGCAAGCGCTTCGAGGAGCCCACGCTGCTCTTCTCGTGGCACTACTTCGTGCAGCCTCGGATCGAGGTGGACGGCGACTCGGCCCACGCCACGTGGAACATCCTGGCGCCCTGTACGCGTCCCGACGGACAGCCGTACTGGATGGCGGGCGCCGAAGACGACGAGTACCGCCGCGAGGGTGGGCTCTGGCTGCACACCCGCATGCAGCTACGCGTTGCGCTCTTCTCGCCTCACGACGGCGGTTGGGGTATCTCGCCGGGAGCCTGATCAGGCGGGCGCGACGCGGGTCCGGCGCAGCCACCAGAAGGCGCAGTAGAGCACGGTGACCACGGCCAGGGCCTGGCCACCGGTGATGATGAAGACGCCGAAGAACAGCTGAGCGGCGGGCACCCAGGGTTCGGGCAGGGGCGTGGTGCCTCCGTCCACGAACGCCACGAGGAACGAGAGCCCACCAATCGCGCACCAGGCCAGGGCGCGCCGGCGGCGCCGTCCCGCGACGTCTCCGACCGATTCGCGCCGCGGCGTGCGCAGGCACCAGCCGCGAATCCAATGGGCGATGATGCCCGCCCCCAGCAGCGTGCTGGCGTGCTGAAAGACCTTGTACACGCGCACGTCGTAGCCGCCCAGGGTGAACACCTTCTCGCGCGCGACGGGCAGGATCTCCACGATCACGCCGTTGCCGTGGGTGAAGGAGTCCCAGATCTGGTGGGTGAGGGCGCCCACCAGCAGCGCGACGACGGTCCCTGCCAGCACGCGCGGATCGTGTAGCCGCGGCGGCTTGGCCCGCGAAAGCCGCTCGCGCAGGAAGCGCGGCAGCAGAAACGTGAGCGGACGGCGCAGGAAGAACTCGAAGACGACCACCGAGACCAGCCCCATCGGCAGGCAGAAGGAGAGCAGGCCGGGCAAGGTGTGGCTCGCATGGCGAGTGTCCGGCCACGGTACGAAGTACGCGAAGTCGGGCACCATGCTGCCGATCACCAGTGCAGAGGTGGCGCCCCAGCGTGCGGCGGGCCGGAGCATCGGCAGGATCGCGGCCGGATGAGAAGCCGTGAACGGCACCTGGGAAGGCTAGCGAAGCCGCCTGCGCGCGGTCATCACACCTTGGCGCTGGGTCGCTGGCGCATCTCAGCGTACCAGCGCTGCAGGTCGACGAACTCGTCGGGAATCTGGAAGCCCACGTGGGCGATCCCGTAGTCGAGGGCGCCTACTGTGACGATGTCCGCCATCGTGAAGCGCTCGCCCGCCACGAACGGTCGTGCGCCGAGCGTGCGGTCGAACTGCTTCATGGTCGCCCCGGCGAAGGCGCGGCACAGCCGCTCTGCGTCGGGAACCTCCTTGAAGGCGGACGCCAGGTCGATCGCCATGTAGAGACGACCCTCCGCGCGGCGCGTCCACTGGCCCACCTGGGCGCGCTCCACGGGTGTGGCGCCGAACAGGTTGGGCTCGGGGTGCAGCTCCTCCAGGTAGCGGCAGATGGCCATCGATTCGGCCAGGCAGGTGCCGTCGTCCAGCTCGAGCACCGGGACGTTGCCCATGGGGTTCTTCTTCTTGAACTCGGGCGTGTGGGTCTCGCGGTGGTCGATGTCCACGTAAACCAGCGGGATCTCGAGGCCCTTCTCGGCCAGGAAGAGGCGCACCCGGCGAGGGCTCGGTGCGCTGCCGTGGGTGTCGGTGTAGAGCTTCACGGCAGTCAGCCTATCACGCGGCGCCTAGGGAGCTTCGCCTTCCGTCAGGTGACGCTCCAGGTTGGCCAGTGCTTCACCCAGCAGCGTTCCCAGGATGCCGGGCAGTGCGTCCCGAGCGGCGGCGAAGCCCTCTCGCGGGTCCGACGCCAGGATCCAGCGCACGCGCGTGCCGCCGCCCGCAGCGTCGGAGAGCTCCGTGGACTCCACCTGGGCGTGGGCCAGCGCCGCCGTGCAGCGATCGATCCGGTACGTCCAGCGCGTCTTCTCGTCCCAGGCCAGGATGGTTTCTTCGAAGAGGTCGCCGCCGACGTCGGCCCTGCGCAACGTGCCCACGCCGTACGGCTGCGTCTGGTCGGGATAGGAGGCCTCGCGCACCCGCGGCCACCAACCGGACCAGGTGGTGGGATCGGTGAAGGCCCCCCAGACACGCTCGCGGGCGAGCGGGGTGTGCACCTCCACCTCTACGCGCATGGGGGCTGCCTCGAGAAAGTCGAGCTCCACGGGTCGCAGATCGAACCAGTCGGTCACGGAAGCGCCTCCCCCACTCGGGTGAACGTGTTGACGTAGTCGATGATGAGCTCCGGGTGGCCCATCCACTCGTCGGTGCGCGGGTTCGCCTGGGCCTTCATCCGTTCCAGGGTCAACGGCGCCATCTGCTGGAACGCCTCCTCGGCGTCCGCGGAGTCCAGCTCGTAGAAGTGCAGGAAGCGGGGGCCGTGGCCGCCGGCATGCTCGTAGGGCGTGATCATCGTGAATCCCGGCACGTTGGCGGCGGCGATCTCGCGGATGTGCAGGAAGTCCGCCCAGGCGCGGAAGGGCGCGGCGCCTTCCGGGGTACGGGTGCTCACCAGCACCAGTTCCAGGCCGAGCGTGGGTCTGCCCGAGAGCGTGCCCTGCGCGGGACGCGCCGTGCGGTGGTAGAGGTGGCCGCGCACGCCTTCGCCCGGCGGCGGCGGCGTGAAGTCGCGGGTCACCTCGAATACCACCAGGGTCTCGAACTCCGGGATCGTGCGTGGGAACTCGTCGCGATGGGGCCGGCAGTTGGTCCACGACGTCGCGCGTTCGGCTCCGGGACGCTTCAGCACCGCGGCCATCCGTTCGTTCTCGTACGTCTCCGGCGCGAGATCCGTCATCTCCAGATACAGCGCCTGGGTCAGCCGATCCTCCATCGCGTTTCCTCCTATGCGCCGGGAGAGCCCCTTAGGATCTTGCCCGCGGTGTGGCCACTGTCTACCGGGAAGTCGCCGCCGGTGCAGGAACGGCTCTCGTCGGAGGCGAGGAACAGGATCATGTTGACGATGTCGCCCATCAGCTCCTCGTTGCTCCGCTCCGCCTGGTAGGGAAGCACGCGGTAGGCGTACTTGACGTACACCTCCCAGGTGAGTCCCTCCGGTACGAAGGGCTTCACCATGTCGAAGTTGCCGCCTTCCGGGCAGACGTTGTTGATGCGGATGCTGTGCTTGCCAAGCTCCAGGGCCGCCACCTTGGACATGCCGCGCACGCCCCACTTGGTGGACGCGTAGGCCGACACGCCGTTCTTGGCGGAGATGCCGTCGATGGAGACCACGTTGACGATCGAGCCGCCCCCCAGCTCCTTCATGGGCTTGGCGGCCGCGCGGATGCCTAGGAAGGGCCCGAGCTGGTTCACCCGGAAGAGGCGCTCCATATCTTGCGGCGTGGTGTCCTCGATGGAGGCCAGATGCAGGATGCCGGCGTTGTTGATCAGCACGTCGAGCCGCCCGAAGCGGCCCACGACCTCGTCCACGGCGGCGTCCCAGTCGCTCTCGGACGTCACGTCCAGGTGGACGTAGTGCGCGCCGATCTCCGCTGCCGTCTTGCTACCCAGCTCGTCGTTGACGTCGGCCACCACGACCTTCGCACCTTCCTTGGCGAAGCGCCGCGCGGTGGCTTCGCCGGTTCCGCGAGCCGCTCCCGTGATGATGGCCACCTTGTCTTCGAGTCGTCCCATGTCGTGCCTTCCTTCCGGTTTCCGGTCGGTTTCGGTTCGGTCTGTGCGTCTCAACCCAGCTCGCGCTCGGCGTGGCGCGCGGCGAGGGCGTAGAAGATCGCAGCCACGCCGCCGGCCGCCACCACCAGCAGCAGCGACCAGCGGATGGCCAGGTCGCCGTAGGTTCCGGCCAGCAGGTCGTTCAGCGCGCCCACCGCAAACGAGCCGAGGCCCAGGCCGGCGAGGTTGAGGATGAAGAGCAGGATCGCCGACGTGGTGGCGCGCATCTCCGCAGGTACCAGGTTCTGCGGCACCGACCAGAGCGGGCCCACGTACATGTTGGAGATCGTGTAGTACGGCGCGAAGAAGAGGAGGGCGCCGGTGGCGCTGCCCGCCAGCACGAAACCCACGCCCAGGGGCAGGCTCACGAGGGCCACCACCGCGGGCAGCCACAGGTACCAGCGCTTGTCGCGGGCGCCGAGGCGGTCGGCCAGCCAGCCGCCGAAGGTCACGCCGGCGCAGCCGCCGATCATCAGCGTGAGTCCCATGCGGAAGCCGATGTCGAGCCGCGTCATCTCGTGGACGCGCACCAGGAACTCGGCGCCCCAGACCAGGATCCCGTAGCCGGCCATCGACTGGAAGCAGGCGGCGACGACAAGCCACACGAAGGTGCGCCGCGAACGCAGGAAGCGCGCGACTTCGGCAAGGCGCGGGGGCTCCTGGGCCGTCGTCGTCTCCCAGACTCCTCGCGGCAGCTCGCGCACCGTCGTCATGACGAGCGCCGCCAGAGGCAGTCCGATCAGGCCGAGTGCGTAGTAGGTCACCCGCCAGTCGAAGTGCGTGTATACCCAGGCGCCGAAGAGGTAGGCGAGGCCCGAGCCCACGTAGATGCCGTTGGCGTAGAGCGCCAGCGCACTGGCGCGCCGCTCGGGCGGGAAGTAGTCGGACAGGAGCGAGTGGGAGGGCGGGCTGCCGCCCGCTTCCCCGACGCCGACCAGCACGCGCGTCGCCCCGAGGTGCCAGACGTTTCGGGCGAAACCCGTGGCCGCGGTCATGGCGCTCCACAGCGTGAGCGAGACCGCGATCACCGCGCGCCGCGAGCGCGTGTCGGCGATACGCGCGATCGGAATGCCCGCCAGGGTGTAGAACAGAGCGAACGCAGGGCCGGCCAGCAGTCCCATGACCGTGTCCGAGACCCCGAGATCCTCCTTGATGGGGCCGATCAGGATGCCGAGCACCTGGCGGTCCACGAAGTTGAAGACGTAGACCAGGAAGAGCACGCCGAGCACGTAGCTGCGGTAGGCGGGGGAGACGCGTTCGTCCGTCTGGCCCGCCACTCAGCCCCCCACCTTGGAGAGCAGCGCACGGACCGCCTCGCCGGCGCGGCGCCCGGCTTCCTCGGCGCTGAGTGCCGCCAGCGTGTCGGAGAAGACCTCCACGCCGAAGGGCGCCGGCGCCTCGATGGCGCGCAGCGCGGCCACGACAGCGGCCAGGTCGATGTCGCCGTCGCCGGGCAGGAGTCGGCGGTGGAGGGTCTCGTCCACCGGGTCGGCCTCGGCTTTCGCCGGTGCGTCGTTCATCTGCACGCCGAGGATGCGCGCGCCCGGGATCGTTCGCAGGTGGTCGCCGGGAACGCCGCTGCGGAAGTGGTGCCAGGTGTCGAGCATGATTCCGCCGTTGCTGCCGGCCGACTCCACGATGCGAAGGGCCGTATCCACGTCGCGGATCGGAGTGAAGGGCAGGAACTCCAGATGCACCAGCAGCCCGTGTCCGGCTGCGCGTTCGCACAGGCCGGCAAAGGCTCCCGCCAGCGCGTCTTCGGAAGGGGAGGCATCGGTGTAGGCGACCGCGTTGATGGAGCGCGCGCCGAGCGCGTCGGCGGCGCGGTAGAAGTCGTCCTCCGTGTGGCGGAAGAGGCCCTCGCCCTCCTCGCCGGCGCCGGGAATCCACGAGAGCAGTGTGTCGAGCTCCGCCACCGCGAGGCCGTGGTCGTCCAGCATGCTGCGCAGCTCTGCGTCGGCCGAACCGGCGGCCCGAGCGCCCAGGTAGTCGTCGAGGAAGAGCGAGAGGCCGCGGAAGCCGCCGGCCGCGGCAGCCGCCGCCTTCTCGCCGAAATTCCCCTGCGCGACACTGCCGGCGCACAGCACCAGGTCGCCGGGCCCCAGTGCGCTCATGTCACCTGGCCTGTGTAGGCCGAGAGGCGAGCGAAGAAGGGCTCGATCGCATCGCGGCTGCGCGCGAAGCGCGCCAGGGCGAAGCCCGCCACGTCGACCCCGACCGCCGCGAGGGCGGGTAGCGCGTCGAGCGTGGCGTCCAGGTCGACGCGGCCCTCGGCGTTGCGTATGAGCGGGGCGTTGGCGCGCACGCGGGCCGTGGCCGGGTCGCGTCCCGCCTTGGCGAAGGTGTCGCGCAGCGCGGCGTGTCCGGCGCGTAGCTCCTCCAGGTCCGAGGTCATCGGGAGCCAGCCCGCGCCCAGCTCGGCGATGCGCGCCAGGTTCTTCTCGGTGAGCGCCGCGCCGATCCAGATGGGAATGCCGCCCGCCTGCACGGGGTGGGGCAGACAGCGCACGTCCTCGAACGAGACCGTCTCGGACCGGAAGCGCGCGGGCGCTTCGCTCCACAGAACCCGGCAGGCGCGCAGCGTGTCGTCGAACCTCTGCCAGCGTTCCTCGAACGGGACGCCCGCCGCGGCGAACTCCTCCCGCTGCCAGCCCACGCCCACACCCAGGTCGAGGCGGCCGCCGGAGAGCACATCCAGCGTGGCGGCGGTCTTGGCCAACGCCAGCGGCCCGCGCAGCGGGGCGATCAGGATGCCGGTGCCGAGCCGAATGCGCTCGGTGGCCCCTGCGATCGCCGCAAGGGTGGTCAGCGGCTCGAGGTAGGGTTCGTCGAGGGGCAGCGGGTAGCGCCCGTACGGGTAGCGGTCGGTGCGCGGCCCGATCGCCAGATGGTCGGGCAGCACGACCTGGTGGATCCCCGCGCGCTCCGCCGCGCGAGCCATCTCCACTACGCCGGCGAGGTCGTCGCCGAAGAGGCTGGAGAGACCGGCGACTGTGATCGAGAGGCGGGGGGCGCCCGTCACGTGTGCTTGCCCGGGGTCAGCGGTTGCAGCGGATGGGCAGCGAGGCGTAGCCCTGCACGAAGTCCGTGCGGAACCACTCCGCCCCGTCCAGGTCCACCTCGTAGTTGGGGATGTGCTTCAGGACGGACTCGAGGCAGAGTCGCCCTTCGAGCTTCGCCACTTGCATTCCCAGGCACAGGTGGATGCCCTGCCCGAAGCTCAGGATGCGCGGCAGGTCGCGGTGGATGTCGAAGGCGTCCGGGTTCTCGAACTCGCGCTCGTCACGGTTGGCCGAGGGATAGATCAGGCACACGCCCTGGCCCGGCTCGAAGGTCTTGCCGTGGAACTCCAGAGGCTTCACCACGGTGCGGCACAGGAACTGGGTGGGCATGTCGTAGCGCAGCGCTTCCTGGTAGGCGTTGGGGATGAGCCCGGTATTCTCGCCGCACTCGCTGCGCTGGTCCGGGTTCTCCCACAGGCGCTGGAGGAACTTGGCGAACGTGCGTGGGAAGGTTTCGGAGCCGCCGATCAAGAACATGGAGAGGTGCGAGCCGATCTCCTCGTCGGCGAGCTTGCGCCCGCCGATCTCGATGTTGAGCAGCAGATTGACGATGTCGTCGCGCTCGGGCTCGTTGCGGCGCTTCTTGGGGAGCTCGGCCAGGTAGGAGTTCATCTCCAGCATCGCGGCCACGCCGGCCTCCGTCATGCCCTCGACGCCCTCTTCGCGTTCGAAGAAGCGCCACACCAGATCGTTCATCTGGTCCACGTCTTCCAGCGGCAGTCCGACCAGCGTGCACAGCGTCCGCACCGATACCTGAGAGGCAAAGTCGCCCATCGCATCGAACGTGCCCTTCTCCAGGCACGTCTCGAGAAGCGGGTCGATGATCGACTGCACCTCGGCCTCGCGCTTCCGGATGGCGCCGGGCATGAAGAAGCGGCGCAGCCCGGTGCGCAACTCGGTGTGGTCGGGCGGGTCCATGGTGTTGATCATCGGCGTCACGGGCTGAACCTTGGTCAGGACCTGCGCCGACGTGGTGCCCTTGCTCGTGATCAGGCTCTCGGTTTCGAGCGACGCGTTCCAGATGTCCTCGAAGCGCGAGAGCGCCCAGGCGTTGTGCTTCTCCAGGAAGTACGCCGGGGCCTCGTCCCGCAGCTGCTTGTAGAGCGGGTACGGGTTGCCCGAGATGATCTCCTCGGAGAACGGATCGTATTCGACCATCGCTACTTGCTCCTGCGCCGGTCAGCGCTGCGCGCTGCCGTGCTCCTGTTCCAGGTGTCCGATGATGCGGTTGGCCAGGTCTTCGGCCGCCACCACCATGGCGGGTTTGATCATCGCACTGATCATCGGGCCCATGGGCCCGCCGGGATTCATCGTCAGGCGGAAGGTGAGGCGCGCCATGCCCTTGCCGGGCCCTGCGTCGACCGTCCTGGCCCGCGTGGGTTCGCCGCGGAAGAGGCGGAAGAAGAAGCGCGTGATCACGAGGCCGATGTTCTGGAAGAGGTTGTAGCGGCGCGGCGCCAGGGCGGGAGCGCTCTCCTCATCCTCGAAGGGCGCCATGAAGAAGATTCCGTCGCCGCTCATCTGCTCGTTCAGGCCCTCGAGTTGAAAGACGACGCGCTCCGGGCCTGCCCACTCGGAAACGTGGACGCGAAACTTCAGGGTGCGGGTCATGGCGCCCACATCACCCTTCAGCACCCAGAGTGAACCGTCCTCGCTTTCCTTCTCGTGCGACTGGTAGCCCGTGAGCATCGCGGCCCAGTTGTCGATCTCGCGCACGAAGTCCCAGATGACCTCGACCGGGAGCCGGGCGCTGGTGGTGTACTCGACCTCGGCCACGCGCCTAGTCCCCGGAAACGTGGCGGCCGGTGATGTAGCCCCAGGTGATGGCACGCATGTTCGACGTGCCGCTCTGGTAGCCGCCGCCGAGGTCGAGGATCGCCGCCGACATGCCCACCGCGTAGAGCCCCGGGATGGCAGGGCCGCGCACGTGCAGCACCTGGCCGTCGGTGTTGGTGCGCAGTCCGTGGGAGTTGATGCCCACCCCCACCGGCACCAGCTTCACGCCGTAGAAGGGCGCCTTGTTCACGACGCCCACGTTGGGGTTCGGGTAGCTGGGGTCTCCCGCCAGGCGGTTCGACCAGGAGAAATGTCCTGCCCCGAAGTCCGGGTCCTCGCCCTTCTCGGCGTGAGCGTTGAAGCGCTCCAGGGTCTTCTCGAAGGCGTCGGCCGGGATGCCGAGCTTCTCCGCCAGCTCGCGCGGCGTGTCGGCCTTCTGCGCCAACTCCTCCGGGATCTCCATGCCGGGCATGAAGGAGCCCAGCGGGTAGCGTTCGCGGTAGTTGCCGTCGAGGATCAGGAAGACGTCCAGATTGTCCTGGCTCTGGGTGCGCCCGTTCCATTCGCGGAGGCGCGGGCCGTAGTCCTTGTAGAAGGACTCGTCGCAGAAACGCTCGCCCTGGCCGTTCACCCAGATGGCGTGGGGGCAACCGCACTCCCACGAAGAACGGTACAGCGGCACGCCGTCGTGCTCTTCGCCCGGGATGTTGTAGCCGTAGAACATGGCCAGGTTGGTGGGCGGCACCGACGCGATCTCGGCGCCGATCTCACCGCCCATCACGAGGTGGTCGCCGTGCAGGTACGGCTGGGCGGCCGAGTGCCACTCGTGCGTCTCCTCGTACATGGTGGCCATCTTCTCGTTGTGGTCGTAGCCGCCGATGCCGAGGATCACGCCGCGTGCGGCCTTCACGAAGAAGTCGCGGCCGTCCTTCTGGGCGCGCACGCCGACGACGCGCCCCTCGTCGTCGCTGACCAGCGCGGTCACCGGCGTTTCTACGTGGGCCTCGATGCCGCGGTCCACGACGCTGGCCTTCACGAACCAGCCCATCATGCCCGGGCCGAAGGTGCGCTGGTCGCTCGCGATGCGTTGGCCGAGCAGCTCGTAGTCCCACTTCGTGACGTTGGCCAGGCCGCCCCAGGCGTACATCTCCTTGTGGGTGGCGGCGGGAGGGAAGTGCGGGGAGATGGCCCAGGTCTTCTGCTGCCACTCGCCCAGGGTGGCGCCGTCGAAGACCTGCACGGCCAGGTAGCGGCCGGTGCCCGAGCCGGGCGCGTCGGGGTAGTAGTAGTCGTCGAGCCCTTCGACGGCCTCCCACTGGACGCCGGCCTCCTTCTCGGTGTACTCGATCGCCTCGCGGTAGGTGGCGAGGAGCTTCCGGGTGAGCGGTTCGTCGTTGAAGCCGGCACCGAGAAAGCGGAAGTAGGCGCCCGCATCATCATCGTTGTCGGCCTGGCCGATGTCCTGCATGTGCGGGCCGTTGGGGCAGAAGACTTCGCCGCCGCCGTACGCGCACAGGCCGCCGAGCTTGGGCGACTTTTCGAGGATGACCACCTTGCTGCCGCGGTCGTGCGCGGCGAGAGCGGCGGTGATCGATCCGAGGCCCGATCCCACGCACACGACGTCGGCTTCGAGGTCCCAGCTGGGAGGCGGGGAAGGGGGGGACTGAGCCATGGCTCCCGATTCTCCTTCGAAAGGGGGGTCCACCTCAATGGTGGGAATCGAAACGGGACGTATAGTATCCTAATCCCGGCCCGAGCAGCAGCCCCCGCGGGGCCAGGCGTCCGAAAACGGGGTCGCAACGCGGAACGGAGAGCATGGCGCAGAGCGAGAGCACCCAGAGCGCGGGACGGCCCCGCAGCGAGGAGGCCCACCAGGCCATCCTCGCCGCGACCCTCGAGCTGTTGGCAGAGACCGGCTACTCCGGGCTCACCGTCGAGGGTGTGGCCAACCGCGCCGGCGTCGGGAAGGCCACCATCTACCGACGCTGGGCGTCGAAGCTACCGCTGGTGGTGGAAGCGTTCAGCCAGCTCCCGAGCATGGAAGAGGTGGACACCGGCGACCTGGTCGCCGACCTCGAGAAGATGCTCCGCGACTACCTGAACCTGTTCAACTCGACGCCGTTGGCTGCGGTCATGCCCAGTCTGGTTGGCGAGCGCGCCCACAATCCTGAGCTCTCCGAGCTGCTCGAACCGGTGCTGAAGGGCCGGCGTCAGCCGCTGCGGCGCGCCCTCGAGCGCGCCCAGGAGCGCGGCGAGCTGCGCCGCGGCATCGATCTGGAGCTGGCAGCGGATCTCGTGGTGGGCCCCATCGCCGTCAGGCTCTTCTTCCACGGCGGCCGCGTCCACCCGCGCATGGTCGGCCCCATGGTCCAGATGGCCCTCGCCGGCATCCGCAACAGCGCGACTTGAGTAGAGCGTCCCGCTGGTCAACTGAAACGGGCGCGCAGTTCGTGCTTCAGCACCTTGCCGGTGGGGTTGCGCGGTAGCTCGTCGACCCGTTCCAGTCGTTCCGGGAGCTTCTGGGCCATCAGGTCACGGCCGCGCAGGTAGTCGTTCATCTCGTCGAAGCCGAGCGGATTGGTCGGGTCGGCGCACACGACTACTGCGCAGGCACGCTCGCCGGTCTCCGGGTCGGGCAAGCCGATCACCGCCGCGTCCTCGACCTTGGGGTGCTCGAAGAGGAGCTCCTCGATCTCCTTGGCGCTGATGTTCTCGCCCTTGCGGATGATCACGTCCTTGAGGCGGCCGGTGACGTAGAGCCAGCCGCCCTCGTCCAGGTGGCCCAGGTCGCCGGTGCGGAAGAAGCCATCCTCATCGAAGGCCTCGGTGTCGAGTGCGGCGTCGAGGTAGCCCTTGCAGAGCTGCGGGCCCTTGACGCGGAACTCGCCCTCCTCTCCAACGCCGGCGCGCGATCCGTCGAGCTTCACCACCCGGATCTGCATCTCGCGGCGCGGGCAGGCGCGGCCCTCGCTGTG
>CAXMOD010000161.1:0-20613 GCA_964194905.1 uncultured Desulfobacterales bacterium | reverse complement strand
ACGGCACGAAGGCCTGCATGGCCCCGATGCCCGAGCGCCGTCCCACCGCGCGCGGCAGGTCGCGCGCCAGCATGTCGAAGCGCCGCTCCAGGCGGCGTTCCAACACCGCCACGCGCCCTTCGGGTCCCAGGTAGCCCTCGCCCTCGAGGCGTTCGATCAGGCGCTCTGCGACGGCCATGCCGACGGTGGAGCCGGCGAAGGTTCCGGACACTAGACCGGGCCCCGGGTTGTAGGCTTTGCGGAAGAGCACCGCGCTCCCCTGGAGCGCCTTGCCGCACGTGACCACGTCCACCCACTCGTCGAGGCCGAAGGTCTGGAACGCGAAGAGCTCCCCGGTGCGCGCGAAGGTCTGCACCTCGTCCACCCAGACGGCCACACCCGCTTCCTTGCAGCGCTGCATCAGCGCCGCGAAGAACGGCGGCGGTGCGGTCTCGACGCCGCCTTCGCCGAGCACCAGCTCGAACAGCATCGCGGCCACGCGACCTTCGTTGCGGCGCAGGTGCGCGTCGAGCGCGTCGAGACTGCGCTGGGTGGAGTCCGCGTCGTCGGGGTCGTGGAACGGGATGTACAGCGCGTTGCCGCGCAGGGGCAGGCCCTGCCGGTAGGCGGGCCGGTCGGTGAGCTCGGCCAGGCTGGTGGTGCGTCCGGCGAAGCCGCCTTCGAACAGCACGATGCGGTCGGCGGGGCTGTGCTTCTGCCAGATCATCTTGAGCGCGTTTTCGTTCGCCGCCGCCCCGGAGACGGAGAGCCAGACGTGCTTCAAGCGCTTGCCGGCGTGCCGCAGGAGCGCCCGCGAGAGCTGGAGGTACTCCGGGCCCGGGTAGAGATGGCCCTGGAAGACCGTGTCGGCGGCCGCCGCCGCAACCGCGGTCTCCAGCAGATCGCGATCGGAGTGGCCGAAGGCGAGCACACCGATGCCGCCGATGAAGTCGAGCTTCACGGTGCCGTCGGCGAGCTGCACGCGCGCGCCGCCACCACTGCGCCCCAGCAGCGCCGGGAAGGGCAACGGGCGGCCCCGCAGGCGTCCCACGTCACGGATCGCGCGGGCGTAGGCCTCGGGCGCCAGGGCGCGCCCGGCGGCCTCCTCTGCCACTGCGTCCAAGAGGGCCTGCGTGGCCTCGCGCACAGCCGGTGCGTCGAGGAGCGACCCCAGGGGGCTGCGCGTGCGCCTCGCCATAGGTGGGGAGCGTATCGGCCAGACCGGGCGATCGCTTGTGGGCGATCCCCCAAGGCCGAATCACGACGGGGGCTTGTCGCCCCGGCTGCGCGTCGCCGAGCCCACCGGTATGCTGCGCGCAGATGGTCGCCCTCCGCCGCTCGCGCCGGCGCTCGGTCCGCCGCCGCGAGCCCGAGCGCCTCGACATGCCGCACCTCGGCGTGGTGCGCGCTCCCATGCTGCCGACCACTACGGGGCCCATGCCGCGCGACGTTTCGGTGGCGACGTACAACGTGCACCGCTGGACCGGCATCTCGGGACGCGCAGCGCCCGACGCTGCGCGCGCCGGCTTCGTCATCTCCGAGCTGGGCGCCGACATCATCGCGCTGCAGGAGGTGCTGCGTCCGTTCAGCGGTGAGGATCCCCTGGAGCGACTGGCGGAAGCGCTCGGCGTTCACGTGGCCTTCGCGGTGACGCGTGTGCACCGGCTCGGCCAGCTCGGCAACGCCATCCTTTCACGCTGGCCCATCGCCAGCGTGCAGGTCCTCGACCTCACCTTCACGCGCATGGAGCGGCGCGTGGCGCTCGCTGCAAGCTTCGACACGCTCGGCGGCGGCGAGGCGCTCAACGTGGTGGCCGCGCACCTGGCGCTGGTGGACCGCACCCGCCATCGCCAGGTGGATTCGGTGCTGGAGCACCCGCTGCTGCGCGCCGGACCCGGCGTGCTGCTGGGCGACATGAATGCCTGGCGGCGCGACAAGGCCAGCCGCACGCTGGCGCGCACGATGGACGAGCACCACAACCGCGACTGGCCGGCCACCTATCCGGCCATGCGCCCGGTGCTCGCCCTCGATCGCATCTACGCGCGCGGTGCCCAGGTCATGTCCATGGCCGCGCACGACTCGACGGCGTCGCGCCGCGCCTCCGACCACCTGCCCATCGTCGCGCGCCTGCGCCTGCATCGAGGCAGCGAGGGCGACGGCGAAGACGCCTAGATCGCCATCTCCTTCCACGCGCCCGAGCGCCAGCGGCGCGACAGGACCCAGGACAGAAGCAGCACGTACACGGCGCCGCCGAGCCACGCGCCGATGAGTCCCCCTTCGAGCAGCACACCCATCCCGTACGCCAGCGGCAAGTAGGCGGTCCACGCCAGCGTCGTCTGCACGACGAAGGGCCAGCGCGTGTCGCCGGCGCCGCGAAGCGAGCCGCTCGCCACGATGGCCACGGCGTCGAAGAGCTGGAACAGCGCGCCGACCGCAAGGAGCGGGCGCCCCAGCCGGATCACCTCCTCGTCTTCGGTGAAGATGCGCATCAGCAGATCCGGAATCCCGAGGAAGAGCGCGGCTACGACCACCACCACGATGAACCCGAGACGCTGGGAGTTCCGGTAGCTGCGTTGCACCGCGGCGAGATCCTGGGCGCCGATGTAGCGGCCCACCAGCGTCCCCGCCGCGACCGAGATGCCCACCACCTGCATGAACGACAGATGCAGCAGCGAGAGGAAGGCCTGGCTGGCCGCCATCTGGCGGTCGCCCATGCGCGCCACCAGCGTCGTGAAGAGCGCGAACGAGATCATCTCCAGGAACCACTGGCCGCCGATGGGGAGCGAGATGCGCCGCAGGCGCACCAGCAGGGCACGTGCCGGGCGCACCGGCTGCGTGGAGAAGGGGCCGGACACGCGGCGGTGCCGGAAGGCCCAGAGCAGCAGGGCGGCGTAGGTCCACTCGGAGAACGCGCTCGCCGCGCCCGCGCCCGCCACGCCCAGCCGCGGAAGCCCGAGGTTCCCGAAGATGAGCCCGTAGTCGAGCACTCCGTTCAACACGTTGGCCGCCACCATGGCGAACAGCGGTGTGCGGGTGTCTCCGATCCCGCGAAAGAACGAGGCCAGCACCATGGCGGTGACGGCGCCCGCGGCCCCGAACGAGCGCGGCCGCAAGTACGCCGTGGCGGTCTCTCGCAGCTCCGCGGACGGGCCCAGCAGCTCGAGCATCAGCGGGAACACCGCGGCGAAGAGGATCAGCACGGCGGAAGCCGCCGGGACCAGGCCGTAGATCGCCTGCCACGCCCACCCGCCGCACTCGCGCTCGCGGCCCGCCCCGTGGGCCTGGGAGACGAAGGTCTGCACGCCGGTGGCGGTGCCCATGAAGAAGCACAACGCGGTCCAGTACCAGACGCCGCCGTAGCCAACGGCACCGAGCGGCGTCGGGCCCAGCCGGCCCACGAAGGCGCTGTCCACCAGCTGGAGCAGGGTGACGGACATGTTCTGGAGGACGACGGGATAGGCGAGCAGGGCCACCTCGCGGAACCCGCCCGCCGCGGATGCAGCCCGGGGAGCGTCAATCGGCTGCGGAGCCGGGGTGGCCATGCCAGAGGGTAACGGGTACCAACCTCCCCGATGGCTCGGTTCTCGACCGTCGTCCTCGTCTTGCTGCCGCTGGCAAGCGGGGCCCTCGGCGGTGCGCTCGGTTGCGCGAACTGGAGGGCCACCCGCCTCTACCAGAGCGGGACCGATGCGCTCGAACACGAGCAGACGGCTACCGCGGTCGCGGACCTGGAGCGGGCCGCCGAGCTCTGGCCGGAGTCGGGTGAGATCCAGAACCACCTGGGCCTCGCCTATCTCCAGGCGGGCCGTCGCCGTGACGCGCGAGATACCTTTGCGCGCGCGGTGGCTCGGAACTGTTCCAGTCCCTCCGCTCAGCACAACCTGATGCTGCTTCAGGCGGAGCTCGGTCCGTGAGCGGCGACGATCGCGACGAGCGACCCCGCAAGAGCTGGCGGGAGATCGATCGCGCGCGCGACGGGACCACTCACGGTGGCGCCGAGCGACGCCCACGCGGTGCGGCAGCCGAGGCCCGCTCGCGCCAGGCCACGAAGCAGTACCTGGAACAGATCGAGGGCATCTTCGCGGGCGATCCGGGCGGCGCGGAGGGTGAGGGGCTCGCCCGGGCGGTTCGCGACGCCCACGGCACCCCGGAACTGTCGGCGGCGTGCGCCGCGTACCGCGACGCGGTCGGCTACCCGAGCGATCCGGCCTTGGCGTCGATCTTTCTCGACAGCGGGCAACGAGAGCTGGTCGTGGGCGCCCTCGAGGCGCTGGTGGCCGGGCCGCCGGACGCGTTGCCGGCGGGCCTGCGCAGCCAGCTGCGACTCCTGGCCGAGGACGCCGACGATGAGATCGCCGGTGCCGCCGAAGACCTGTTGCATGGATGAAGTGAGCGACTTGCCCGGCCCCGGAAGCTCTCGTAGAGTCGATCCGCCATGGCGCACGACGTCGAGCGACAGTCGCTGGCGCGCTACCTGGACGATCACAACCTTCGTCACACGCGCCAGCGCGATGCGATTCTTGAGGTCTTCGTGGAGGTGAAAGGTCACATCACGGCGGAGGATCTCTACGAACGCGTGCGCAGCGAGCACTCCAACATCGGCTACACGACTATCTACCGCACCATGAAGCTGCTGTGCGACGCGGGCCTGGCCGCCGAGCGCAAGTTCGAAGACGGGATCACCCGTTACGAGATCAGCCACGAACACCACGATCACCTGGTGTGCGTTCGCTGCGGAAAGATCATCGAGTTCGAGTGCCGCATGATCGAGTCGGCACAGGACCGGATCGCCGAGCGCTATGGCTTCCGCATCTTGCGCCATCGCCACGAACTCTATGGTCATTGCCGCGAGTGCCGCGAGGACTGACCCACGCGGGCGCAGCCGTGGTCGCGCTCGCGGCCATCGTGGGGCTGGGCGCCGAATGTCGCCCGCCGCCCCGGGAGCCGCGCCTGGCGCTCCTCCTGGTGGTGGACCAGCTCCGGGCGGACCGGCTCGATCCCAGCCTGCCCGGCGGCCTGGGGCGCCTGGCGCGCGAAGGCCGTGTGTTCGCCGATGCGGTCATCGACCACGCCGTCACCGAGACCTGCCCCGGCCACGTGGCCGCGTCCACGGGGCGCCACCCCGGCCCGGTGGGCGTGCCGGGGAACGTGTACATCGACCGCAGCACCGGACGGAGCGTCTACTGCGTGGACGATCCGGCGCCCGGCTCGTTGGTCATCGGAGCCGAGGTCGGTCGCTCGCCGCGCGTCATCGAGGCCGACGCGCTCGGCGACTGGCTCAAGGCGGCGCGGCCCGGCGCGCGCGTCTTCTCCATATCGGCCAAGGACCGGGCGGCGATCAGCCTGGGCGGGCAGCATCCAGACGCCGCCTACTGGCTGGAGACCCGGGGCGCGATGGGCTTCACGACCAGCGCCTGGTACCGGCCGGATCTCCCGGACTGGGTAGAGAAATTCAACGGCAGCGGTGCCGGAGGCTTCGTGAGCGGGTTGCCGGCGCAGTGGGAGCACCCCAGCGGAACGCCGCCCAACGGCGCGCGGCCCGACGAGTACGAGCGCGAGATCGACCGCTACTCGGGCGTCTCCCCGCACCCCCTAGCGGACGCAGAGCGGGAGCGGACC
Source organism: uncultured Desulfobacterales bacterium (assembly GCA_964194905.1). GTDB lineage: Bacteria > Myxococcota_A > UBA9160 > UBA9160 > JAFDET01 > JAFDET01. The sequence continues at coordinate 15,015 of CAXMOD010000161.1, read as the reverse complement.
CTGGAGCAGCTATGGGTGACGCCCCACCTGGACGAGGTGACCCTGGATTTCGCCCGGGCGCTGATCGAGCACGAGGGCCTGGGTCAGGACGACGTGCCGGACCTGCTGGCCATCTCGCTCTCCGCCGTCGATCTGGTGGGCCACTACTACGGGCCCTGGAGCCAGGAGTCCCGAGACGCGTTGCTACACGTGGACCAGGCGCTGGGCGACTTCCTGCGTTTCGTCGAGACGCGGGTCGGACGCGGAGGCATCGTGGTCGGCATGACCTCGGACCACGGCGTGCTGCCGCTCCCGGAGTGGCTCGCGGAGTCCGGGCTCGGCCGCTGTCCGATCCGCGGTGGGCGCGTGGACGCGCGCGGTCTGCGGGCCGCCCTCGAATCGTCGCTGGAGGAGCACTTCGGACGGGCGGGTGAGGCCCCGTGGGTGGTGCTGGCGGGCCTGCACCTGGGCATCAACCGCGCTCGGGCCGAGGCGAACGGAGCAGACCCCGAGGCGGTGATCGCCAGGGTCAAGGCGCTGCTGGAAGCGCAGCCGGTGGTGGCACGGGTGTGGACGGCTGCAGAGATCGCCGCCGGCGACGGTCCGCAGCCGTTGGCGGCGCTGTACGCCAACTCGGACCACCCCGAGCGCGGCGGCGACCTGGTGGTCCAGACCGCCGAGGATTGTCTCGTGACCCCCTACCCCTCCGGAACGTCCCACGGAACGCCCTACCTCTATGACCGGGCCGTACCCCTGGTCTTGTTCGGCCCGGGGGTCGAGGCCGGGACGCTGCGCGGCGCGGCGCGCAGCGTGGACCTGGCGCCCACCCTGGCGGAGATGCTGGGCGTACCCACGCCGCCCAAGCTCGACGGCCGGCCGCTTCCGCTTCGCTAGGCACCCGGCCCGAGACGGCTGTGGGCCAGTGCCGGTGGCCTAGGTGGACTCGACCCAGGCCTCCAGGTCCTCGGGGACCTCGGTTGCGTCGTCGCTGATTCGCCCGGCCATCTCGCCCAGGTTGGCATCGAACATGTCCTGGAAGTGCTCCTCGATGCGCGGGCTGAACAGCCCGATCGCGCGCAGGGTGGGGATGACGAAGCCCCGCACCGGTCCGCGCCGCCCGCCCGTCTTCTCCAAGGCCCTGCGGATGGTGTCGCGCTCCTTGGCCAGCTCGGCCATGCCGGACACGGGGTCGATACCGGCCTCCTTCCAGATGGTCAGCACCGAATCGCGCATGGAGGTCCCGGCGCGGGAGTCGACCAGCAGGCGCGCCGCCTCGAACGCGAAATCTTCGAGGTCCGCCTTCACCTCGTCCGTCAGCGTGGGCACGACGGCGTTCAGGTACTTGATGCCGTAGCCCGTGTGACGTGCCTCGTCGCGGGAGACGTAGGTGAGCAGGTCCTTCAGCAGCGGCTCGCGGGTGGCGTTGCGCATGTCGCGGAAGCTGTAGAGGGCCAACCCCTCGGTGACCACCTGCATCCCGACGGCCTTGTGCAGCCACGATTCGGCGGAGAGCACCGCGTCGAGGAGCTTCTTCAGCGACGGTGCGATGGGACAGATCTCGTCGAGCTTGTTGATGTAGGCGGCGAAGACCTCGACGTGGCGCGCCTCGTCCATGGTCTGGGTCGCCGCGTAGAATTTGCCGTCGGTGTGGGGCACCGCGCTCACCAGCTGGGCCGCGACCATCAGTGCGCCTTGCTCGCCGTGCAGGAAGTTCGACAGCATGAAGGCGGCGCTGCGGCGCGAGACCTCCCAGCGCTGATCGGCGGGAAGGTTCTTCCAGAAGTTCGTCTCCTGGATCGGGAAGCCTCCCACCGAGAAGGTGTCGGAGAACGCCTCGCGCTCGATCTCGCGGCTCCAGTCGAGGTCGCGCACCGCGATCCATTGGCGGTCGAGGGCGTTGGCGTAGAGCGTGCGGAGCTCGTCGATTTCCGGCTCGTAGTTCCAGTTGTAGATGGCTTCGAGGGCGGCCTTCACCCCCTCGGTCTGGACGGGGTGCTTCTCGGGCAGCTCGGCGGTGCTCATGGGAATCCTCTGGGGCGCGCAGCTTTGGTCCGACCAATCCTAAACCCGGCTTAACGGCCGGTCAACTGGCTGGCTGAAGGGCTGAACGGCGCAAGGCACTCGGAAGCCCGGGCAGGCCTCAAGCGAGCCGCGTCAGGCGCCGATCCTGCCCCCATGGCCAAGGACCTCGCCTGCCCCATCTGCAACGCCGATGTGCCGCTGGCGGGTGACGAGCGCCTCGGGGACGAGGTCTTCTGCACCTATTGCGGGGCCCCCAGCAAGGTGATCTCGGGCGAGGACCCCGAGAGCTTCGACCTCGAGGAAGACTTCTAGGCTCGGCTCAGGCTCCGACGTCCCGTGCGAAGGCCGCGACGCCGTCCTCCCAGCGCGGCAGGAGGAGCGCCGGCTCCCGCTCGGAGCGCAGCTCCACGCGTCGCGGGCGTTGGGCCGGTCGCGGGAACGCGTCGGTCGTGACCGGCTCGACTCGCACGTCGAGGCCCTGGGCCTGGAACAGCGTGCATGCAAACTCCCACCAGCTGGCCAGGCCGTCGCCCGCCAGGTGGCGGAGACCGAAGGCGTCGCCCTCGAGCAGCTCACCCAGGGCCGCGGCCAGGTGGGGGGCGTAGGTCGGACAGCCGAACTGGTCGTTCACCACACGCACCTCGCCGCGCTCGGCGAGGCCGCGCATGGTGAGGGCGAAGTTGCGTCCCGTGGTCGAGTAGAGCCACGCGGTGCGCACCACCCAGGCGCGCTCCCACGTCTCGAGCACGGCCCGCTCCCCGGCGAGCTTGCTTTGGCCGTAGATCTGGAGCGGGTTTGGAGCGTCGCTCTCGACGCAGGGTCCGTCCCGCTCGCCGTCGAAGACGTAGTCCGTGGAGACGTGCAACAGTGCCGCGTCGTGCTCGCGCGCGGCCTCGGCGAGGTTGCGCGGGCCGTCAGCGTTCAGCGCGAAGGCGCCCTTCGGATCGGCCTCGGCGCCGTCCACGTCGGTCCACGCCGAGCAGTTCAGCACCGCGTCCGGCCGCCGTGCGGCGTGGATCGTACGCACCGCGTCGGCGTCTCGTACGTCGAGTTGCCGGGAGTCGAGCGCCACTACGTCATGGGCGGCGAGCACCGGGCGCAGGGCGCGGCCCAGCTGGCCCGTGGCGCCGACGAGCAGGATCTTCACGAGCTAGTCCGGGTCGCCGCCCTCGTAGGGCATGAGACGCTCGCGGACGTCCGCGAGGCGCGGCGCGACGGAATCGCGAGGCGAGAGCACCGGCCGCTCCACCGGCCAGTCGATCGCGATGTCGGGGTCGTCCCAGATGACCGCCACCTCGCACTCTGGCGCGTAGAGCGCCGAGCACTTGTACTCCACCTCGGCGCGTTCGGAGAGCACGACGAAGCCGTGGAGGAAGCCCGCCGGAACGTAGATCTGGTGATGGTTGTCCGAGGAGAGCCTCGCGCCTACATGGCGGCCGAAAGTGGGCGAGCCCACACGCGCGTCTACAGCGACGTCGAAGATCTCGCCGTCCAGCACGCGAATGAGCTTTGCCTGGGGACGGGGGGTCAGCTGGGCGTGGAGGCCACGCAGGGTCCCGCGCACCGAGGCCGAGTGGTTGTCCTGCACGAACTCCACCGGGATCCCGTTCTCCCGGTAGCGCGCCGCCTGGTACGTCTCCAGGAAGAAGCCGCGCTCGTCGCGGTGCACGTCGGGCTCGACGAGGACCACGCCGGGCAGCTCCGTCGACTGGAACTTCATGCGTCCTCTTCCGCGACCTGCAGCAGGTACTGCCCGTAGGCGTTGTTCTTCATCTCGTGGCCCAGACGCATCAGCTCGTCGCGGCCGAGAAGGTGCTTGCGGTACGCGATCTCCTCGAGGCAGGCGACCTTGAGCCCTTGTCGGTCCTGCACGACCTGGATGAAACTCGACGCCTGCTCGAGAGTCTCGAACGTGCCGGTGTCGAGCCAGGCGATGCCGCGCGCCAGCTTTTCCACGTGGAGCTCGCCCCATTCGAGGTACTGCCGATTCACGTCGGTGATCTCGAGCTCTCCGCGCGTCGAGGGCTTGAGCCCCGCGGCCACGTCGAGCACCCGGTTGTCGTAGAAGTAGAGGCCCGTCACCGCCCAATGGGAGCGCGGCTGGGCGGGCTTCTCTTCGAGCGAGACCGCACGCCCCTCGGCGTCCAGCTCGATCACGCCGTAGCGCTCCGGGTCGTGCACCCACGTGCCCAAGACCGTGGCGCCGCTCTCGCGTCCGGCAGCGTTCTCCAGGAGACCGGCCAGTCCCGCGCCGTAGAAGACGTTGTCGCCCAGGGCCAGCGCCACGCGGTCGTTTCCCACGAACTCACGCCCTATCACGAAGGCCTGAGCCAGGCCGTCGGGGCTCGGTTGCACGGCGTACGAAAGAGAGATGCCGAAGCGGCTGCCGTCCCCCAGCAGCTCCTGGAAGGCCGCCTGGTCGCGCGGTGTGGTGATGAGCAGGATCTCGTGCACGTCCGCGAGCATCAAGCTGCTGAGCGGGTAGTACACCATCGGCTTGTCGTGGATCGGCAGCAGCTGCTTGGACACGGCGCGCGTGATCGGGTGCAGCCGCGTCCCGCTTCCACCGGCGAGGACGATTCCCTTCATGGCGGGCGGCAGTGTAGCGCGCGGGTCGGTGGGCGAGGGCTAGGGCAGGAAGCGGGCAGGGCTGGCCAGCTTCTGGGGCAGGTACTCCTCGATCACGTAGTTGAGGCCCCACTTGGCCAGGGCCTGCTGCTCGGCGCGCACGTTCATCTTGAGCAGCTGCTCGATGGCTTTCTTCCATTCCTTGTGGGACTGGAAGAAGGGATCGTTCTTGAGCGCGTCCTTGGCGCGCTTGATGTCCACGTCCTGGAGCGGGTGGGTGGGGAGCTCGTAGTCGATGATGTCCTGCGGGGTTACGCCCAGGAACTGCGCCTGGGGCACGCAGAAGAACTGGGAGAGGTGAGCCGCGTTGCCCGAGCCGACCTTCAGCGTGCGGTAGATGTTGGAGATGCCGTAGGGGTCGCAGTCCACGAAGGCGTACACCGGCAGGCGGCACTCGTCCGAGAGCTTGCGGATGAAGCGGCGCGTGGCGCGGGTCGGCACGCCCGCCATCGAGACCAGGATGCAGTTCGCGGTCTCCCAGAACTTGTGGCTCTGGAGGCGCTGGAACATGCCGCCCGTCTCTATGACCAGGAGGAAGTCGGCGTCCGTCTCGAAGGAGAGCTGCTCCACGCTGGATGGGATGGAGTAGGCGCCGGAGCCGAAGCGCGTGCAGTCGATGCGGACCACCTCGCCGGTCTCCCGGTCCGGGTCCAGCACGATGAGCTGCCCCGAGACTGCGCCGCCGTGCTCGTCGGGCACGAAGCGCAGCTGTTCGCGCGACACGTGCCTCGTGGAGAAGAGCGCCTCGATGTCGTCCATCACCGCGTCCGACTCGGTCTGCTCGTCGAAGCGCGCCTCCTCCCAGTTCTTGCTCTGATAGTAGGCGTCTCGCTTCGTCGCGAAGTCGTTCGTTTCCACCAGCTCCTTCGAGAGGCCCATCATGCGCAGGGTCTGGGCGAAGGTCTTCACGGTGTTGACGGTGAGTGTGCGGGTCTTCTTGCCGCGACCGATCTCGAAGTAGCCCGTCTTCTTGGAGTACGAGACGTTCGAGAGGGCGCGCAGAGGGAACTCCAGGTCGGGCTTGCGGTGCTTGCGGATCGCCTGGTGAACGTCCTTTGCGGTCCCGATGATCGCGTCCACGGTCTGCGTGTTGGTGGCGCGCTGGTGAACGGGCCCGGCGCTGGCCTTCCGGCCCGTCTTCCCGGGCGTCTTCTTGCGGGGAGGGCCGCCGGTCTTGCGGGTGGCCTTCTTGCGCGGCGTCGCCTTCTTCTTGCGTGCTGCCATGGTCCTACATCTTCCTCGAGCGTTCGAGGACGTCCGAGAGGTCGTCCACCACCTTGTCCCGGTCGCGGTCCGAGAGACCCAGGATCTGCTGGAGCCCGACGGCGACCTGCGGGATGTACTTCTCGATGTAGGCGCGCTTCTTGGCTTCGTCGGCCTCGCGGCGCCGCTTGCGGATGTGGGTGGCCACGCGCCGGCCGCATTCCTGCAGGCCGAGCCGGATCTCCTTGATGATCTCCGGGTAGTTGGCGATCGCCTCCTTGCTCTCGGAGGTGAAGGGCACCCAGACGCTGGCGATATGCACCATCAGGAGCATCGGCCCGACGGGGAGCGCTCCGCGCGGTTGCTGCATCTGGTAGGACTTCCAGTCGGTGCTCGTGATGGCCTTGGTGATCGCGCAGGCACCTTGCTGGTACTGGAGCGGAACCCGGTTGGCGTAGCGGTAGACGGTGGCCGAATCCTCGGCGCTCATCTTCCCGCCGTAGCCGATCCCCACTTCGATCAGGAAGGGGTTGCCGCGATACACCGTGGGTCGCCGGGTGATTGCCGCGTAGAAATCGGCCTCCACCTCGGCGCGCAGCGCCTTCCCGATCAACTCATCGCCGATGGGCGCGATGCAATCCGTCGGCGGTGCCATGATCTTGGTGGCGCTGACGGCCTTGTGCAGCGCCTCGGCCTCCTCGCGCGTCACCTCCTTGGGGCGGCGCGTGGGCGACACCTTGGCCCGCTTGCAGATCTCGCTGGCGATGCGCCCGGACACGCGCGAGAAATCCGCCATCAGCGCGCCACGCACGTTGCGCGAGCGAGTGTCGCGGAACATCTGCATCAGCACGCCCAGCTCCACCCCGTACGGGTGGGGCTTGATCTCGTCGGTCTCCGGCGGCAATTCGTCGGTGACGCGCGGGAAGGTGTGCTCGGCGCCGTGCTCCTCGGCCTTGGGCGGCACGTAGGTGATCTCGGCGTGGGGGTTCGCCAGCGAGATCTGGCGAATGTAGTTGTCCACCGAGTGCTGCCCGCCGCGGTAGTTGCCCTCGAGCTCGATCTCCACGCGGGTCCCGTGGTCGCGCGTCCAGTCGATGGTCTGGTCCACCTTCACGCGCGGCTCGTTCTTCTGGGTGTCCATCACCAGCTCGAAGTGATGCGCATCCTTGGTCGGCCCGGTACGCGTGGTAATGACCACGGGCTTGCCGGTGGTGAGGAGGCCGTACATGCCGGCTGCGCTGATGCCGATGCCCTGCTGTCCTCGGCTCTGGCGCAGCCGGTGAAACTTGGAGCCGTACAGGAGACGACCGAAGATCTTGGGGACCTGGGCCTTCACGATGCCCGGGCCGTTGTCCTCGATGGCGATACGGAAGCGCGTCTCGTCCCGCTGGCTGATCTCGACGCGGATCTCGGGAACGATGCCGGCCTCTTCGCAGGCGTCGAGGGAGTTGTCGACGCCTTCCTTCACCGTGGTGAGCAGCGCCTTGCTGGGATTGTCGAAGCCGAGGAGGTGGCGGTTCTTGGCGAAGAACTCGCTGACGGAGATGTCACGCTGTTGCTTGGCGAGATCCTTGGCGGAGGCGCGGCCGCGACCACCGCCCTTGGTGGATTCGCCGGCCGGCTCGGCAGCGGCGCTGGCACCCTTGCTCTTGCGCGGGGAAGGCGACTTCCGCTTGGGCCCGGCCTTCTTGGAGCCGGACTTCTTCTTGGAACCGGACTTCCTCGTGGAACCGGTCTTCCCGGCTGCCGCGGCCTTTCGGAAGGCAAAGGACTCCTGTTCCGCCAAATGCGAACCCCCCGGCGGAGCATGGTAGCCCTGGGGTCAGAAGTCTTCGAGGCGGCCCCGGAAGCTGCCGCAGAGTCGCACGCTGCCGCTGCGGATCATGTGGAGCGCCACGGTCACAACCTCTCGGTCGTTGTCCGTGAGGTCGCCCAGGACCCGGATGAGTTCCAACAGGGTCACGTCCATGGGGCTCGGGCCCGCGAGCGTTGCCGGTGCTGCCATTACCTCTTCTCCCCCTCGACCCTTGGACGAAGCAGAATGCGTGCCAGTTCAGTGTCTCCGGGAACCTTCCCTGAAACTCACGCAAAATCGACGGGTTGCGAGTGCCACAAGCCGCTGCACTTCCGCTCGGACACAGCCGGGGTGTCAATTCTCGTTACTGCGGTGTCGTGTTTCGGACGCTCGTCCGGAGGTGGGTGTCCGCTTCATCCGGCCCTGCCGCGATACGCCAGCGCCTCCGCGACTGCGGCGGTCCCCACGCGGCGCTCGCCGGCGAGGTCGGCGATGGTGCGGGCCACGCGCAGCACTCGGCGCGCGGCGCGGGCCGACAGGCCGAGGCCGTCGACGGCGCGCCCGAGGAGCGCGCGCGCCTCGGGGTGGGCGTCCACGAGCGCGTCGAGCGCCTCGTCCGGGATCTCCGCGTTCGTGCGCCCGGGGTGATCGGCCAGGCGCCGACCCTGGATCACGCGCGCCGTCTCCACCCGGGCGCGCACGTCGGCGCTCGTGGGTCCCTGTGCCGTCGCAGGTGCGTCCAGGTCCTTCCACCGGACGGCCGGGACGTCGACGCGCAGGTCGAGGCGATCGACGAGCGGTCCCGAGAGGCGTGCGGCGTAGCGCGCCACGGCGCTGTCGTCGCAGAGGCACTCGCGCACCCGCGACAGACGCCAGCCGCACGGGCAGGGGTTGGCTGCCGCCACCAGCTGGAAGCGGGCTGGAAAGACACAGCTCCCCCGCGCGCGGGAGATCACCACGCGCCGGTCCTCCAGCACCTGGCGCAGGCCCTCTAGCGCGCGGCGGTCGAACTCCGGCAGCTCGTCGAGGAAGAGGGCTCCCGTGTGGGCGAGGGAGACTTCGCCCGGGCGCGGGCCGACGCCGCCTCCGAGAAGGCCCGCGGCGCTGGCCGAGTGGTGCGGAGCCCGAAAGGGTCGCTGGTCCACGACGGGGTGCGCTGCGTCGAGTCGACCCGAGGCGCCGTGGATGCGGGTGGCTTCGAGCACCTCTTCGCGGTCCGGCGGCGGCAGCAGTCCGGGCAGGCGCCGCGCCAGCATGGTCTTGCCGGAGCCCGGCGGTCCCTGCAGGAGGAGGGCGTGACCGCCTGCGGCCGCCACCTCGAGTGCGCGCTTGGCGCCTTCCTGTCCGCGCACGTCGATCAGGTCGGGGCCGCGCGCGGCTGCACCTGCAGCCGGCGGCTGCGGACTCGGCAAGGGTCGGGCGCTCCTCAGGTGAGCCAGCACCTCGGACAGATGCGTCGCGGTGCACACCTCGATCCTGGGCGCCAGCGCGGCTTCCGGCCCGTTGCCGGCGGGGACCAGAGCGCGGGGGCAGCCGGCATCGCGCAGCGCCAGCACCTGGGCCAGGGCCCCGCGCACCGGGCGCAGACGCCCGTCGAGGGCAAGTTCGCCGAGCAGCCCCAGCCCCTCCAGCGGTCCGGCCTCGAGCTGATGGGCCGCTGCCAGGATTCCCACCGCGATGGGCAGGTCCAGGCCTGCGCCCGCCTTGCGCAGCCCGGCCGGGGCGAGGTTCACGGTGACGCGCTGCTGGGGGAACGATTCGCCCAGTGCGGCGAGGGCGCCGCGCACCCGGGCGGCGCTCTCGCGTACGGCGGCCTCGGGCAGCCCGACGATGTCCACCCGCGGCAGCAGCGAGGAGATCCGGACTTCGACTTCGACGGCGACGCCATCCACCCCGAGGATGGATGCTCCGAATACGCGTGACACGGCTCGGCGGTGCTCCGTCGGGACCGGATTCGCTGGGGTCGTTCTTCGTGCTCGGGGGGGCGGCCTGGTGAGGGCCTCAGAGAATGAAGGCAGGACCCGACATCGCCGAGCCCTGCCTTCCACTTCTGAAAAGCCCCGCGAGGAGGGGCCCTCATCAGGGAAGTGGTCGCTGAGGCGGAAACGTGTCACGGAAGTTGCGCGTGCGGGAACCCGGGCTGCCGCCCCCCCCCGGGGCGGCGGGGAAAACGCTCTTAGCGGCCGGGTGCTTGGCGGCGCCGAGGCGACTATCGTAGCGGGCCCCATGCGTGCCCTACGACTCGTTGTTCCGTGTCTCGCGGTCCTGGCCCTGGGCTGTGCGGGCCTTCTCCAGTCCGAAAGTCCGGCCGCGGACCCGCAGGCCGCGTCGCCGTCCGCAGGCCGTGTCTTCGTCGCCGAGCGTTCCTACGAGGACGTGCGCAGGCTGGTGGCGATCGGGCCGCGCACGAACGGCAGCGACGGCGCCGCACGCGCGCGCGACTACCTGCGCGCTGAGCTGGAGAAGCTCGGTCTGACTGTGGTCGAGACGGTGATCGAGCTGCCCGCGGAGTTCGACGACGGGACCGGAGACGGTGAGGGGGCGTTGCCGAGCTACGTGCACGTGAGTGCGCGGATCCCGGGTCGCGGCGGCCGCGGTGAAATCCTGCTCGCCGCGAGCTACGACACAGCGCCGGCGGAGGAGTTCGTGAACGTCGCCGCCAACGGCGCTGCATCGGGGCCCGCGGTGGTGCTGGAGCTGGCCCGGGTCATCGCCGCCGAGCCGCTCGCCTACGACACCCACGTGGCCTTCCTCGACGGCGATCTCGGGGGTGTCGATTCGCGCCAGCGCTGGGGCAGCCGGCTCTGGGCGTTCGAGCAGCGCGACTCCGGGGAACTCGGGCGCGTCCGCCTGGCGATGGTCTTCCGCCAGGTGTGTGATCCGGACCTGCGCTTCGAGCGCGATCTGTTCTCCAACCGCGCGTACCGCGAGGCGGTGTGGCGCGCGGCGCGGCGCAGCGGCCACAGCGCTGCGTTTCCGCCCGACGCGGAGTTCGGCACTCCGTCGGGGCTCCACCACTCGCTCATCGAGGGCGGCCTGCGCCGCGTCGTGGCCGTGATCGACGATGCCTACGGAGGAACCGAGCCGCCGGGCGCGCTCGCGGGCACCGCCGAGGACGACCTGGCGCACTGCTCCGCCGAGAGTCTCGGCGTGACCGGAGCCGTCGCGCTGGAGGGGCTCGCGGACCTCACCCGCATGCTCTCCAAGGTGGATCGGCTCTCGCCCGAGGAGGAAGTCGAGCCAGACGAGGCGGAGGAGACGGCGGAAGATCCCGAGGTGCTCGACAGCGGGGCGGCCGACACCGCCGCCCCTGCGGAGGCGGAACCGCCGGCAGCCGCGCCGCCTGCGGAGGCGGAACCGCCGGCAGCGGCGCCGCCTGCGGAGCCGACGGCGTCCGGCGAAGCGAGCGAGAGCGGAGCGGGGGCGGGCGAATGAGCCTGCGCCCGGCTGCGTCGAAGAGCGCATGGACCCTGGTGGCGAGACAGGAAGCCTCGTGAAGCCCCTCCAGACCCTGACCGTGCTCTTCACGGCCGCGCTGCTGCTCGCAGCGGGGCCCGTCCACGGCGCGTCGCCGGCGGCCGCCGCCGAGACGCCGGTGAAGATCTTCGTGGACAACCCCAAGACCGGCGAGGTGGTCCGCAACAAGACCCATGTGGCGCCCATTCGCGGCAACGCTGTGGCAGAGGGCGACCAGCCCGGCGAGTTCGACGTGATGATCGGGGTCGACATCTCCGCCTCCACGCGCGAAGCCAGCGGCGTGGACGTAGACGGCGACGGTGACATCGGCTTCAACCCGCACATGGAGCTTCTTCCGCCAGGAACGTTTCCGGACGAAGTGCGCTCCACCGATCCCGAGGACACCATCCTGGCGGCGCAGGTGAGCGCGGCGCAAGCGCTGCTCGGTGAGCTGGACAGTCGCCGGGTGCGCGTGGGACTCCTTACCTACGGCGGCGAGGTCAACCCGGTGACCGGCGAGCGCCTGCGCGCCGATCAGAAGGACGCGTGGCTCGAGGTGCCCTTCACCCACGACTACGAGCGTGTGCGTGGCGCGTTGCTGGGGGTGCAGGCGCGCGGGGCGCGCGGCGCCACAAATTTCGCGGCGGGCATCCGCCTCGCCATCACCGAGCTGGCGGGGTTGCCCGGGGCCAAGAGCGCGCCGCGCGACGCGCGCAAGGTGCTCCTCTTCCTGTCCGACGGGATTCCCACGCTCCCCATCGGCAGGGGCAACTCCTCGGACTCGGGCGACATCGAGGCTGCCGTCAACGCGTCGCGCCTGGCGCGCAAGGCCGGCATCATGATCAACACGTACGCCCTCGGCCCGGGCGCCCTCTCCTACCCGGTGGCGCTGACCGAGATCGCGCGCGTGACGCTGGGCCAGTACACGCCGGTGCAGAATCCCGGCGACATCGTGGTGCTGCTCCAGGGGGTCTCGTTCGCCAACATCGAGGACCTGGTTTTCACGAACCTGACGACCGGCGATTTTTCCACCGACGTGGAGCTGGCGCCGGACGGCGCCTTCACCGGCTTCGTCCCCGTGCGCGAGGGCAGCAACCGCGTACGCATCACGGCGCTCGCCTCCGACGGCACGCGCGCCAGCGTGGAGGTGGATCTCGAGTTCAAGGTGGCCGAGCTCTCCGACCGGGAGCTGGCGCTGGAGCTCGAGCGCATCCGCAAGCGCAACAAGGAGCTGCAGCTGCTGCTCGAGCGTCGCCGCATCGACGCCTTCCGCGAACGCGAGAAGCAGCGCCGCGAGCTCGAGATCAGGCCGGAGGAACCGACGCCCTAGCCCGGATCGGGTGGGGATGGGTGACTGGACCTCGGCCCCGGCGGTGCGAGCTGGCGATCGCAGGCGTCGCGGTGGTCCGCTCGCTCGGCCACTGCGACGGCACATCGGACGAGGGAGGATCTCGGACCCGGGCGCGAGACTTTTGATCGGAGCTAGAGGGGCATGAGGGCGGGGTCGGAGACTTCACGGCGGACCAGGCGGCCGTTCTCGTACACCGAGATGATGTCGATGCTGCCGTCGCCATTCACGTCCTCTTCGCGGCGCACGAGCTGCGGCTTGCCGTCGCTGGGCTCGTAGGTCTCGAAGACGTTCGGCGATCCGCTGGCGTTCTTGTCGCGTTCGACGTTGGAGATGACCTCCGCGCCGCCCACCACCTGGTAGGTCGTCCAGGTGTCCATGCGGCCGTCCTTGCTCGTGTCTTCTTCCGAGCGCGCGCGCACGCGGTCCTGATACGTCACGACCAGGTCGATGCGGCCGTCGCCGTTGGTGTCGTGGCGCTCCTCCACGAGAGAGCCGCCCTCGAAGTCGTAGAAGGCGTCGCGGTTTCCGTCGTGGTCGCGGTCCACCTCGCGGGAGGTCATGCTCCCGCCCCCGTACTCTTCCCACACGTCCGGTCGCCCGTCGTCGTTTTCGTCGAGCTGGCGCGATTGAACGGAGCTGCCGTTGTAGGTCTGCCAGGCGTCCATGCGCCCGTCGTAGTCGCGGTCCTGCTCCTTGCGCACGATGCGGCCCGTCTGCGGGTCGACGTAGCGGATCTGCTCGGGGGCGCCGTCGCGGTCGGCGTCGAGCGTGCGCTTGATCACCGTCATGTTGCGGTCGTTGTCCCAGGCGCCCTTGGGAACCTGGATTTCCTCGTGCTCGAAAACGATCTCCGGCAGGCTGCGATCCTGGGGCTCCGCCGGGGCCGCGCGGGGGTCGCTGTCCGTGGGTTCGCCGGCCTCGGGCGGGAGCGATGCGACGGGATCGACGGGCGGCGGCGGGGCATCCAGCGCGTCGTCGCGCTCGATCTGCTGGAGCAGCCCCTCCTGGCGAGACAGCTCGTCCTCGATCTCGTTCTCGAGCGACGCCTGACGCGCCATCTCGCGCTCGATCTCGTCTTCGAGTGTGGCTTCGCGATCGCGTTCCGTGGGAAGTGGGCCGCTGCCCCAGGAGGGCCCCGCGGAGAAGGGGACCCGGCCGGTGATCGCGGCGTAGATCATCGCGCTGGCGGCTCCCACCGCCGCGCCGATCGGTCCCATCTGTCCGCCGATCACGGCGCCCATCAGCGCGCCTTCGAGCGCGCTGCCGGCGCGTTGCCCGATCGTGGGACCGCGACTCTGGGCCGTCGTCGTCGTGGGCGTGTTGGGGTCGGGCGGGGCGGTCGTCGTGGTGGTTGCGCAGCCCGCCGACCACAGGACACAGAGGGCGACGGCAGCAATTGCTGCGGACCTGCGCGCAGCCATGTGACGGGACCTCCAGCCTTCAGACTGAGTTACCACACCCGCGGTTCCAGACCCAAGAACTGCGTGGGCACGGGCGCCCTGTTGGACCAGCTCCGGGCCCACCCCTCCGAAGCCGACGCGTCGCGGCATGGGCTGTGGAGAATCGCCTCATGTGCGCGAAATTGCTCCAAAACCTCGGATCGCAGCGATCTCGGGCATTTAGAGGCCCCGGAATCGGGTTTTTTCGGCTTGGCTCCGCCGGCGTGTGAGGGGTATCCTAACGCGTCGCAGCGAATTGCCGCTGCGCGTGGTCGTTCGGAGCGTTCGGCTGGCTACCCCCCCACGGCAACGCGGGCTCCGTACGACGGGGGACGAGCGGCGTGGGACTCACTCTGATCCGCAAGAGCGACGGCGTCCGGAGCGACCGGCCGTCCAACGTGGCGCTGGTCCTGGCCGGCGGCGCGGTCACCGGCGGCGCCTTCAAGGTCGGCGGGCTGAAGGCCCTGAACGACTTCCTGGTTGGCCGCAAGGTCACGGACTTCGACACCTACGTGGGGCTCTCGGCCGGCGCGATCCTGGCCGCGGCTCTCGCTGGGGGCGTGACGCCGGACGAGATGGTCGCCGTGCTCGACGGCTCCAGCAAACGGCTCAAGCACCTCAAGCCCACCGACTTCTACAACCCCAACTGGCGCGAGTTCGTGGAGCGCCCGGCCAAGTTCGTCTACGACCTGGCTGCCTACGCGCCCGGCGTGGCGCTCGACCTGGCGGCTTCGTTGCCGGGGCTGGCGGAGGCGGTCGGCCCTGCCGCACGCGACGCGTTGCGTCGCCCCAGCTACGCCAGGCTCGAGACCCTGGCCATTCGTCTGATGAAGCACGTCTCGCCCAAGCGCGACATTCCGGCGCTGAGCAACCACATCCCGTCGGGCCTCTTCGACAACTCCACCATCGAGCGCTGGCTGCGCATCAACCTGGAGCGGCTCGGCATTCCCAACGACTTCCGCGGCTTCGCGCGCAAGCGCAAGCGCAAGCTCTACGTGACGGCGTGCGACCTCGACACCGCCGAGCGCGTGGTCTTTGGTCCCGAGCACGACCACGGCCTGACCATCTCGCAGGCGGTGCAGGCCTCGAGTGCGCTGCCCGGCTTCTTCCGCCCGGCCCGGATCAATGGGGTCGACTACGTC
>CAXMOD010000160.1:0-8845 GCA_964194905.1 uncultured Desulfobacterales bacterium | reverse complement strand
CCGGAACTTGGTCTCGGTACCGTCGTGTGCGACCAGCGTGAAGCTTCCGCTGATCCAGACGTAGAGCTCGTCGCTGGTATGGGTATGGTTTCGGAGGAGGTAGCCGGCCGGTAGCCGGACGACCGATTCGCTGTGGTCCTTGTCCAGGGCGCCACGTATCACCGCGATCTCGGCGCCGGGCGCGAGACCGTCGATCGCCCGCGGTCCCCAGACGACCTTGTCCAGATCGACGATGGTCTGATCGTCGCCAAACGACAACGGGTTCTTGTTGGAACCCGCTTCGTGGGCTTGGCTCGCAGCTGCGAGTAGTGCCGCCATCGCGACACAGCCGACGAGTGCTGAATGGCTCATTCCGTCTGCTCCTTTCAGGTCGAGACCATTGGGGGTGATTTCAGGGAACTACTCTCGGGCGCTCGACCTGGCGATCGTACGACTTCCCAGGCCGGAAGGGAGAAGAGTCCCGGCATCCGAGCGATTCCAGTTACTTGACGAACGAACCCTCTCAGCAGCTAACGGCCGGATCCGCACAGGCCGAGATCTGCGAGCTGGCGTTTCACGGTTCCAGCCCAGTCCCGATTGGCGAGGGGACTCGCCGGGCTCGGGTGCAGGATGCGCGCGACGCGCACGTCGGTGTCGGACAGGACCTCTCGCGCGCGGCGCTCGGCGAAGGCGCCGATCCCCACAACGTGCTCGGGTTCGAGCAGGGCCACGAGGCGCCGCAGGTGCCGGTCGCAGGCGGCGAAGAGCAGCTCGCGCTCCCGCGAGGGGAGCTTGTCCGGCGTACGATTGCGGCCGCCCGCCTCGAGGAACGCGAGCGGGCAGTAGTTGGCGATGAAGTGGTGCCGGAAGAAGCGCTGCGGGGTGCCGAAGTGGTCCGCGATGGCACCCCACAGCCGCGTTCCGGAGACCTCCGAGCGGGCGCAGGAGAAGCCGTCCACCGGGCGCTTGGGGTGCTCGTCGACCGGCCTGCCGACCTTCGCTTCGATCCCGAGGAATCCGCGCACCATGGCGACGTCGCCGAACGGGACGCCGGTCTGCGCCATGCCGAAGGGACCAGGGTTCATGCCCAGAAAGACCACGCGCTTGGGTCCGACCGCGAACGCGTTCAGGTAGGCGGCGTGGCCGCGCCAGGCGTAGGCGAGCGGGTTGTAGACCTGGGCGACGGGGGCGCCGAAGCGCAGCGCCTCCACCTCGCGGCACAGGGTGCGGGCGGCGGCGCGCACGCGGGGCGCGCGGGAGCGGGCAGTCACGGGCGCGCAGTGTACACTGACGCCGGCGGGGCGGAGGCCTCATGTACGAACAGATTCTCTACCGGGTGGACGACCCGGTGGCGACCATCACCCTGAGCCGGCCCGACAAGCTCAACGCCTGGACCGATCGCATGGGCGACGAGCTGCGTCACGCCATCGATCGTGCCGAGCGCGATCCGGATGTGGTCGGCATCGTCCTGACCGGCGCGGGGCGCGGTTTCTGCGCCGGCGCCGACCTCGACATGCTCTCGGACATCGGCGACGGCTCCTACAAGGCCGCGGCGGACGAGGTGCTGGCGGGGGACCCGGGCGACCCGGACGCGGGCGCGTCCTTCCGGGGCAGGTACAGCTACCTGCTCTCGGTGCGGAAGCCGATCGTGGCCGCCATCAACGGGCCCTGCGCCGGGATGGCCGTACCGATCGCGCTGTGCGCGGATCTGCGCCTGGCCAGTGACCGCGCCGTCTTCACCACCGCCTTCTCGCGGCGTGGGCTGATCGCGGAGTGGGGCAGCAGCTGGCTGTTGCCGCGCATCGTCGGGCCGCACCACGCCGCCGACCTGCTCTACTCGGGACGCAAGATCGACGCGGCGGAGGCCGAGCGCATGGGCCTCGTGAACCGTGTCGTGCCCCACGACGAGCTCATCGCCCAGGCGGAGGCCTGGGTGCGCGAGGTCGCCGAGAACTGCTCGCCCGCGTCGGTCTCGATCATGAAGCGGCAGATCTGGCGCGACAGCATGGAGACCCTCGAAGAAGCCCACGACACGGCGGTCCGTCTGATGGTCGAGAGCTTCGGGCGCCCCGACTTCAACGAGGGCGTGAAGTCGTTCATGGAACGGCGGCCGCCGAAGTTCCGCCGCCTCGGCGAGGAGAAGTAATGGGCTTCCAGGGCAAGGTCGCGCTGGTCACCGGCGCGGCGAGCGGCATGGGCCGGCTCTCGGCCGGGCGCCTGGCGAGCGCGGGCGCGCAGGTGGCGGCTGTCGACGTGGACGAAGCCGGTCTCGCCAGCCTGGCGCGCGACCACGCCTCCGTGCGCGCGCTTCCCTGCGACGTCTCCGACGCCCAGGCCGTGGAAAAGCTCGTGGCGATGGTGGAGGACGAGCTGGGACCCATCGACCGGGTGATGAGCGCAGCGGCGATCGCGCCGTCGGGCCTGCTGGCGGAGCAGAGCGCGGACCAGGTGAACCGGCTCATGCGCATCAACTTCGGCGGCGTGGTCAACGTGACCCGCGCCGTGCTGCCGCGCATGCTGGAGCGGCGCTCCGGCGAGCTGGTCAACTTCGGGTCGCTCGCGGGCTGGGTCCCCTCCCTCTACCTCGGTGCCTACTCGGCCACCAAGTTCGCGGTCAACTCGTTCAGCGAGGTGCTGTGGCACGAGAACCGCGGCAAGGGGGTGCGCATCCTGTGCGTGTGCCCGCCGGTGGTGGATACGCCGATGCTCGACCAGATGAAGGGCGGCGCGGAGAAGATGGTGGGGGAGAGCCCGAAGATTCAACCGGAAGAAGTGCTGGACGCGATCGAGGAGGGTCTCGAGGCCGGAGAGTGCTTCGTGTTTCCGGGGCGCGGTACGACCGCGGCGTGGCGCATCCGGCGCTTCGCCCCCAACTTGATCTGGAAGCGCATTCACCAGACCACCGGCATCGGCTAGGCCGCGCGCGCGAACTGAGCCGCGGGCCGGCTACTCCTCGTCGAGGCCCAGGCGGCGGGCGACGATCACCTTCATGATCTCGTTGGTTCCCGCGTAGATCGACTGCACCGCGGCGTCGGCGTAGTCCTCGGCGATCGGGTACTCCCGCATGTAGCCGTAACCGCCGTGAAGCTGGAGGCACTCGGAGGTGAGGCGCTTCTGGAGGTCGGTGGTCCAGAACTTGGCCATGCTCACCTCGGTGACCACGTCGTCGCCGCGCACGTGGGCCGCCACCAGCTGGTCCACGAAGGCCTGTCCCACCTCCACCTCAGCGGCCAGCTCGGCGAGCTTGAACTGGGTGTTCTGGAAGCTCGCGATGGGCTTGCCGAAGGCGTGTCGCTCCTTCACGTAGGCAATGGTGTCGTCCAGGGCGCGACGGCAGGAAGCCATGGAGCCCACGGCGATGGAGAGGCGCTCCTGCTGGAGCTGCTCCATCAGCATGTAGAAGCCGCGGCCCTCGTCGCCGAGGAGGTTCTCCACCGGGACGCGGCAGTCCTCGAAGAAGAGCTCGCTGGTGTCCTGCCCGCGCAGGCCGAGCTTGTCGAGCTTGCGCCCGCGGATGAAGCCCGGCGTGTCCGCCTCCACCAGGAGCAGGCTCATGCCGCGCCGTCCGGGGACCGCGTCGGGGTCTGTCTTCACCACCACGATGAAGAGGTCGCCGATCTGGCCGTTGGAGATGAAGGTCTTGCTGCCGTCCACCACGTAGTGGTCGCCGTCGCGCACGGCGCGGGTCTGGATGCCCTGGAGGTCCGAACCTGCGACGGGCTCGCTCATGGCGATGCCGAGCAGGCACTCGCCGCGGATGGCGGGCCCGGCCCAGCGCTGCTTCTGCTCCTCCGTGCCGTAGTGCAGCAGGTAGGGCAGGCAGATGTCCGAGTGCAGCGCCATCATGAGACCGTGCGCTCGCGCCAGGGCGAACTCCTCCATGACGATCGCGTCGTGCAGGAAGCTCCCGCCCGAACCTCCGTATTCCTCCGGCGCGCCGGCCCCGAGCAGGCCGGCTGCCCCGGCCTTGCGCCAGCTCTCGCGGTCGCTCATGCCGGCCTCGTTCCACGTGGCCACCTTGGGCACGATCTCCGCCTCCACGAAGCGGCGCACCTGCTCCCGGAAGAGGTCGTGCTCCTGGTCGAAGATGGTCCTGCGCATGGCCCGGAGGCTAGCCCCGGCCCCGCGCGGGCGCCTCAGGGATGCGCAACTCCGCTTTCCTAAAGCGCAGGGCGTCTCGGTTCGAAAAGGATCCTGGAGCCGTGCAGCCGTGAGTCGATCCAATTCGCAGACCCAGATCCTGTCCATGCCCGACGCCTTCCGGGCGAAGGGAGGAGTGCGGGAGCCGGTCCTGGTGGTGGTCCAGGGCGAGGAGATCGGCCGCCGCTACCTGCTGAACGAAAAACGCCTGGTGCTGGGCCGAGACGACGACAGCGCCGACCTCGTGGTCTCCGACCCCAGCGTCTCGGCGCGCCACGCCGTGTTCGGCGTAGATTCGGACCAGGAGAGCTACGGCATCGCCGATCTGGGCAGTCGCAACGGGACCTTCGTAAACGGGCGTCGCGTGGAGGACGGAGTGCTGCGCGACGGCGACAAGATCTTCGTAGGCGCGACCGTCCTCAAGTTCACGTTCCACGACTCCATCGAGGAGCAGTTCCACGGCGAGCTCGACCGGTTGATGCATCTCGATTCGCTGACGGGTCTCTACGTACGCCGCTGGTTCGACCAGGAATATCCGCGCGCCTTCGAGGCGGCGCGGCGCTTCGCGCGCCCACTGTGCGTGGCCATGATGGACATGGACGGCCTCAAGCAGGTCAACGATCGCCACGGACACCAGCTCGGCTCCTACTGCATCTCGGAGACGGGGCGCCTCATCAAGGAAGCGCTGCCCGGTGGTGCCGCGGGCGCCCGCTTCGGCGGCGACGAGTTCGTGGCGTGGTTCAGCGACGCGCGCCTCGACGACGTGCTGGACGTGGCCGAGACCATCCGCATGCGGATCGAAGAGTTCGAGTTCCGCCGGGAAGACGTGGTGGTGGCGCCTACCATCAGCATCGGCGTGGCGTGCCTGAAGCCGGGGGTGGAGAGACCCGAAGAGCTCCTGCGCCTGGCCGACGACGCGCTCTATCGCGCCAAGAAGCTGGGGCGCAACAAGGTCGCCCGGTAGGCTAGCCTCGCCGCGTGATTGAGCTGCACGAGCTCACCAAGCGCTACGGCGCGCAGGTGGCCGTCGATCGTCTCTCGTTGCGGGTGGAGGCGGGCCACACCCTGGTGCTGCTGGGCGGCTCGGGCTGCGGCAAGACCACCACCCTGAAGATGATCAATCGCCTCGTGGAGCCCACGTCCGGCGAGGTACGCATCGAGGGTCGGGACGCGAGCTCGATGCCCCCGCACGAGTTGCGGCGGCGCATCGGCTACGCGTTCCAGGCCGTCGGCCTGTTTCCCCACATGACCGTGGCGGAGAACGTGGGTGTGACGCCGAGCCTGCTGGGTTGGGAGCGGGAGCGCATCCGCGCGCGCGTCGCCGGACTGCTGGAACGGGTCGAGCTGCCGCCGGCTGAGTACGCGGAGCGGCTGCCGGGCGAGCTCTCGGGCGGGCAGCAACAGCGCGTGGGCATCGCACGCGCTCTGGCGGCCGAGCCGGAGCTGTTGCTGCTGGACGAGCCTTTCGGGGCGCTCGACCCGCTCACCCGAGACCGCCTCCAGCGTTGGTTCCGTGAGCTGCGTAGGGAACTCGGCGTCACCGTCGTCTTCGTGACCCACGACATGGTGGAGGCGCTGATCGTGGGCGATCGCATCGCCGTGATGCGGGAAGGGCGCCTGGTGCAGCTCGGAGCGCCGCGCGAGCTGCTGGAGAACCCGGCCGACGACTACGTGTCCGAGCTGTTGGAGACGCCACGCCGCCAAAGCCGGGTGCTCGAGGACCTGCTGGGTGCGCGCCGTGAGTGAGCAGCTCGCGCTGTTGCCGGGCTACCTCACCGCCCACCTCCAGTTGGCGCTGGTCGCGCTCCTGGTGGGTACGGCGGCGAGCGTGCCCCTCGGCGTGTGGGTGACGCGGCGGCGCGCCCTCGAGTCGGGCGTGCTCGGGGTGGCCAGCGTGATCCAGACCATCCCGAGCCTCGCGCTGCTGGCGATCATGGTGCCGGCACTCGGCGCGTTGGGCGCCATCACGGCCAGCGCGTTCGGATTGGAGCTGCGCAGCATCGGCTACCTGCCGGCAATCGTGGCGCTCACGCTCTACAGCGTGCTCCCGATCCTGCGCAACACGGTCACCGGCATCGACGGGGTGGACCCGGCCCTGGTCGAGGCGGCCCGCGGGGTCGGCATGACCGATCGCCAGCGCCTCGTCCAGGTGGAGCTGCCCCTGGCGCTGCCGGTCATCGTCGCGGGCGTGCGCACCGCCGCCGTGTGGGTGGTGGGAACGGCCACTCTCTCCACGCCGGTGGGCGCCACGAGCCTGGGCAACTACATCTTCAGCGGCCTCCAGACGCGCAACACCACCGCGGTGCTGGTGGGCTGCGTGGCAGCGGCGGGGCTGGCGATGGCCCTCGACCAGACCATACGCCTGCTCGAGGCCGGCGCGGCCGCCCGCGACCGGCGCCGCCTCGCGCTCGCCGCGGCGATCCTCGCCGCGCTCTACGGCTACACGGCCGTTTCGTTCGCAGCGGGCCGCGCCGGACCCGCGGCGGAGCACCCGGTGCGCATCGGTGCCAAGGCCTTCACCGAGCAGTACATCCTCACCGAGCTGATGGCGCTCCAGCTGGAGCGCCAGACCGGGCTCGCCAGCGAGCGGGTCTCCTCCCTGGGATCGACGGTGGCCTTCGATGCGCTGCGCGGCGGCGACCTCGACGTGTACGTGGACTACTCGGGGACGATCTTCGCCACGATCATGAAGCGCGATGCCCAGGGCGTCGGGCGCGCGGAGGTGCTGGAGTCGGTCGAGGGCTTCCTGCGCGACGAGCACGGCATCGTGCACGCCGGAGCGCTCGGCTTCCAGAACACCTACGCGTTGGGCATGAGTGCGGCGCGTTCACGCGAGCTGGGCGTGCGCCGGATCGGGCAGCTCGGTGCGGTGGCGCCGCGCCTCGAAATCGGCGGCGACTACGAGTTCTTCCAGCGGGCCGAGTGGAAGGCGCTGGTTGCCGCCTACGGGCTCGCCTTCCGCCGGGAGCGCAGCATGGATCCCGCGCTGATGTACGAGGCCGTGCGCACGGGCGACGTAGATGTGATCAGCGCCTTCTCCACCGACGGTCGCATCGTCGCGTACGACATCGTGCTGCTGGAGGACGAGCGAGGCGTCATCCCGCCCTACGACGCGATGATCCTGGTGAGCCCGGGTCTCGCCGAGCGGTCGCCCGCGGCGCTGGGCGCGCTGCGAGGCCTGGCCGGCCTGCTCGACGAGGCGACGATGCAGCGCCTCAACCTGGCCGTCGACCGCGACAAGCGTGGACCGGCCGAGGTGGCCCGCGAGTTCCTGGAGAGCTCTGTGGCGCGCTAGTGGATCGCCCCCGGCTCGCGCAGCATGAACTCGGCGATCTCGGCGTCGAACTGGTCTCCGTCGACGACGGCCATGTCGTAGCTGCCGCGCATGCTGCCGTAGGGTGTCGGGAGGGGGCATCCGGACGTGTACTCGAAGGAGGCTCCCGGCTGGAGCACCGGCTGCTCGCCGACCACCCCGGGGCCGCGCACCTCTTCGACGCGACCGGTCGCGTCGGTGATGATCCAGTGACGGTTGCGCAGGTGTACGATCTGGTCGGCCTCGTTGGTGATCGTGATCGTGTAGAGGAAGAACCAGAGGTTGTGCGCCGGGTCCGAATGTTCGGGTGAGTAGCGCGCCTCTACGCTGACTCGAACACCCTGCGTCACTGAATCGGACGTGGACATGGTCGGCCTCCGGCTCGCTACGTTACCACCTGTGGAACGACCTTCGATCCTGGTGGCGGGCTGCGGCTACGTGGGCTCGGCGCTGGCCGCGCGGCTCGTCGCGGACGGTGCCCGCGTGGCGGGTCTGCGTCGCACGCCGCGCGACCTGCCCGAAGGCGTGACACCTCTGGCGGCCGATCTCGGCGGGCCCGACCTGGCGGCGGCGCTGCCCGCCGATCTGGATCTGGTCTTCTACACCGCCGCCGCCGACGGTGGAGACGAGGCCGCCTACCGGGCTGCCTACGTGGTGGGACTCGCCAACCTGCTCGACGCGTTGGAGTCGCGCCCGCGCCCGCCGCGGCGCGTGCTCTTTACGTCGAGCACGTCGGTCTACGGCCAGCGGGCTGGTGAGTGGGTGGACGAAGCGTCGCCGGCCGAGCCCCCCGGTCACCGTGGGGCCGTCATGCTGGAGGCCGAGGCGCGTCTCGCCGCGAGCCCGATCGCGTCGGTGGTGCTTCGCCTGGGAGGGATCTACGGCCCTGGTCGCACGCACCTTCTCGAGTCCGTGCGCGCCGGTCGGGCGACGCTGCCTCGGGGCGTCGAGCGCTACACGAATCGCATCCACCGCGACGACGCCGCGGATGGGCTGCGCCACCTGGCGATGCTCGAGGACGCCCCGCCGCTCGTGCTCGGGGTCGACGACGACCCGGCGGAGCGCGGAGAGGTACTGCGCTGGCTGGCACAAGCGCTTGCTGCGCCGGAGCCGGCGGAGGTGGAGCCGGGCCCGGGTGCGCAGGACCTGGGCAAGCGTTGTCGCAACGCGCTGCTGCGTTCCACGGGCTACGCGTTCGGCTACCCGACGTTCCGGGAGGGCTACGCCGCGCAGCTCGCCCGGGGACGCGGGCTCTAGGCGAAGGCCGGGAAGACCTCCTCGGCGAACAGCCGGGCGGGTGCCCGCGTGTCGCGCCCAAAGAACTCGATCACGAACAGCGTGCAGCCCAGGTCCACATGGCGCCCGATGCGATCCACGCACTGGGAGGGGGTTCCCCAGATGCCGTGCTCCTCG
>CAXMOD010000159.1:0-2466 GCA_964194905.1 uncultured Desulfobacterales bacterium | reverse complement strand
GGCTCGAACCCCAGCGCGCGCCGCCCCCCTCGGCCACGGGTGCGCGCGCCGCCACCAGATGAGGCCCGGGGTCGGCCGGAAGGTTCACCAGGAAGCCCGAAGCGTCCTCGACGAGACCCGAGTGAAGGCGTCGGCCGTCGAGCCAGACCTCCAGCGCGCTGGGATCGAGCCCGCCACCCAGCTCGATGCGAATCCGGACCTCGCCACCGTCGAACTCGGGCTCGCCGATGAGCAGAACCTGGTCGCCGCGGCCGCAGCCGAGGGCCAGCAGGAGCACCAGACACACCCCGAGCCCAAGGCGGCCGCACCGTTCCGTCTCCGCCCCCTCTGCGCGGCTGCGCCTGTGCTGCTCTCGGGACATCCGCCCTCGCCAAAAACCAAGTGAACCCGTCAGTTTATCATCGACAGACCGACCGCCCGAGGGTAGCGCCATGGTATTCTCGCAGCGCCTGCAACCAGGGAGGGGAAGCGATGGACAAGGCTGCACTTTCCGCCAACGTGGCCCGAGCTCTCGGCTTGGTGAGCGCAGTGGCCATCGGCGGCGGTGTGGGAGGCGCCGCGTCGGGTCTGCTCTCCGGTTTCGTGGGCTTTCGCATCTTCGGGGTCGGGCTGCTCGTGGGCCTCGCCGCGCTGCTCTTCGGCATCGTGGGTGTGATCCGTACCCGTTCCTCGACCGGCCGCCGAGGCGGCGGGCGTGCTTGGACCGGTCTCGTGCTGGGTGGGGCCGCTCTGGCGATCCTGGTGACCTCGGCGGCGCCCGGTGCCGGCCTCCCGGCCATCAACGACATCACCACCGACACCCAGGACCCGCCCGCGTTCCTGGCCGCACCCAATCACCCCGCTAATGCCGGCCGTTCGTGGCAGCTCGATCCCAGCTTTGCGCCGCTGATCCTGGAGGCCTACCCGGACCTGAAGCCCATGCGGCTGCCCGATGACCCGCCCGCTGCGCTGGCGCGCGCCGAGCGGGCCGCCCGCGAGTTGGGCTGGGAGATCGTCGAGGTGGACGTCGAAGGCGGTCGGCTCGAGGCCTACGACGTGACGGGCCTCTTCGGCTTCATCGACGACGTGGTGGTGCGCGTGCGACCGGCCGACGGCGGCTCGGTGCTCGACGTACGCTCGCGCTCCCGAGTCGGCAAGGGCGATGTGGGCGCCAACGCAGCGCGCATCCGCGTGTTCCGCGCGGAGATCTCCGACCTTCCCTAGCGCTCGAGAGCGCGCAGCGCGGTCTCCCGCGCCCAGCGGTAGTCGGGCTTCCCGCTCGGGGCACGCACCAGCTCATCCACGTAGACGAACGCCTTGGGCAGCTTGTAGCCGGCGATGTGCTCACGGCAGGTCGCCAGCATGGAGTCCTCGTCGCGGGTCGTGCCCTCGCTCAGCTTGAGGACGGCTGTCACCTGCTGCCCCCAGCGCTCGCTCGGCGTGCCCACCACCACCGCGTCGTACACATCGGGGTGGTGCTTGAGGGCGTGCTCCACCTCTTCGGCGAAGATCTTCTCGCCGCCGCTGTTGATGGTCATCGAGTCGCGCCCGTGCAGCACGAGCTTGCCCGACGGGTCCACGCTGGCGCGGTCGCCGGGCACGGCGTAGCGCGTGCCGTCCACCACCGGAAAGGTCTTCTCGGTCTTCTCCTGGTCCTTGTAGTAGCCGAGGGGCACGCTGCCCTTGCGTGCCAGCCAGCCGCGCTCCTCCGCGCCCGCCTCGAGCACGCTCGTCATGTCCTCGGAGAGCACCAGGTTGTTCGGACCCATGTCGAAGTCGCCGCTGGTCGCCTTGGCGTCCGCGGTCGAGAGGCGCGAGGCCTGCGCCCCGCTCTCCGACGAGCCGAGCGCGTCCATGATGCGCACGTGGGGCAACCGCTCCAGGATCTCGTCCTTGAGCTTTGCGGTGAGGATCGCGCCGCCCGAAACGATCATGAAGAGTGCCGAGAGGTCGTAGGTCTCGCGCTTCAGCTGATCGAGCAGCGGGCGCGCGAAGGCGTCTCCGACGATGAGCGTGACGTTGATCTTCTCGCGCTCGATCGTGCGCCAGATGTCGTTGGGATCCAGCCGCTCGGGGTTCGACTGCACGCAGATGGTGCCGCCCGCGTGCCAGACGCTGAACGCGCCCCAGTGGGCCGCGCCGTGCATGAAGGGCGCCGTAGGCAGGGAACGCGCGCCGGGATTGGCCGCGGCTCGCTCGGCGAACTCCTCCAATGTCTCGAGCGGGCCACCTCCCGACAGCGCCGCGCGGTAGATGTCCTCCTGCCGCCAGAGCACTCCCTTGGGCATGCCGGTCGTGCCCCCGGTGTAGAGGATGTAGAGGTCGTCCGCCGAGAGTCCCTCGGGCTCGTCGGGCGACGCTTCGGCCAACGCCTTCTCGTAGTCGAGCGCACCCGGCAGGAGCGCCTCGCCGGAGCCGTCGTCCACCTGGAGCCACAGCTTCACCTTGTCGAGTTTGTCGCGCACCCTGGCCAGGGTGGGCGCGAAT
>CAXMOD010000158.1:0-3268 GCA_964194905.1 uncultured Desulfobacterales bacterium | reverse complement strand
CCTGGCGCTCGAGGAAGCCCTCGGGCTTGCCGAAGCCCTCGAGACTCGCGCTGCGCCAGTCCACGCAGGCCAGACGCGCGATGGCGTCCACCAACTCGTCGCCGAGGCCGCGCTTGGCCGCGAGGTCGCTCGCGAAGGGCTCGGGCAGCGGGCCCATCGGCGTCCAACCGTCTACGTGCTCCATCACGTAGAAGCACGCGCCGAGCACGTCGGTGTCCTCGCAGGTGCCCAGCAGCAGGGCGTGGGGCACGTCGCTGTCGGCGAGTGCGCCCAACACGCGCGCCTCGCGCATCATGGTCTCGTTGCGGCCCTTGGGCACGTGGCGCGGCGGGCGCCGCAGCACCATGCGCCGGCCGCCGCGGCGCACCTCGAAGACCTCGTTGGAGGCGCCGCCCGCAATGAAGCCGATCTTCGGCTTCTCGCCCGACCCGGGGAGCTGGTGCGCGTCCATCCAGCGCGCCAGCCGCTCCGCGTCCACCAGCCCTGCGACGCGTGTCTCTTCGTTCGAGGTGCCGCTCACCGGCACGGTCTCCTTGGAGTACCCTGGACGCCCTCTTCGTGGGGGGCGGGGGAGGGACAGGAGGCTAGCAAGCCATGGCGTGGGACTTCGAGACCGAGCCCGAGTTCCAGCGCGAGCTGGACTGGATGGACGTCTTCGTACGCGAGGAGGTGGAACCTCTCG
The DNA here is from genome assembly GCA_964194905.1 of uncultured Desulfobacterales bacterium. Classification (GTDB taxonomy): domain Bacteria; phylum Myxococcota_A; class UBA9160; order UBA9160; family JAFDET01; genus JAFDET01. The sequence goes on along the minus strand of CAXMOD010000158.1, from coordinate 2,586 downwards.
ACCTCGTCCTCAGCGACCCGTACGACAAGAGCGACGAGAACGCGATGCGCATCGTGCGGCCCCTCCAGCAGAGGGTGCGCGAGCGCGGCCTGTGGGCCTGTCACCTGGGCGAGGAGCTCGGCGGCCTCGGCTTCGGCCAGCTGAAGCTCGCGCTGATGAACGAGATCCTCGGACGCTCGGGCTGGGCGCCGACGGTCTTCGGTTGCCAGGCCCCCGATTCCGGGAACGCGGAGATCCTGGCCCACTACGGTTCGGAGGAGCAGAAGGCGCGCTACCTGCAGCCGCTTCTCGATGGGGAGATCTCCTCCTGCTACTCGATGACCGAGCCTCACGCCGGCGCCGACCCCACGCTCTTCACCACCCGTGCCGTCAAGGACGGGGACCACTGGGTCATCAACGGCGAGAAGTGGTTCTCCTCCAACGCGCGCTTCTCGAGCTTCCTGATCGTGATGGCGGTGACCGACCCAGACATCTCTCCCTACGAGGGCATGTCCATGATCATCGTACCCACCGAGACACCCGGCGTGAACATCGTGCGCAACGTCGGGGTGGGCTGGGAGCGCGAGGGTCACGGAAGCCACGGCTACATCCGCTACGAAAATGTGCGGGTACCCGCCGACCACATGCTCGGCAATCCGGGCTCGGCCTTCGTCATCGCCCAGACGCGGCTCGGCGGCGGGCGCATCCACCACGCCATGCGCACGATCGCGCAGCTGCGCCGCGCGTTCGACATGATGTGCGAACGCGCGCTCTCGCGGGAAACGCGCAAGGGCAAGCTGGCCGGCTTCCAGATGGTGCAGGAGAAGATCGCCGACAGCTGGATCGAGATCGAGCAGTTCCGCCTGCTGGTGCTGCGCACGGCCTGGCTGATCGACAAGCACGGGGACTACAAAAAGGTGCGCAAGGACATCGCCGCGGTGAAGGTGGCGATGCCCAAGGTCTACCACGACGTGGTGCAGCGGGCGATGCACCTGCACGGTGCGCTGGGCATGAGCAATGAGATGCCCTTCGCGCGCATGCTCATCGCCGCCGAGGTGATGGGGATCGCCGACGGACCGACGGAGGTGCACAAGGTGACCGTGGCGCGTCAGATCCTGCGCGATCACAAGGCCGTGGACGGCCTGTGGCCCAGCGGGCACCTCCCGGCCAAGCGCGCCGCGGCACGCGAGCGCCTGGCGCACCTGCTGGACCGCGAGGCGGACAACCTCTAGCAGTCGGTCTGCCGGTTCAAGGCGGAAGGGTCAGCGGCTCGGCGAGGGCGTCCATCACGTCGGCGTAGAGGCCCGCCTTGAGCTGCGCCATCGCCGGGTCCGCCTTGGCGGAGAGCGCCTCCGCGCGTTCGATCGCCGTGGGGAGCAGCGCGTCGGAAGACAGCGCCTCGTCCACGATCTGCCGCTCGGCGGCGAGGGTTCCGCCGTAGCGAGCGCCCGTCACGATCACTTCGTGGGTGGTGCGCTTGGGAAGGCGGGCCTGTAGAAGTGCCGTCATGCCCTGGTGGAGGGACATGCGCATGTCGATCTCCGGCATGCAGAAGAAGCCGCGGTCCTCGCGCATCAGGCGCACGTCGTGTGCCACCGCGAGCTGCGCGCCGGCTCCGAAGGCGTGGCCGTTCACCGCGGCGACGGTCGGGGCCGGGAAGATCAGGATGCGGCCGAGGATCGCGAGCACCGAGCTCAGGTACTCCTGCACCCGGTCGCTGCCCTCGCCCATCATGTACTCGAGATCGAGGCCGTTGGAGTAGAACTTCTCCGTGCCGGTGGTGACCAGGGCCTTGGGTCCCTCGGTCGCGTCGACCTGGTCGAGGGCTTCGTCGAAGGCCCTCACCACGTCGGGGGAGAAACGGTTCTCTCCGGCGTCGAGCCGCAGCACGAAGACGTACCCGTTGCGTTCGAGATCGATCATGGCTCCTCCGAAAGGCGCCCGACGATGTACCCCATCGCGCGGCGCGGCGCCTGCGCACCTCCAGGCTTGCCGATGGCCGGGCTGCTAACGTGGAGCGGGGAGCGCCGAGGAGGCTCACATGGCACGCGTCGCCATCGTCGGGGCCGGCCCCGGAGGCGCCGTGCTGGCATTCTTGCTGGCGCGCCGCGGGGTCGAGGTAGAGCTGTTCGAGCGCCAGCAGGACTTCGAGCGCGAGTTCCGCGGCGAGGTGATGCTGCCCGGAGGTCTGGAGCCCTTCGCGGAGATGGGCCTCTGGGACGAGCTCATGGCCGTTCCCCACGTGGCGATCCGTGAGATGCGCCTCTACCTCCGCGGCCGCAAGCGTGCCGAGGCGCCCCTCGATCCGGACTTCTTCGGGGGACGGCCGCCGCTGTGGATGTCCCAGCCGGGCCTCCTGGAGATGCTGGTGCGCGAGGCGCAGCGCTTCCCGTCCTTCACGTTCCACCGCAATACCAGTGTGGGCGCGTTGCTGGAAGAGAACGGCCGCACCGTGGGTGTACGGGCGCGCGGACCCGAGGGCGACTTGGAGGTGCGTGCGGACCTGGTGGTCGGCGCCGACGGCCGCACGTCGCTGGTGCGACGGCGGGCTCACCTCGAGGTGCGCGATGACCCCATGCCGATGGACGTGGTGTGGGTGAAGCTGCC
>CAXMOD010000157.1:0-17745 GCA_964194905.1 uncultured Desulfobacterales bacterium | reverse complement strand
GAGCCGGAAGATCGAGGTGCCATGCCACTTGAGGGGCGCGGCCTGGGCCGTGCCGGCGAGCAGCGCGCCGGCTGCGACTGCGACTAATACGCGAGTCCGATGACGCATCATGCTTCTCCTTGCTCGCCGACCAGCGACGAGCCTGATCCTTCGACCATCAGGGACGAAGGCACTTTCCCCACTGTCGATTCTACGCCTGCCGCGGATCATTGGGCCAAAAAAAATGGTCCGAATTCCCCAGAACGGGTGGAACCGCTGTTCCCGACGCCCTGCGCCAGGCGCTCCCCGAGGGGAACGCGGTGGTATCGGGAGGCCCGAGTCGGCCCGCAGGGGCGTTCTACCGCCGTGAGGACGGCTGAGGGCGCTGGAGAGACGCGCAGACAACCGTGCCCGGACCCCGAAGGCGGTGGGATCCGGGCACGTGAGCCCATCGTCGCTGCCCAGGTCAGCTCAGGGCGGATTCCCCTCGCTCGCCGGTGCGGATCCGGATGGCATCCTCCACCGACTGCACGAAGATCTTGCCGTCGCCGATGTTCCCGGTCCGGGCGGCGTCGCTGAGCGCGATCGCCGTCTTCTCCGCCAGGTCGTCGGGTACGACCACCTCGATCTTGAGCTTCGGCAGGAACTCCACCACGTACTCCGCTCCCCGGTAGAGCTCGCTGTGGCCCTTCTGCCGACCGAAGCCCTTCACCTCGCTCACGGTCATACCGGCCACGCCGATCTCCCCGAGCGCGTTGCGCGCGTCGTCCAGCTTGAAGGGCTTGATGATCGCCTCCAGCTTCTTCACGTCTTCGTCCTCCAGCGCCTTCAGGCGCGCTCGTTGGTCGCAAGGCGGGTGGCGGGCGCGGGCCGGGCGCCGATCGGGCCGCCGGATGTGGCCTCCTCGAGCCAGCCGGGCCCACTCGCCAGGTCGTAGGCGCGCATGCCGTGCTCGCCCAGATCCAGGCCCTCGATCTCCTCGTCTTCGGACACGCGGATGCCCATGGTGACCCGCAGCACTCCGAAGAGCGCGAAGGCACAGCCGAAGGTGAACGCACCGTACGCCAGCACGCCGATGAACTGGGCGCCGAGCGTGTGCTCCGGGTTCATCGAGAACAGACCCACGGCCAGCGTCCCCCAGATGCCGCAGACCAGATGCACCGAGATCGCGCCCACCGGGTCGTCGATCTTGATCTTGTCGAAGAAGACCACCGAGGCGACCACGAGGGCGCCCGCGATCAGACCGATCGCCACCGAGGCCAGCGGCAGCACCGCGTCGGCCGGCGCCGTGATGCCGACCAGTCCGGCCAGGATGCCGTTCAGGGCCATGGAGAGGTCCGGCTTGGACGAGACGAACCACGACGCGAACATGGCCGTCATGCCGCCGGCCGCTGCCGCCAGGCAGGTGTTGACCAGCACCAAGGAGGTCGCCCCGGGGTCTGCGGAGAGCACCGAGCCGCCGTTGAACCCGAACCAGCCGAGCCACAGCAGGAAGACGCCCACCGTCGCCATCGGCATGTTGCTGCCCGGGATCGGGGTCATCTTGCCGCTCTTGGCGTACTTGCCCAGGCGGGGTCCGAGGAGCAGGGCGCCCGCGAGCGCGCCCCAGCCGCCTACCGAGTGCACCAGGGTGGAACCGGCGAAGGCGTGGAAGCCCAGGCCGTCGAGCCAGCCAGCCCCCCAGGTCCACGAGCCGGCGATGGGGTAGACGAGGGCGACGAAGATCGCCGCGAACACCATGAACGAGGGGAGCTTGATGCGCTCCGCCACGGCGCCCGACACGATGGTGGCGGCCGTAGCCGCGAACATCGCCTGGAACAGGAAGTCGGTCCAGTAGGTGTAGCCACCGTCAGCGTAGGCCGTGGTGAGGCCCGCGGCGTCCGTCATGATGCCCAGGCCCGCCCAGCCGAGGATCCCGTTGAATTCGCCGGGATACATCAGGCTGAAGCCGATGACCGCGTAGGTCAGCAGGCCCGCGCACACGATGAACGTGTTCTTGAAGAGGATGTTGACGGTGTTCTTGGCGCGGGTGAGCCCGCTTTCCAGCGTGGCAAAGCCGAGGTGCATGATGAACACCAATCCCGCGCTCAGCATCATCCACACGTTGTTGGCAACGAACTGTCCCGGCGTCACGCCGTCGTCCGCCAGCGCGACGCTGGGGACGACCAAAGCGGCCGCCGCAATAGCCAGACCGAGTTTGCGATTCATGGGTCTCCTCCGGGTGAGCATTCGCAGGCCCACATAAGCAACGGGCGTGCCAGATCCCGCCGGCACGCCCAGAACGCTTCCCGCATGTCGTCCGGGCTTCCGCGTGTGCCGCCTTCCGCCCAGTCGGGCCGAGAACGGCACACCCCGTGCCGGGACCCGCACGCCCGGTGGGCAGGAGACTGCTCGCCGATTGGGCACGGGCCCGCCCTGCGCGCCCCCGTCCCGGGCCTCAAGCGGAAGCGCTCCCCGTTCGATAGGGGGAGACCCGGTGTCTCTCGTGAGGGAAAGACCCCAGCGGAAGCGGAGCTGAGACAGGCGCATGTACCCCACCCGAACCTTCTGGACTCAAAGGGTTTTTCTCTTCTGTGCGGCAGGTCTTCCGCTGCTCGGAGGCTGCGCCCTGCTCTCCGGCGACGCCGCCGTCTACCGGCGTGCGGAGGCCGAGCGTGTGGAATACCTGGAGCGCGAGATCACGCGCCTGCACGCCGACGTGGCCCACGCCGAGGAGGCGATGATCTGGATCGAGTCGGGCCTGCGCGGTGTCAACACCCGCGCGGACGCGGTCTCGGCCGTGGCCGAAGCACGCGTGGCCGTGGAGAAGGCGTGCGAACGCGCACCCTGGCGACGTACCGGGTGCGACGAGGATCGCGCCAAGCTCGATGAGGCCGGGCGCCAGATCCGCGACGAGCGGCTCGGCACGGCGGTCTTCTTCGCCTCCCGAGCGCGACGCAGCGCAGAGACGGCGCTCGGCGAAGCCAGCCGCGTCTCGGAGGAGAGCGACGCCTGGTTCGTGCGCACGAAGCGCGTCAACCTGCGCTCCGGCCCGTCCACCGAGCACGAGGTGCTCGCGGTCCTGTACCAATCCACGCCGGTGTTCGAAGAGCGGCGCAACGGCAAGTGGATGCTCGTGCGCACCTACGCCGGTCGCGTGGGCTGGGTGCACACCGCCCTGCTCCGCTCCCGCTAGCCCACTTCCTCCGCCCTGGCGATCACGACGCAGTCCTTGCCCGCGCGCTTGGCCTCGTAGAGGGCGCGGTCCGCGTCGCGAAAGAGGACCTTCTCGTCGCCGCTGAAGGACGCGGCTCCCACGGAGACCGTGACGGAGAGCGGCTCGTCTTGACCCTCGATCGCGAACCTCGCCTCCCCCACAGCCATCCGGAGCTTCTCCCCCAATGCGCGGGCGCCTTCGAGGTCGGTCTGGCTCGCCACCAGCGCGAACTCTTCGCCGCCGTAGCGCGCGAGCAGGTCGACCTCGCGCAGCACCCCGTTCATCACGGCGGCAACGTCACGTAGCACCGAGTCGCCGGCGGCGTGGCCACGGTGGTCGTTGAGCTTCTTGAAGTCGTCGATGTCGATCAGCACCAACGTGAGCGGCTCGCCGGTGCGGGTCGCGCGCTTCACCTCGCGGCGCAGATGATCCTGGAAGTAGCGGTGGTTGTGCAGCTTGGTGAGGCCGTCCGTGATGGAGAGCTGCTCCAGCACCTCGTTCACTCCCTGCAGCTCGCTGTTCTTGCTGACCAGACGGCTGTTGGCGCGTTCGATCTCCTCGCGGCTGCGCTCGAGTTCCAGCTGATTCCCGTGCAGCCGCTGGCTCATCTCGTTGAAGACGCGGGTGAGCATCTCGATCTCGTCCTGGGTCGAGGGCAGCGGGAGCACCACGTCCGTCTCGCCGTCCGCGATGCGTTGCGCCCCTTCGGACAACGCCTTGATGGGACGCACGATGGAACGTGCGAACTGGTAGGCAGCGAGGCCAAAGAGGATGACGATGCCCAGGTTGATGCCGAGGATGCGGCGCATGACCGCGACCTCGGGCGCGAAGGCTTCGGCGTAGTCCTGCTCGACCACCACGGTCCAGCCGAAGCGGGCGAAGCGCACCGCGCTCCCCACCACGTGGGCGTCCCGGGTGCGGTAGTCCTCCACGGCGGGAACGGCGCCGGGCTCCGGGAGCGGGCGCAGGTAGCCCGCACCGGGCCTCGAGCCCGCGCTCCGGAAGAGCGTCGCCCCGGTGCGATCTACCACGTAGACGGCCGTGCTCCCGACGAACTTCTCGTCATGGAGGACCGGCGGTACCGCATCGCCGCTCACCTGGGCATGCAGCGAGCCCTGCCGGCGCTGGCGGGAGTCGACGATCGGCGCGGATGCCACCTGTACGCTACCGCCGGGCACGCTGTGGACGCCTCCCACCAAGGAGGAGGACACACTGGCGAAGCCGGCACGCAACCCGTCTGGAATCTCAGTCGCGAGGCCCACGCGCAGCAGCTCGGTGCCGTCCTGGTCCAGCAAGAAGAGCGCCTCGAACTGAGGGAAACGCTCGAGCACATAGGCGAGGTACTGCTCGAGCTCGCCGAGGGCGCGCTTGCGCGTGCGCTCCGACGAGCCCGGTCCCAGGCGCGTCGCGTTGTCGATCACGGTGGCGCTGCGCGCAAACGTCTCGATGTCGAGGCGGCGCTGCGCGTACCAGAGGTCGAGTCTCTCGCTGGCGCTGCGTAGCAGGGCCGGGAATTTCTGGTCGATCTCCGCGCGCAGAAACGACTCGATCGAGGACGTAGAGACAAGCGCGACCGTCAGCGAGGTCGCCAATGCGGCGCCGAACACCGAGAGGATGATCCTCGACGGCAGGCTCTGCAGCGGCGCCCGCGCCGCGGCGATGAGGCGTGCGACAGCGGATGCAGCAGCGGTCTGGTCCGGCGGGCTCGACAAGTCCAACTCCCCCGCCCTTGCATCGTCCATTCGCAGCCCGTTCTTGACGGAGGAAGGGCTCAGAGTCGCATCCTCGGAACACAATGAAACCAGCGGTCTGTGACCGGGCTTGCGCATGGAGTGCGAGTCAAGGCCAGACCCGGGCCGGCCGCGCAGGCACGGCGGCGACGTTCACGTCGAGTCGGAGGTCGGCCGGGGCACCATTGTGCGCGTCCGTCTTCCGACGCGTTTGTTCGACGGCAACCTCGCCTAGGAGACCCGCGGCAGCACGTCCTCGGCCAATAGCGCCACCGCCTCGGGCGCCGGAAGGCCGCGCACGTCGAGAGCCACGTGCCCGGCGCCCCGGGCGCGCAACGCCGCGATGCGCTCGGCTGCCTGCTCGGGCCCACCGAAGACGTGGTGGGTTTCGACGTCGCCGAAGAGCTGCGCGGCGGGTCCGGCGCGGGAGAGCGCGCGACGGGCCGCGGCTTCGTTCTCCCCGACGACACAGATGGCGAAGGCGCTCGTCTCGATCGAGTCGCGCGCGCGGCCGAGCTTCTCGAGCGCGGCCAGACCCTCGCCCAGTTCGTGGGGCAGCGGGCAGTTCCAGCCGTCCGCTACGCGCGCGGTGAGCTCCAGCATGCGCGGAGACCGAGCGGCGAGCACGATCGGGATGGGTGTGCGTGGGCGCGGGTGGATGCGCAGGTCGATGGCCTCGACCGTGCGTCCGTGGAACTGCGCCGGATCGTCGCCGAGGAGCATCCGCAGGCAGGCGACCGTCTCCTCCACATGGGCGATGCGCTCGCGCACACTGAGCGCGGGAAAGCCGAACTGACGGGCCGCCTCGGAGTACGTCATGCCGCCCGCGCCGAGGCCCAGCACGAGACGCCCCGGCGCCAACGACTCGATGCTGGCGACCTGCTTGGCCAGCAGCGGCGGGTGTCTGAAGGGCGTGGAGAGAACCAGGGTGCCGACCTGCACCCGCCGCGTGGTGGCGGCCACCGCCGCCAACACCGCCTCGCAGGCCAGCACTCCCGCCTTGGGCCGCGACTCGTTCAGCAGGCCATCCGGCACCCAGACGGCCGCGAACCCGGCCTCTTCGGCGGCGCGCGCCGCCTCGAGGGTGTCCGCAAAGGCGATCCCGTGAACGGGCAGGATGAGGCCTACGTCGAGGTCCATCCGGGGATTCTGCCCTATGCTGGGCGCGACCGGGGGGGAGGGAAGCTCGCGTGGAGCAGCCGAGTGATGCGGCACTCCTGTGCGGCCTCGACATGGCCGCAGGGAGGCCCGTTTCCCTGGCCGGCGGGACCGCCGTCGTCCTGACCCGGCGCCGGCCCGGCGCCGAGGAGATCAACGAGGACGGCGCCGCCCTGATCCCCTTCGACGCGCGGCGCGGCGTCCTGGCGGTGGCCGACGGCGTCGGCGGTGGACCCGCCGGCGCGCAGGCGGCCGAGCTGGCGCTGCGCGCTCTGCGCGACACGCTCGCCGAGGCCGCCCGCGAGGGCGACGAGTTGCGCTCGGCCGTGCTGAACGGCTTCGAGCGCGCCAACAAGAACCTCCTCGAGACCGGAGTCGGCTCGACCACCACCCTCGTGGTCGCGGCCCTCGAGGACGGCCGCGTGCGGCCGGTTCACTGCGGCGACTCCGAGCTCCTCATCACGGGCCAGCGCGGGAGAATAAAGCTCCAGACGATGTCGCACTCGCCGACGGGCTACGCGGTGGAGGCGGGTCTCCTGGACGAAAAGGAGGCGCTGCACCACGAGGAGCGCCATGTCATCTCGAACGCCGTCGGCACCGACGACATGCGCATCGAGATCGGTCCGTCGCATCCCCTGGCCGCCCACGACACCGTGGTGCTCGGGAGCGACGGCCTCTTCGACAACCTGTCCGCCGGGGAGATCGTGGCCCGGGTGCGCGCGGGACCCCTGGAACACGCGCTCGAGTCGCTCGTCGCCGAGTGCGACCGGCGCATGGGCGCGCCGCGCACGGGCGAACCCTCCAAGCCGGACGACCTCACCGTGGTGCTGTTCCGACGGCGCTCGCGACGGCGTCAGTCGAAGTAGCCGAGAGAGCGCAAGCGCTCGAGCATCTCGTCGTCACCCACCTCGGGGCGCGTGGCGTCGTCGCGCGCGGGGAGGCCCGGCATCTCCGACGCCGGCACCACGCGCGGCGGGTGCGCGGCGAGCCACGCCGGGTCGATCCAGTCGAGCGGCAGCACACCCTCCAGGTCGTCGGGGACGGTGCCGGTGGCGAGGTACGAGATCAGCGGCGCCACGTCGAGCACCGAGAGCCGGCCGCGTGCGCCTTGCTTGCGGATGGGCCCCCCCGCCGCCACGAAGATGGCAGTGGGGTGGTGCCGTCCGTCGAAGTCCTCGCGGAAGGCGAGCGCGTCGGCGCGCAGAGTGCGGTCGCCGAGTCGCACCTCGGCGTCGGGCCAGAGCGCCGCCATGCGCTCTGTCTTGAAGCGTGCGAGGACCCACCCGTGGGCGGGGTCCTGGAAGCGCGCCTTGAAGAGCAGGCGTGCCGCCTGGCGCACTCCCCACTGGTAGACGCGATTCCAGAGTGAACGCTCCTTGCCCTCGGGCCGCTCCACGGCGTCGATCACGTAGACGTCGAGGAGCGCGTTGCCGTCGAGGTCGCGAGCGCTTCGGAACAGGGCCGCCAGGCGATCGAGCACGGCGTCGCGCGCGTCGAACGGTCCCGGCAGCACTCGGACTGCAACGGCGCCGAACTCGCCCAGGATTGCGAAGCCGTCGCGTTCGGGATCGAGCCCCTCCGCCGCCAGGTTGTCCCGCATGCGGCCGACCCACACGTTGTGCGGATCACCGGCCTGGAAGCCGTGGTCCGACGCCAGGAGCAGGACGTCGTCGGGCCCGAGCTCTTGCTGCACGACCCCCAGGCCGGCGTCGAGCCCGCGCATGGCGTGGCGCATCAGACTCGCTTCGCGGGGAAGCGGGAGCGCGTACTCCGTCGACGGATCGTCACCGTAGGCCTCGCGCCAATAGCGGTGCCCCGTGCGATCGGGCGCGTAGACGATGGTCGCCGCCACGTCCGGCTGCCAGGCGGCCAGGAGTGCGGCGAAGGTCGCCGGCTTGCGCACGAGCTCATCCCGCACGCTCCGTGCGTACTCGTCGCGGCTGATCACCTCGTCGTAGGAGACGCGGAAGGCCGGCACTCCGGCCCGCTTCCACAGATCCTCGGGCCAGACGCGCTCGTCGCGACGCATCCAGCCGGGCACCACGAAGCCGTCGGGGAGCGCCGGCGGCGGCCAGGTGACCAGGTACTCGTAGAGACCTACGCGCAGCCCCGCCCCGGCGAGGCGCTCGAAGACGGTGGGCGTCTTCAGGTACAGGCGCGTGGCGAGGAAGCCCCCGACACCGTGTTCCTCCGGGCTGCGCCCCGTCGCCAGGCTGCTCCACACCACGGGCGAGATCACCGGCTCCACCGTCTCGAGTTCGGCGCTGCCGCCGCGCTCGAGGAGCGCGGCGAGGTGCGGCATCTCGCCGGCCGCGAGCACCGGGTCGATCACGTTCCACGACCCGCCGTCGGCGCCCACGAGCACGACCCGCACCCCTGCCCAGGCGGGTTCGGCGCCCGCCACCCATACCAGGATTCCGAGAAGAAGCCGTGCAGTCGAGCTTGCCACGCCACACCGTAGCAAGCAGTCCCCGTGGTATCGTGCGGGCCATGGAGCGATGGGCCTCCCCCGACGTGCGGCTGGGCACGGGCGCGCGTCGCGCTGCCCTCGCCCTGGTGGCTGCCGCCGCTGCGTTCGCCTCGGGGCTCGTCCTCGCGGCGCCGGCGCGAGCCGGCAACGAGCGTGCGGTGGTCGTGCTGCTCTTCGACGGCTTCGCGCCTTCCATGCTCGAGCTGGCTGCGACGCCCGCGTTGGACCGCATGCGCGAGGAAGGGGCCTGGAGCCACGGCATGACCAGCGCCTTCCCGACCATCTCGCTCATCAACGGCGTCACCGTCTCCACCGGCTGCTGGCCGGAGCACCACGGCATCGTGAGCAACCTCTTCCTCGACCCGGAGCGTGGCCTCTACGACCATTCGTCCGACGCCGACTGGCTCAGCGGCTGCGAGCACCTGCACCAGGCGGCCGAGCGCCAGGGCGTGCGTTCGGCAGCCATCGGCTGGTACGGAGCCGAGTCGGGGACCCGCGGTCCGCTCGCGAGTGTGATCGGCGAGGAGAAGCGCCATTGCGGGCCCACACTGGAGAGCTCGATCGCCTACGACGCGGCGCGCGCGGACCAGCTGGTGGACGTGGTCGCGCGCGGGCCCGACGGACCGCGCCTCGTGCTCGGCTACTTCTGCGGCCCCGACGGCGTGGCCCACTTCCGCGGGCTGGACTCGCCCGATCTGCCCGGTGAAGTGGCGCGCGCCGACGCGATCGTGGCGCGCGTGATGGCTGCCATCGAAGCGCGGCCCGACGCCGAGCGCGTGGCGCTCCTGGTCACCACGGACCACGGCATGCGCGAGGCCAGCCACCTCGTCAACATCCAGCGCATCCTGAAGAGCGAGGGCATCGACGCGAACCCCGTCTCGTCGGGCACTACGTCGTTCCTCTACTTCCAGGAGAAGGGCGAGACGGCGGCCGATCTCGACGCGCGGGTCGCAGCCGCGGCCGAAGCACTCTCCGACTACGACGAGTTCGAGGTGCTCGTGCGGGGCGAGTTCCCCGAGTGGGCGCACCTGGGCAACGGGCCGCGAGTGGGTCGGCTCATCGTCTCGGCGCATCCTCCCTACTTCATCGAGGACGCCGAGGCATGGCCCTCCTGGCTGCGCTGGCTGGGAGACTGGGGGCCGAAGTTCGTCTGGGCACGCTTCAGCCTGAAGGCACACCACGGCTACCCTCCCCAGGTGGAAGGAATGGACGGCATTCTCTACGCGTGGGGCGCGGGCATCGCTCGCGGGCGCCGCGTACCCGAGACGCGCAACATCGACATCCATCCCACGGCGGCGCACCTGCTGGGCATCGCTCCCGGGCGGCCGGTGGACGGCACGATCGATCGCAACCTGCTGAACGAAGCGCATCAGGGAACACAGGAAGGACCCTCTCCATGAGCCACGACCTCGGAACCCTGGACGCCACCGCGCAGGCGGAGCTCGTGCGAAGCGGCGACGTCACCCCCAGCGAGCTGGTGGACGCCGCCATCGCACGCGTCGAGAAGCTCAACCCGGAGCTGAACGCCGTCATCCACGAGCGCTTCGACGAGGCCCGGGCGGAGGCGGCGGCGCCCGACCTGCCCGATGGCCCCTTCCGCGGCGTGCCCTTCCTCCTGAAGGACCTGGGCGGCAACCTGGCCGGCGCGCCCTACCACGCGGGCATGCAATTCCTCAAGCGGCACGACTTCCGCTCGCCGCGCGACGCCTGGATCACCGAGAAGCTCCGCGCCGCGGGCTTCATCCTGATCGGGCGCACCAACACACCCGAGCTCGGTGTGCAGCCGGTGACGGAGCCACTCGCCTACGGGCCGACGCGCAACCCCTGGAACCTGAATCACTCGCCCGGAGGCTCGAGCGGCGGCGCCTCGGCCGCCGTCGCGTCGGGCATGGTGCCCGCCGCCCACGCCAGCGACGGGGGTGGCTCCATCCGCATCCCGGCGGCGCACGCCGGCCTGGTGGGGCTGAAGCCCACGCGCGGGCGGTCTTCGTTCGGCCCCGACCTGGGCGACCGCTGGCACGGGTTCTCGGTCGAGCTGGTAGTCACGCGCACGGTGCGCGACACGGCGAGTATCCTCGACGTGACCCAGGGCCCCATGCCGGGCGACCCCTACTGGGCGCCACCGCCCGCGCAACCCTACGCCGCGAGCGTGGGCCGTGATCCCGGCCGCCTGCGCATCGGACTGATGGCGCGCGGACCGCGCGACGTGGAGATCGATCCCGAGTGCGCCGAAGGCGCGCGCAAGGTAGCGGAGACCCTGGAATCGCTCGGCCACCAGGTGGAAGAAGTGCACCCGGAAGCGATCGAGGACACCGGGGTCGGCGTGGGCGTAGCCAACGTCATCAGCTGCCACACGGCGCGCGCGCTGAAGAGCTGGGGCGAGAAGCTCGGCGAGGAGATCACCGAAGCCGACGTCGAGCCCATGACCTGGGCGCTTGCCGAGATCGGGCGCAACATCGACGCGCCCCGCTATCTCGAGGCCATCGAGAAGGTGCACGGCATCGCGCGGCGCATGGCCGCGTGGTGGGAATCGGGCTTCGACCTGCTGCTCACGCCCACCTGCGGCGCGCCGCCGCCGCCGATCGGTCACCTGGCGGGCGAGCCCGGCAACCCGCTGGCCGGCTTCGCCCGAGCGGCGATCTACGCGATCTTCACCTCGCCCTTCAACGCCACCGGGCAGCCGGGTATCTCGCTTCCGCTGCACTGGACGTCGGGCGGGCTCCCGGTGGGCGTGCAGCTCGTGAGCGCCGCCGCGCGCGAAGACCTGCTTCTCGCCGTCGCCGCGCAGCTCGAAGAAGCTACCCCCTGGGCCCACCGCCAGCCTCCCGTCCACGCCTAGCTCACTCCAGGAAGCGGGCGGCGAGGTCGGGGCCGGGGATGAGGCAGGCGTCCTTCTTGCCGAACCAGCGGTAGCGGCGCGCCGCGAAGGCGGCGTAGGCGCGGTCGCGCAACGCGCGCGGCACCAGGATCAACGGATAGAGGAGCGGCCACGGGAGGACGAGTCTCCGCAGCACGCGGAGAATCGCCGTGCTGCGGAGACTCACGCGCTCGCCCTCGATCAGCACCACGGTGTCGAGTTGCTCGGGTGGCAGTCCCGCGTGCCGCAACAGCCGGCCGCCGGCGTCCGACTGGAGCGAGGCGAACTGGAAGCGGCCGTGCGGGTCGCGGGGCACCACGAAGCGCACCGTGCTCTCGCAGACGTTGCACACTCCGTCGAAGAGGAGGATCGCGTGCTCGTCGTCGCTCACGGAGCCGAGCGTACCGCATGCGCAGGGGTGCGACTTCGGGCACCATTGGTCGCCGGAGGCCTCGTCATGCTCCAGTCGCTCGCCCCCGACCTGTGGACCGCAACCGCGCCGTTCGGCGCCGGCGGCATGCAGCTGGGCGTACGCACCACCGTGGCGCGCCTCGCCAACGGCGGCCTCTGGGTGCACTCGCCGATCGAGCTGAGCGACGAGCTCAAGAGCGCCGTGGACGCCCTCGGCCCGGTGCGCTTCCTCGTCGCGCCCAACAAGATCCACCACCTGTACCTCGACGAATGGGTGGCAGCCTACCCCGGCGCATGCCTCTGCGGTGTCGTGGGTCTCCCCGACAAGCGCAAGGATCTCCGCTGGGACAGGGTGCTGATCGACGAGAAGCCGGACCCGGCCTGGGGAGACGCCTTCGAGCAGAAACAGTTCCTCGGCGCGCCCCACACCAACGAGATGGTGTTCCTGCACGTGCCGTCGGGCACGCTCATCCTCACCGACCTGGCCTTCAACATCCGCGACGCCAACTTCATGACGCGCCTCTATCTGCGCATCGGAAACTGCTACGGGCGCCTCAAGACGACCGCCATCATGCGCTTCTTCGTGCGCGACAAGACGGCTGCGCGCGCATCGGTCGAGCGCTTCCTCGAGTGGGACTTCGACCGCATCGTGGTCTCCCACGGCGAGGTGCTCGAGCACGGCGGTCCCGCGGCACTACGCGAAGCCTTCGAATGGCTCTAGACGCCCCGTCGGAGGAAGCCCTCTGGATCTTCGGCTACGGCTCGCTGGTCTGGCGCCCGGACTTCGCCCACGAAGAGCGTCGCGCAGCCTGGATCGACGGCTTCGCGCGCCGCTTCTGGCAGGGCTCGACGGACCACCGCGGTGTGCCGGGAGCGCCGGGGCGCGTGGTGACGCTCGTTCGCGAGTCGGGCGCGCGCTGCTGGGGAGCCGCCTACCGGGTGACCCACGCGCAGCGCAACGAGGTGCTCGCCACCCTCGACCACCGCGAGCAGGGCGGCTACGAGCGCCTGGAGTTGACCGTGCACCTCGACGCCAACGGCTCGGAGCGTGCGACGGCGCTCACCTGGATCGCCACCGAGGAGAACCGCAACTACCTGGGCCCCGCCGACTCGGCCGCGATCGCCGCCCAGGTGCACGCCTCCCACGGGCCAAGCGGCCCGAACCGGGAGTACGTGCTGCGCCTGGCCGAAGCCCTGCGCGAGCTGGGCGCCGACGATCCCCATGTCTTCGAGATCGAGACCCACGTGGCCGGGGGCGGAGACCGCGATGCGTCTTGACGGAAGAGTCGCGGCAGTTACCGGTGGCGCCTCGGGCATCGGGCGCGCGGCCGCGCTGGCGCTGGCAGCCGCAGGCGCGCGCATTTTCGTGGGCGACCTGAACGAGGCCGGCGCTCTCGAGACCTGCGATGCGGTGAAGTCGGCCGGCGGTGCGGCGGAGCCCGCCTACCTGGACGTAACCGACATGGCCTCGGTCGAAGCGTTCGCCGCGGGTGTACTCGACACCGCGGGCCCCGCCGATGCCCTGGTGAACGCCGCGGGCTGGGACAGGCTCGAGCCCTTCATGGAGAACACGCCCGAGTTCTGGGACCGGCTCGTTCAGCTCAACTACCTGGGCCCCGTGCGCGTCGCGCGCGCCTTCCTGCCCGCGATGATCGAGGCGCGCCGCGGCGCCATCGTGAACGTGGCCAGCGACGCCGGTCGCGTAGGCAGCATGGGCGAGACCGTCTACGCGGGCGCCAAGGGGGGTGTGATCGCGTTCACGAAGAGCCTGGCCCGCGAGATGGCCCGCCACGAGATCCGCGTGAACTGCGTCTCCCCGGGGCCGACCGATACGCCGCTGTTCCGCTCGCTGCCCGAGAAGATGCAGCGGGCCCTGGAACGCGCGATCCCCTTCCGCCGCCTCGCCCGGCCCGAGGAGGTGGCGGACGCCATCCTCTTTTTCGCGAGCGACCGCTCGCGCTTCATCACCGGTCAGGTGCTCAGCGTGAGCGGTGGCCTCACCATGAGCTAGGAGCCCCCATGGAGTACGGCGACATTGCCTACGACGTCTCGGACGGCGTCGCGACCTTGACCATCGACCGCCCGCAGCGCTTCAACGCCTTCCGCGGCCGCACCGTGGAGGAGCTGATTCACGCCTTCAAGTGCGCCTGGTCCGACAAGCAGGTGGGCGCTGTGATCCTGACCGGTGCCGGCGAGCGCGCGTTCTGCGCCGGCGGCGACCAGAAGGAGTACTTAGCCACCGGAAGCTACGGCGCCAGCGAGACCGGACTCTTCGAGATCGAGGAGCTCCACCACGTGATCCGCAACATCCCGAAGCCGGTGATCGCCGCGGTGAACGGTGTGGCGATCGGCGGCGGCCACGTGCTGCACGTGGTGTGCGACGTGACGATCGCATCGGAGACCGCACGCTTCGGCCAGGCGGGTCCGCGCGTGGGCTCGTTCGACGCGGGCTTCGGCACCGCCTATCTGGCGCGGGTCGTCGGCGAGAAGCGCGCCCGCGAGATCTGGTTCTTCTGCCGTCAGTACGACGCGCAGACCGCCCTCGAGTGGGGCCTCGTGAACAAGGTGGTGCCGCCCGAGCGACTGATGGACGAGGCCCGCGCCTGGGCCGCCGAGGCGGTAGCCCTCTCCCCCAGCACGTTGCGCTTCCTCAAGATGAGCTTCAATGCCGACAGCGCCCAGATCGCCGGGCAAGGGCGAATCGCCTTCGAGGCCCTGGAGCTGCTCGGCAAGACTCCCGAGGCCGAGGAAGGCCGCACGGCCTTCAGCGAGAAGCGCGACCCGGATTTCACACCCTATCGCCGCTAGAGTCGGGGCTTCTGAAACCCCGCCGGCGGTCCCGGCATCGGAGTGTCTTGATGCGGACCGTGCGCACCCTGCCGCTGCTGACGCTTCTCGCCGCGCTGGCTCTCTTCGGTGCGGCTTGCGCCACTTCGATCGAGCCGCGACCGCGGGTGCCCGAGCCGGGCGCATTCTCCCACGCGGATCTCGACCGCGTGCAGGAACGGTTCGTCGATGGCCGGGGGCGCGTCGACTACGACGCCCTGGCCCGTGACCGCAAGGCCCTCGACCACTACTACCTGCATCTCTCGATGGTCAGCCCGCGCAGCCACCCGGCCGTGTTCCCCTCTCGCGAGGATGAGCTCGCCTACTGGATCAACGCCTACAACGCCGCGGTCCTGGTGACGGTCCTCGAGCACTACCCGATGAACGGAGTCGGCGACGTGAAGGCGCCCCTCGCGCTGCGCCCCTTCCTCTTTGGGAAAGCCCGCTATGCGGGCTTCTTCTTCTTCCAGTACGTGACCCTGGGTGGCGAAGCCATCAACCTGTACGACCTGGAGAACAAGGTCATCCGGTCCTACGGGGAGCCGCGCATCCACTTCGCCATCAACTGCGCGTCTATCGGCTGTCCCTTCCTGCCGCAGCACGCCTTCCACCCCGACCGGCTCGACAGAGAGCTCGACCACGAGGCGCGCCGTTTCTTCGCCAGCCCCGAGAAGCTGCGCATCGACCACGAGGCGCGAATCGTCTGGCTCTCCTCCATCCTGGACTGGTTCCCGGACGACTTCGGCGACGACCTCCGCGCCTACGTGCGGCGCTACGTCGCGCCGGAAGTGCAGGCGGAGCTCGATCGCGCCGCCGACTACGAGCTGCGCTTCATCGAGTACGACTGGGGATTGAACCGCCGGTGAGCGACGACGGCCCGCGTGCGGACCGGCGGCGCACGCCCGAGCCGTGCGTTACGGTTCTGCCCACCGGCGAGGCGGTCATGACTGAGATCACGCTCTATGGGCCCTCCCAGGCCCCGTTCACCATCAAGGTGGAACGCGCGCTGCGCCTGAAGGGGCTCGACTACGAGCTGGTCGAGCCGACGAGCCCCGAGGACTATCGGCGCTGGAATCCGGAGACCGGGCTGCTGCCGCTGATCCAGTTCGGCGAGGAGCGCGTGCACGACTCGACGCGCATCCTCGAACGGTTGGACGAGCTCTACCCGGAGCCGCCCCTTCTGTCCGACGACCCGAAGCTCGCTGAAGCGCAAAGGCGCCTGGAAGAGTGGTGCGACGAGACGTTCTTCTTCTACTGGCTGCGCCTCCAGCGCCAGCGCGCCGTCGAGGCGGAGGCGCCGGCCCAACGCTTCGGCCTGGTCAGCTGGATGCGCGACCTGGCGCTCTCGCGGGGCCCGCGCCCGCGGCGCCGCGACGGGCTCTCGGTCGAGGTGGGCGAGATCTTCGAGCAGCTCAGTCGCCGCTGCGACGACCTCACGAACCTGCTGGCGGGCCGCCCCTTCTTCTACGGCGACCGCGTGGGGATGGCAGACATCGCCGTCTACGCCATCCTCGCGCAGATGCGTGCGGGCACCTTCCCGCGCGGCCCTGAGATCCTCGCCGAGCGGCCGGTTCTGGTGGCGCTGATGGAGCGCGTGGAAGAGGCGACCGAAGCCCCGCCGCAAGCGTCGGCGCTGCACTGAGGACCGATCGATGAGGGAACTGGCCAGCAAGCAGTGCGTTCCGTGCAAGGGCGGCGTGCCCCCCCTCGCCGGCCAGGCGCTCGCCGACCTGCACACGGAGCTCGGCGGTGCCGACGGAGGCTGGGAGGTGATGGACGGCCACCACCTGGCCAAGCAGTACCGCTTCAAGAACTTCGCCTTTGCCCTCGACTTCACCAACCGCGTGGGCGCCATGGCCGAAGAGCAGCGGCACCACCCGGACATCCACCTCTCCTGGGGACGGGTCGGAATCGAGATCTGGACCCACAAGATCGACGGCCTGACCGAGAGCGACTTCGTGTTCGCCGCCAGGTGCGACGCGCTCGAACACGCCCCGTGACCCGCGCGGAGAAGGCGCGCAAGATCGAGCGCATCCTCGATCGGCTGCACCCCCAGCCGCCCGTGCCGCTGTTGCACGAGGACCCCTACACGCTGCTCGTGGCAGTGCTGCTCTCGGCCCAGACGACCGATGAGCGGGTCAACAAGGTGACGCCCGGCCTTTTTGCTCGGGTGCGCACGCCCGCCGAGATGGCGAAGCAGAGCGAGGCGCAGATCCTGAAGCAGGTCCGCACCTGCGGCCTAGCGCCCCAGAAGGCCAAAGCCATCCGCGGGCTTTCCAAGATCCTGGTGGAGCAGTACGGCGGCCGCGTGCCCAACACACTGGAGGAGCTGGAACAGCTTCCGGGTGTGGGCCACAAGACCGCGAGCGTGGTGATGGTGCAGGCCTTCGGGATGCCCGCCCTCCCGGTGGACACCCACATCCACCGCCTCGCGGCGCGCTGGGGGCTCTCCTCGGGCAAGAACGTGGTGCAGACCGAGCGCGACCTGAAGAAGCTCTTCCCCGAGAAGAGTTGGGGGAAGATCCACCTCCAGATCATCTACTTCGGCCGCCGCGAGTGCCCGGCGCGCGGGCACGACCTCAGCCAGTGCCCCATCTGCTCGTGGGCTGCGAGCAAGAAGCGCATCCGCGAGGAGATGCGCAAGCCGCGCAGCTGAGAAAGTCAGCTGAGAGGAACGTCCCCCTGGTCGACTCGGGTGGGGCGCTTCCAGGCGAAGCGTTTCAGGTCGATGCGACCGCGCAGGTCGAAGTGAACGCCTTCCTGTTCGAGCAGCTGCCGTTGGATCTGTTCCCAACCGGGCTCGCTGCGCGGGCTCACCTCGCCTCGCGCGTTCACCACGCGCTGCCACGGCACTGCATCCTCGTAGTCGAGGGCGTGCAGCGCGTAGCCCACCTGCCGCGCGTGGCCCGCCATGCCGGCGAGGGCCGCCACCTGTCCGTAGGTCGCGACTCGTCCCTTGGGAATGCGGCGCACCACCGCGTGGATCTTCTTCCAACGCGGGTGGCGCACGCTCACACGCGCGGCTCTACCACGACCTCGGTCTTCACCGAGTTGGCGATGAAGCACTCGTGGTGCGCCACGTCGTGCATCTTGAGGAGCTCGGCGGCATCGGGCTGCT
>CAXMOD010000156.1:0-3878 GCA_964194905.1 uncultured Desulfobacterales bacterium | reverse complement strand
TTCTTCGTGAAGGGCCTCAGCATGAGCCGAAGTCGGACGAGATAGCAACTGTCTGGCTCCCGCCCCGGCGTACGCCCGCATGGATCGAGCGCCGAGCCGTGACCCGATCGATTCGTATATGCTGAAGCAGGAGCATCCGACCGCGTGGCGAGCCATCTCATCAACATCGATGATGTACCCGACCTCGAAGCCCTCATCGAACGGCCCGGAGGTCCCACCGACCCCGAGTTGCTGGCCAGCGGGCGCAAGGCGACCCGCTACCTCGGCCGGCCCGACGACGACCCCACCTCCCCGAAGCGCCCGCCGTTCGTATTCCACATCCGCCGGCCCAAGGGCGACGTCACGCAGGATCACGCCCACGCGGCGAATCGCATCGAGTTCCTGATCGAAGGGCGCATCGAGTGGCGCGAGCGCGGCAAGACACCCGTCCAGTACGGGGCGGGGACGCTGAGCTACGTCGAAGCCGGAACCGTCTACGGCTACGAGGTCCTCGAGGACGCCACGATCCTGCTGATCTTCGAGAAGTCACCGGGGATGAGCTACGCATGACGAGCAGATCGCGACGCCGATCGATCCTCTCGGGCCGACGCGATCTGTCAGCTAAGGATTTTGATTGCGCTCGAAGATGAAGAAGGTCGGGCGTACGTAGAGGAGATCGGGCGGGAGCCGGCGCCCGAAGCGGCCAGCGATGCTGAGCGGCGACCACGTGGGGCCGATCTGCGCGACCAGGCGGTAATCGTCCTCCTCGAAGAGTCGCGCGAAGAAGCCACGAGCCGTGGGCCCGCGCGCATGGTCCCGCGCGAAGTCGCTGGTCACGACGTAGTCGAGGCCGCGGTCGAGGTAGCTCGAAGCGTCGAAGTTGTGCCGCAACATCAGGGGGACGAAGCGACGGCCGGAGCCGGGAGGTACGCGCGGGCTGTAGCTGCTGTCGCCCAGGAAAGAATGGGTCGTCCCGATCCTGGAGCCCTTCGGCGTGTTCGCCAGCAGCCAGCGGCCGGTGCGATGGCGCGGGTCTTCACCCAGCTGCATCGGCAGCACGTAGCCCGCGGAAAGCTGCAGTGTGAACAGCACCAATGCCGCCTGCGCAACTCCCAGCGACAGCCGCTGCTGGCGCGGACTGCGCGACACCCGGGCCACCAGGGCGGACAGGCCGATCGAGGCGGCGACGGCGACAACGGGGGTCAAGAACAGCAGGTGGCGCATCATCTCGCCCCCTACTCGCGCGAGCAGCACGACGCCGGAGAGCGCGTAGGAGGCGAGCGTCAGCATCCCGGGCTCGCGTCGCCATAGGAAGTACCCGAGGCCCAGGTAGCCTGCGACGGCGGCGGGCGCACCAAAGCCGTGGAACGCCGCGCTCGTCAGCAACTGCACCGGTAGGCGCAACGCGGCGCCTCCCTGATGGGTGCTCGCGGCCCGCTCGAGGCCCGCGCGGAACGCGTCCCAGTACAGCAGGCTCTCGAGGCTTCCGAGCGCGTACCCCAGGGTACCGCCGCCAGCGATCCAGAGTGCCGCGACGCCGACGTGGCGTATCACGCGTCCACGCGGCCGGTGCTCGAAGCTCGCCACCCACAGCGGGAGAAATCCGATCAGGCCGGACAAGAGCGTCGCCGTGGCCAGGCCCGCGGCGACCGCGCCGGCCACGAGCATGCGCCTGCCGCCGCCGCGCGCCACGCCGAACGCGCAGGCCAAGGCGGCCGTCGAGAACAGCGTCATCAGCACGTTCGGACGCGCGTAGTGACTCGCGAGGACATGGTTGGGGAAGCCCAGAAAAAGCGCCGCGGCCGCCAGGGCAACGATGGGCCCGCCGAGCTGCCACGCGATCCAGGCGACGAGTACGGCCGTCGACACCCCAGCCAGGACCCCCATGACCCGCAATACCAGGAGCGTGCGCCGGTACACCTCGAGCCCGTCACCCGGCGCCAGAACCTGTACGGCGAGGCGCGCGGCGTGCGCGCTGCGCATATACAGCGCGCCTCCGTAGATGAAGGTGAAGGCGCCCGGCTGCGTGTGCAGGTCGACGGCCCCGGCCCAGGCCACCGCCTCGTCTGGGTGGATCGGTGGGTCGTTGGGCGCGATCTCACCGGGCAGGCCCCAGCCGATTCCCAGCAGACGCAGGGCGAGTCCGATCGCGAGTACTCCTGCGAAAGCCGCGCACCAGCGCTGCGACAGCGTGCTAGCGCTCATGCGATCGGTCTCGCGCGGGGTCGTACTCCCAGATCTCACCTTCCGCGAGCTTCGCGATCCGCCGGATCGGAAGCTGCCGAGCCAGCTGTGTCATCGAGGGTAGGTACCAGCGCCAGCTGATCCAGTCGAACCACACGACGAGCGCGTGACGCTCGCGCATAGCGATCCCCATCGCCTCGAGCCGCTCCCGGTAGTTTGGATTCGGCCGCCGCGTATCCGCGATCGTGCGGGCGGGTATTTTCGCCGGAAACCTCCCGGCCAGTATGTAGACGGCGTCCGCCGCGTTCGTGTAGATCTCGACGTCCTCAGGTAGCGCTTTCACGCGCGCCATCAGCTCCGACTCCTGCCAGCGGCGCAGGCCGTAGCCTTCCCCGCCTTCGCGCGAGCGGACGCCAACCCATGCGGCCGTGGTGCGCGTGTACGAGCCCGCGACCGCCAGCGTCAAGACGCCCAGGAGGATCGCGAGTGCTGCGCTCGGTCGGGTGCGAAGCAGGCGGAGCGCGCCGCATAACGTGGCGACCAGGCCCGCCACGAAGACGGGGGCGAGGATCCGCCAGGCCGGCTGGGTTCCGGCGTCGAAGAAGGAGATCGAGACCAGCAAGGACGCCAGGTACACCAGCAGGAATACGAGGAGCACCCGCGGTAGCGGGGAGAGCGAGTCGGAGCGCCACGTGTGCGCCTGCGCCTCGCGCGGGGTGCGCAGCGCGAGGACGACCAGGAGCCCCAGGGCAGCCAGCCACGGGAGGCTGTTCCAGCCGCCCTGGATCGGGACCCAGCCGGCCATCGTCTGCAACGCGAGCGTGACGTGATCTGCTTCGACCGGGTGGAAGGCGAGGCTGCGGCCCGCCGCCGACCCGGAGACCGCCGAGTTGCGGAGCAGCCAGATGGCCATCGGCAGCGTCGCCACGGCGCCGAAGACGGCGCCGTCGGCCCCGCGGCGGCGCCAGCTGCGATCCGCTGGCAGCAACAACACGACGATCCCTGCCAGCACGAGCGCACCACCCAGATAGCGCGTGAGGAAGGCCAGGCCGGCGAGCACCGCCGCGCCGAGGAGCGCAGCGCGGCGAGGACTCGCGAGCTGGGCTGCCAAGAGCAGCACGCTTGCAAATCCGAGCGCAATGAAGAGAGGCTCGCTGAGGGCGAGCGCGTGGATCCGCATCATGTCGGGCGAGCTGGCAAACAGCATGGCGCCGGCCACGACGGCCCCGGAAGGTCTGCCGGCGTGGCGGGCGACCATGAGCGCCACGAGCGCGATGCTCCAGGCGAAGAGCAGCAGGTTGAGCCAGCGAGCTGCACCGATGAGATCCCCTGCCCCTGTGACGTAGCTGAACGCGGCAAGAACGGCTGGGTAGAGGGGCGGAAAGCGGGTCATCGGGTGCAGCGCGCCGTCGCTCCCGGGCGTAGCAAAGCCACTCCCCGCAACCAGGCTGCGCGCCACGGCGACGTAACTGATCGAGTCGGGCTTGAGACCGACGCTCCAGCGGGTCGCCTGCGCGAGTTCGAGCACCCCGGCCAGTACGACGAGGCCCACCAGTACGGCCGCCGTGATCGGCTTGGCCCGCCGCGGTTTCAGCATCTGGTGGCACCTCGCACGCTGCGCTCACGAACGACGACTCGAGCAGCGCATCATGCTCCGCGCGAGTTTCCGGGTCACCATGCTTTCCTCCGCGAACCGCACACCAGCTCCGCCCCGC
>CAXMOD010000155.1:0-30387 GCA_964194905.1 uncultured Desulfobacterales bacterium | reverse complement strand
GAGATGGTGATGCCCGGCGACAACGTGGAGATGGAGGTGGAGCTGATCACGCCCATCGCGATGGACAAGGAACTCCGCTTCGCCATCCGCGAGGGCGGCCGCACCGTGGGTGCCGGCGTCGTCAGCGACATCCTGGAGTAGATGATGGCAGATGTGAACGCGCAGAAGATCCGGATCCGGATGAAGGCGTACGACTTCAAGCTGCTCGACCAGAGCGCCGGGGAGATCGTTGACACCGCCGTCCGGACAGGAGCGCGGGTCGCGGGTCCGATCCCGCTGCCCACGGTGATCAACAAGTACACCGTGCTGCGCGGGCCTCACATCGACAAGAAGTCTCGGGAGCAGTTCGAAACGCGCACCCACAAGCGACTGATCGACATCCTCGATCCCACGCCGCAGACGGTGGACGCGCTGATGAAGTTGGAGCTGGCTGCCGGCGTAGATGTGGAGATCAAGCTCTAGCGCCCCGGCGCGGAGCGGAGCGAAACGATGGCCTCGGTGGACGTACGGACCGTGGACAACAAGAAGAAGGGCCAGGTGAACCTGGACGCCTCGGTATTCGAGGCGCCGGTGAAGATCCACCTGCTGCATGCCGAAGTGCGCCGCCAGCTGGCGGCACGCCGCCGCGGCACCCACGCCACGAAGAATCGCGCCGGCGTCTCCGGCGGCGGCTCGAAGCCGTGGCGTCAGAAGGGCACCGGCCGCGCCCGGGCGGGCACGACCCGCGCGGCCCAGTGGGCGGGCGGCGGTGCGGTCTTCGGCCCGGTGCCGCGCGACCACTCACACTCAGTGCCCAAGAAGGTGCGCGCCGGCGCGTTGCGCTCGGCGCTCTCCGCCAAGGCGGGCGAGAACGCGGTCGTGGTGGTGGAGGAGCTGGCCATCGAGCCGGCCAAGACGAAGCGCGCGGCGGAGATCCTGGGCAACCTGGGTGTCGCCGAGGGCAAGGTGCTGCTGGTGGTAGATGAGCGCGACGAGGCGGTGGAGCGCACCACGCGCAACCTGCCGCGGGTCCGCACGCTGCGCGCCGCAGGCCTGAACGTCTACGATGTGCTCTGGGCCGACCGACTCGTGCTGACCCGTGCCGCGTTGGATCGCGTGCAGGAGCGACTGGCGCACAAGGGAGGGGCGCAGGCGTGAACCGGCACGACATCATCAAACGACCTCTCGTCACCGAGAAGAGCACCATCGCGCGCGAGATGGAGAACGTCGTGAGCTTCGCCGTGGCGCCCGAGGCCAACAAGGTGGAGATCCAGCGCGCGGTCGAGACGCTCTTCGATGTGAAGGTGTTGCGCGTGCGCACCATGCGCATGCCGCGAAAGCTGCGGCGCATGGGCAAGACCGCGGGCTATCGAGCGGAGTGGAAGAAGGCGATCGTGCAGCTGGCCGAGGGCCAGTCGATCGAGTTCTTCGAGGGAGTGTAGGGCCGCCATGCCGAACAAGAACTACAAGCCGACGTCTCCCGGCCGCCGCGGCATGAGCGTCTCTGACTTCGCGGACATCACGCGCCGCAAGCCGGAGCGCGCACTCGTGACCGGCGGGCTGTCCAAGAGCGGCGGACGCAATCACAACGGGCGCATCACCTCCTGGCACCGCGGGGGCGGTCACAAGCGGCGCTACCGCAAGATCGACTTCCGCCGCGAAAAGGCCGGTGTGCCGGCCAAGGTCGCGTCGGTCGAGTACGACCCGAACCGGTCGGCCAATATCGCGCTGCTGCACTACGTCGATGGCGAGAAGCGCTACATCCTGGCGCCCGACGGCCTGCGCGTGGGGGAAGAGCTGATGAGCGGTACCGGTGCGGAGTTCCGCCCGGGCAACGCGCTGCCGCTCCTCGACATCCCGCTGGGCACCCAAGTGCACGCCATCGAGATGAAGGCCGGCAAGGGCGCCCAGCTGGTGCGTGCCGCGGGCGGCTCGGCCCAGCTCATGGCCCGCGAGGGAAACTACGCCACGCTGCGCCTGCCCAGCGGCGAGACGCGCCGCATCCACGTGCAGTGCATGGCGACCATCGGCCAGGTGGGCAACCTGGACCACGAGAACCGGAGCATCGGCAAGGCCGGCCGCAATCGCTGGCGCGGCCGTCGCGGAAACGTTCGCGGCGTGGCCATGAACCCCGTGGACCACCCCATGGGTGGCGGCGAGGGTCGATCATCGGGCGGCCGTCATCCGTGTACGCCGTGGGGCAAGCCCACGAAGGGACACAAGACACGGCACAACACCCGCAGCGACAAGTACATCGTGAAGCGGCGTGGGAAGAAGCGGGGGAGGAAGTAGATGGCGCGTTCGCTTCGCAAGGGGCCGTTCATCGACCCGAGCCTGCAGCGCAGGGTGGATAGCTTGATTCGCTCCGGCTCCAAGCAGGTGATCCGGACCTGGTCGAGGCGCTCCATGATCACGCCGGAGTTCGTGGGCCTCACGTTCCACGTGCACAACGGCAAATTGTTCATTCCCGTGTTCGTGACCGAGAACATGGTGGGCCACCGCCTCGGCGAGTTCTCGCCCACCCGCAAGTTCACCGGCCACTCCACGGACAAGAAGGTGAAGACGGCCAGGTAGGTCGGAGCAGTTGATGGAAGTTCGAGCAGCACTCAACAACTACCGTGTCGGCGCGCAGAAGGCGCGGCTCGTGGCGGACCAGATCCGTGGGGTGGACGTCGAAAAGGCGCTCATCACGCTCGACCTGTCGGCGAAGGGCATCGCCCGGCCGATGGCCAAACTGGTGCGCTCCGCCGTCGCCAACGCGGAAGAAAAGAACAGCCGGGACAAAGCCGGTATCGACATCGACAACCTCTACGTCCGCACCATCCAGGTGAACGAGGGCGCGAGCATGTGGCGCATCCGCGCCCGTGCTCACGGCCGCGCCGCCTGGATCAACAAGCGGACCTCCAACATCACCGTGGTGTTGGCAGAACGCTAGGGGCGAGGGAGACGAAGTGGGACAGAAGGTTCATCCCTACGGATTCCGGTTGGGCACACTCTACGGGTGGCAGTCCAACTGGTTCGCGGAGCGCGGCTACAGCCGAAGCCTCCACGAAGACATCCGCATCCGGGAGTTCATCAAGAAGAAGCTCTACCACGCCGGTATCTCGAAGGTGGTCATCGATCGCACCGGTGAGAAACTGGTGGTGCACATTCACACGGCGCGCCCGGGCATCCTGATCGGGAAGCGCGGTGCGGAGGTGGAGAACCTCCGCAAGGAGCTGGCCGGCTACTCGGATCGTGAGATCTTCATCAACATCAAGGAGATCCGGAAGGCCGAACTCGACGCGCAGCTCGTTGCGGAAAGCGTGGCGCTCCAGCTCGAGCGACGCGTGGCATTCCGCCGTGCCATGAAGAAGGCCGTGACCTCGACGATGAAGTTCGGCGCGGACGGCATCCGCATCCAGTGCGCGGGTCGCCTGGGCGGGGCCGAGATGGGCCGCCGCGAGTGGTACCGCGAAGGCCGTGTGCCGCTGCACACCCTGCGCGCGGACGTGGACTACGGACTCGCGGAGGCGCGCACCACCTACGGCGTCATCGGCGTGAAGTGCTGGGTCTTCAAGGGAGAAACGACGGACAAGGAGATGCGTCAGGGCGCGCTGTCCGCACGGCTCCAGGATGATCAGCCGAGGTAGTCATGCTCCAACCTAAAAAGGTCAAGCATCGCAAGGTTCACAAGGGTCGGATGAGGGGCAAGGCCTACCGCGGCAGCACCCTCTCGTTCGGCGACTTCGGCCTGAAGGCAGTGGGTCACGGGCGACTGTCGGCGCGGCAGATCGAGGCCGCCCGAATCGCCATGACCCGCTACGTGAAGCGCGGCGGCAAGGTGTGGATTCGCATCTTCCCGGACAAGCCCATCACCAAGAAGCCCGCTGAGACCCGCATGGGCAAGGGCAAGGGCAACCCCGAGGAGTGGGTAGCCGTCGTGAAGCCTGGACGGGTTCTCTACGAGATGGAAGGCGTGGACGAGAAGACGGCCCGCGAGGCGCTGCGCCTGGCGGGCCACAAGCTTCCGATCGAAACCCGGTTCGTGATGCGGGAGAAGGCGGCGTGAAGGCGGGAGAGTTGCGAGAGCTTTCCCCGGAGGAGCTGGTGGCCAAGGCCGCCGAGCTCCGGGATGAACTGTTCAACGCGCGCGTACGGCACTCCACAGGGCAGCTGGAGGACCTGGCTAAGCTGAGGAGGCTTCGTCGGGACCTTGCCAGGACGGAGACCGTGATGCGCGAGAGGCGTGAGGCCCAAGCGTGACGGAACGAGCAAATCGGCGAACGCTGATCGGTATGGTCGTGAGCGACGGCATGGACAAGACCGTGGTCGTGCGTGTGGAGCGGCTGGTCCGCGACACCCGCTACCACAAGTACATCCGGCGCCACGCGCGCTTCATGGCGCACGACGAGAACAACGACTGCGCGGTGGGCGACCAGGTGCGCATCGTCGAGCATCGGCCCATCTCGAAGAACAAGCGTTGGAAGGTCCAGGCCACCCTCCGCAAGCGGGAGGCAGCCGGGAGCGCGTCATGATCCAGAGCGAGTCCACTCTTCAGGTGGCGGACAACTCGGGTGCGCGAAAGGTCTCCTGCATCAAGGTGCTGGGCGGCTCGAGGCGCAAGTACGCCTCGATCGGCGATGTGATCGTGGTGTCCATCAAGGATGCCATCCCCAACGCGCGGGTAAAGAAAGGCGAGGTGCTCAAGGCCGTGGTCGTGCGCACGCGCAAGGGTCTCGGCCGGCCCGACGGGACCTACATCAAGTTCGACGAGAACGCCGCGGTGCTGATCGACGCCCAGAACGAGCCCATCGGGACGCGCATCTTCGGGCCGGTGGCCCGTGAGCTGCGTGCGCGCCGCTTCATGAAGATCATTTCGCTCGCGCCGGAGGTGCTGTGATGGAGGCGCGTCTGCTGACCCGCTACACGGGCGACGTCCGGGGCAAGCTCTTCCAGGAGTTCGGGTACAAGAACGCCCACCAGGTGCCTCGGGTGAGCAAGGTGGTGGTGAACATGGGTGTCGGCGAGGCCACCCAGAACCCGAAGCTGCTGGACAACGCCGTCGAGGAGCTGGCCCTCATCACCGGGCAGAAGCCCACGGTGCGCAAGGCGCGCAAGAGCGTGGCCAACTTCAAGCTGCGTGAGGGCCAGGCCATCGGCGCCACGGTCACGTTGCGTGGCGAGCGGATGTGGGAGTTCCTGGATCGGCTGCTCAGCGTGGCGCTGCCCCGGGTCCGCGACTTCAAGGGGGTATCCCCCAAGGCCTTCGACGGCCGCGGCAACTACACGCTGGGCATTCGCGAGCAGATCATCTTCCCGGAGATCGACTACGACAAGGTCGAGAAGATCACCGGCATGAACGTGACGGTGTGCACCACGGCTGAGACGGATGCGGAGGCGAAGGCCCTGCTGTCCCACCTGGGCATGCCGTTCCCCAACTGAGGACCGAGACGAAGCCATGATGACCGACCCTATCGGCGACATGCTCACCCGGATCCGCAACGCGGGTCAGGCGCGCCATCACGAGGTGCACTTTCCGAAGTCCAACGTGAAGCTGGCGGTGGCGCAGGTGCTCTTCGAGGCGGGCTACCTGGGCCCGCTGAGCGAGCAGACGGAGGACGGCAAGCCCGTGGTCGTGGCGAAGATCCGCTACGACGAGGCCGGCGACCCTCTGATCGACGGCCTGCGCCGCGTGAGCCGGCCCAGCCGCCGGGTATACGTGGCCAAGGACGAGATCCCGCGCGTGCGCAACGGCCTGGGCCTGGCGGTGCTGTCCACGTCGCGTGGCGTTCTCTCGGACAAGGCGGCCCGCGAAGCATCGGTGGGCGGCGAAGTGATCTGCGAGGTCTGGTAGCGATGTCACGCATCGGAAAGCAGCCCATTTCCCTGCCCGGCGGCGTGGAGGTCAAGCTCGACGCCGGCGAGGTGAAGGTGAAGGGGCCGAAGGGACAGCTGGCTCAGCGGATCCCGGCCATCATCAAGATGGACGTGGCCGATGGGCAGGTGCGCTTCACGCGCCCGGACGACAAGAGGCCGTCTCGTGCGCTGCACGGCCTGGCCCGGGCGCTGGTGGCCAACATGGTGAGTGGCGTGACCGAAGGCTTCGTCCGCAATCTCTCCATCGTGGGCGTCGGCTACCGCGCCGAGGTCTCGGGCAAGACGCTGAAGCTTTCCGTCGGGTACTCGAACCCCGTGGACATGCCGATTCCGGACGGTCTCAAGATCTCCGTGGAGCGGAACACCGAAGTCAAGATCGAGGGCATCGACAAGCAGGCCGTTGGCCAGTTCGCCGCCGAGGTGCGGAGCGTGCGGCCGCCCGAGCCCTACAAGGGCAAGGGCATCCGCTACACGGACGAACACGTGCGCCGCAAGGTGGGCAAGGCTGCAGGCGCCGGCGCGGTGACGTGAGGTAGGACATGGAGCGCAAACATCGAAACGCGAAGAAGGGCCAGTGGCGCAAGCGCCGCACCCGGGTGGCCAAGCAGGTCGCGCGGACCGACCGGCCGCGGCTCACGGTCTACCGCAGTGCGCGCCACATCTACGCGCAGCTGGTGGATCCCCTCACGGGCCGCACCCTGGCAGGCGCTTCCACGCGCGCGCCCGCGCTCGCGGGCGGCGAGGGCGGCAAGGTCGAGGCGGCCAAGCGGGTGGGCAAGGCCATCGCCGAGTTGGCCCGAGAGAAGCAGATCGAGGAAGTGATTTTCAACCGGAACGGGTTTCTGTACCACGGCCGCGTAAAGGCGCTGGCCGAGGCTGCCCGCGAAGCCGGACTGCGGTTCTAAGGAAGAACAATGCGCCAAGAGCGAATCAACCCCAACGACTACGAACTCAATGACCGGGTGATCCACATCAACCGGGTCGCCAAGGTGGTGAAGGGCGGACGCCGCTTCAGCTTCAGCGCACTGGTGGTGGTCGGCGATGGCGCCGGCATCGTCGGTGTGGGTCTGGGCAAGGCCAACGAGGTGCCCGAGGCGATCCGCAAGGGTGTGGAGCGGGCACGCAAGAACATCATCCGCATCCCGCTGATCGGCGGAACGCTGCCCCACGAGGTGATCGGCCGCTTCGGCGCCGGTCGCGTGCTGCTGAAGCCGGCCTCGCCCGGTACCGGCGTGATCGCCGGGGGCCCGGTGCGGGCAGTGGTGGAGTCGGCCGGGGTGACGGACATCCTCACCAAGACCCTGGGTACCAACAATCCGCACAACGTCGTCAACGCCACCATGGCGGGGCTGGGCAGCGTGCGCGATCCGGAAGAGCGCGCCGCGGAGCTGGCCTCGTGAGCGAGAAGCAGCTGCGCGTGAAGCTCGTGAAGAGCCCGATCGGTTACGACCGCCGTCAGCGCGCCACGCTGCGCGGACTCGGCCTGCGGCGCATGCAGCAGACCGTCGAGGTGGCGGACCAGCCGGCCATCCGGGGAATGATCGACAAGGTGCGGCACCTCGTGGAAGTGGAGGGCGCCTGATGTTGGACAGACTCAAGCCGCATCCGGGTTCCACGCGCCCCCCCAAGCGGGTGGGGCGTGGGCCGGGATCCGGGACAGGCAAGACCGCAGCACGCGGTGTGAAGGGGCAGGGCAAGCGCTCGTCGGGCCGGGAGACGCCGTTCCACTTCGAGGGCGGCCAGATGCCCATCACCCGGCGTCTGCCCAAGCGCGGCTTCCACAACATCCACCGGGTGTCGTGCGAGGTAGTCAACCTGGGTCGGCTCGCGGCGTTGGGCGACGGCGCCACCGTGGACCGCGCGCTGCTCGAGGCCAAGGGCCTGATCCGCCGCTCGAAGTCGCCGGTCAAGGTGCTGGCCGAAGGCGACTGCCCGAAGAACCTGACTGTCAAGGTGCAGCGCATCAGCGCCGCGGCCCGCCAGAAGGTGGAAGCCGCCGGCGGGACGGTGGAGCTCATCAAGTGATCGGCGGCGTCCAGAACATCGGGAGGATCCCCGAGCTTCAAAAGCGGATCCTCTTCACGTTCGGGATGCTCTCGGTCTACCGGGTGGGCGCCCACATCGCGACCCCGGGGATCAACCCCCAGATCATCAAGCAGTTCTTCGCGGACATGTCGGGGACTGTGTTCGGCCTCTTCAACCTCTTCTCGGGCGGCGCGCTCGAGCAGCTCTCGATCTTCGCGCTGGGCATCATGCCCTACATCAGCGCTTCGATCATTTTCCAGCTGCTCACCGTGGTGGTTCCGGCCCTGGAGCAGCTCCAGAAGGAAGGCGAGCAGGGTCGCAAGAAGATCACCCAGTGGACCCGCTACGCGACGATCGTGCTCTCGCTGTTCCAGAGCCTGCTCATCTCCTTCGCCCTCGAGAATGGGCAGTTCGGCGACGGAGCCGTCTCGGATCCGGGCTGGAGCTTCCGCCTCATGTGCATGATCACGCTGACGTCCGGCACCGCCTTCATCATGTGGCTGGGCGAGCAGGTGACCGAGCGCGGCATCGGCAACGGCATCTCCCTGGTCATCATGTCCTCGATCCTCGTGAGCATTCCCTCGGGCCTCGGGCAGCTCGTCGAGCTGGTGCGGACGGACCAGTTCACGCTCCTGGGTACGCTCTTCCTGTTCGGGTTCATGGTGGTGGCGGTCGGCGGCGTGGTCTACGTGGAGCGCGGGCAGCGGCGCATTCCAATCCAGCAGGCCAAGCGCGTGGTGGGCCGCAAGGTGACCCAGGGGGGCACCAGTTACTTCCCCCTGAAGGTCAACACCGCGGGCGTGATTCCGCCGATCTTTGCGTCGTCGATCCTGATGCTTCCCCTCACCATGGGCCAGTTCACGGAGAACCCGGTGATTGCGAAGTTCACCCAGGACTACCTGGACTTCGGCGGCCTCGGGTACAACATCGTCTACGTCAGCCTGATCATCTTCTTCGCCTTCTTCTACACGGCCATCATCATCAACCCGGTGGACGTGTCCGACAACATCAAGCGCATGGGCGGCTACATCCCGGGCATTCGGCCCGGCAAGCGTACGGCCGAGTACATCGACAAGATCCTCTCCCGACTCACGCTGATCGGGGGGGTCTACGTGGCCGGTGTGTGCGTGCTGCCGGTGATCCTCTTCAGCCGCGTCGGCGTTCCGTTCTACTTCGGCGGCACCGCGCTCCTCATCATCGTGGGCGTGGCGCTCGACGTGATCGGACAGATCGAGGCGCACCTCGTCTCTCGTCAGTACGAGGGCTTCGTGCAGGGCACGCGGGTTCGCGGGAGGCTGGGCCGATGACGGCGATGCGCTTCCTGCTCCTCGGACCGCCGGGTTCCGGCAAGGGCACCCAGGCCAAGGCCTTGATGCAGACGCTGGGCGTGCCCCAGATCTCCACGGGCGACATGCTGCGTGCGGCCGTGGCCGCGTCCACCGAAGTGGGGAAGCTCGCGCAGTCGTCCATGAACCGCGGCGACCTGGTGCCCGACGACGTGGTGATCGAAGTGGCTCGCCAGCGGCTCTCTCAGCCGGACTGCGAGAAGGGCTTCATCCTGGACGGCTTCCCGCGAACTCGCGCGCAGGCCGAGGCGCTGGACGAGATGCTCGGCGAGATGGGAGTGTCTCTCGAGGCGTGCGTTTCGCTGGAGGTGGACGAGGACGAGCTGGTCGGGCGCCTGCTGAAGCGCGCCGAACTCGAGGACCGCACCGACGACGACGAGGAGACGGTGCGCAATCGTATGCAGGTCTACCGCAACCAGACCGAGCCTCTGGCCGGCTACTACCGCGAGAAGAGTGTTCTCCGGCGAGCGGACGGCAACGGCACGGTGGACGAGGTCCAGGATCGCGTCCGGGAAGCGCTGGAATCATGATGGCGTACGGCGAGAAGATCACGGTGAAGACCCGACGCGAGCTGGAGTGGATGCGCGAGGCCGCGCGCCACGTGGCGGAGATCCTGCTGGAGCTCCGCGAGATGGCGAAGCCCGGTGTGACCACCGGCGAGCTGAACTCGACGGCGGAGGCCTCCATCGAGCGGCGTGGCGTGGGCTCCTCTTTCAAGGGCTACCGACCCCACGGGCTGCCCAAGTACCCCGCGGCGGTCTGCATCTCGGTGAACGACGAGATCGTTCACGGCATCCCGGGCGGGCGCGAGCTCCTGGACGGCGACCTGCTGTCGCTCGACTTCGGTGTGCACGTGCACGGCTATCACGGCGACTCCGCGGTGACGGTTCCCATCGGCAGCGTCGGCGACGGCGAACGCTCGCTGATGGAGACCACCCGGGCCTCGCTCTACTGCGGCATCGAGCAGATGCTGCCCGGAAACCGCGTGTCGGACATCGGCCACGCGGTGCAGCAGCGAGCCGAGGCCGCGGGCTACTCTGTGGTCAAGCAGTTCGTGGGCCACGGCATCGGTCAGGCCCTGCACGAGCCGCCCCAGATTCCCAACTTCGGCGAGCCCGGGCGTGGCGCGCGGCTGAAGCCGGGGATGGTGTTCGCCATCGAGCCGATGGTCTGCGTGGGCGGGGCCGACGTGCGCATGCTCGATGACGAGTGGACCGCCGTGACCGCCGACGGCTCGCTCTCTGCCCATTTCGAGCACACGGTGCTCGTGACGAAGAACGGACCGGAGATCCTGACCCAGATGCCGGGATCCCACTGAGTTGGAGCGACCATGAAGGTCCGAGCCAGTGTTCGAAAGATGTGTGAGAAGTGCCGCATCGTGCGCCGCCGTGGCGTGGTGCGGGTGATTTGCGAAAACCCCAAGCACAAGCAGCGACAGGGGTAGAGGAAAAGTCATGGCGCGAATCGCAGGAGTCGACCTGCCTCGCAACAAGCGCGTGGGCATTGCGCTCACGTACATCTACGGTGTCGGCAGCACTTCGGCCAAGAAGATCTGCGACACAGCGGGTGTGGACGTGGACACGAAGACCGATGAGCTCGGCGAAGGCGAGGTGATCCGCCTGCGCGAGACCATCGAGAAGGACTTCAAGGTGGAGGGTGACCTCCGCCGCGACGTGAACCAGTCCATCAAGACGCTCATGGACATGGGCTGCTACCGCGGCCTGCGTCACCGACGTGGCTTGCCCGTGCGGGGCCAGCGCACCCACACGAATGCACGCACCCGGAAGGGACCGAAGAAGACGGTCGCCGGCAGGAAGAAGACTCCGACCAAGAAGTAGGACCCATGGTAAAGAAGGCCACGAAGAAGAAGGTCAAGAAGAACGTCCAGAGTGGGATCGCCCACATCCAGTCGACGTTCAACAATACGGTGATCACGATCACGGACGTGGGCGGGAACGCCCTCGCCTGGTCGAGCGCCGGTTCCCAGGGCTTCAAGGGCTCGCGCAAGTCCACGCCGTTCGCCGCACAGGTGGCGGCGGAGGATTGCGCGCGCAAGGCCATGGACCACGGCGTGCGCAACGTGTCGGTCTACGTGAAGGGCCCCGGTTCGGGCCGCGAGTCCGCCATGCGCGCACTCACCGCGGCCGGCATCCGCATCAACGTGATCAAGGAAGTGACCCCCGTCCCCCACAACGGCTGCCGCTCACCGAAGCGGCGCCGGGTTTAGGACTCCACATGGCTCGATATCGAGGACCCGCCTGTCGTCTCTGCCGCCGCGAAGGCACCAAGCTCTTCCTGAAGGGAGACCGATGCTTCAGCGAAAAGTGCGGCGTGGAGCGGCGCAACTACCCGCCCGGCCAGCACGGTCAGGGTCGCACCCGATTCTCGGACTACGGCGTGCAGCTGCGCGAGAAGCAGAAGGTGCGCCGCATGTACGGGCTGGTGGAGAAGCAGTTCGCCCGCACCATGACGACCGCGACCCGCATGAAGGGTCGTGCCGGCGACAACCTGCTTCAGCTCCTGGAGCGGCGGCTGGACAACGTGGTGTTCCGTATCGGATTCGCTACCTCTCGGGCGGAGGCGCGCCAGCTGGTGCGCCACGGCCACTTCCACGTGGACGGCCGCAAGGCGGCGATTCCGT
This sequence comes from uncultured Desulfobacterales bacterium, assembly GCA_964194905.1. Lineage (GTDB taxonomy): Bacteria > Myxococcota_A > UBA9160 > UBA9160 > JAFDET01 > JAFDET01. The sequence goes on along the minus strand of CAXMOD010000155.1, from coordinate 18,537 downwards.
CGATGGTCCTGAAGCCGGGGCAGGTGGTGACCGTGCGGGAGAAGTCGCGCGAGATGGCGCGCATCGCCGGGGCCGTGGAGGCCCTGGAGGGACGCAGCGTCCCGCAATGGCTGGAAGTGGACAAGGACGCGTTCGCGGGAACCGTCAAGTCGCTGCCGATGCGGGAGGACATCACGCTCCCCATCCAGGAGCAACTGATCGTGGAGCTCTACTCCCGCTAGCCCGCTGAGAACGCTGACCGTCGGCCCGGCCGGCTCCGAATTTTCGAATCGCAACCCGTAAGGGGGATTGGATCGATGCAGCAAGAAGTAGTTGCCCGCAACTGGCGTGAACTCATCCGCCCTAGGCGTCTGGAGATGGACGACGCCGAGGTCGACCCGACGTACGGTCGGTTCTGGTGCGAACCGCTCGAGCGGGGCTTCGGCCTCACGCTCGGCAACGCGCTCCGGCGTGTCCTGCTCTCCTCGCTCCAGGGCGCGGCGATCACGACTGTGAAGTTCAACGCGGTTCTCCACGAGTTCTCGACCATGCCCGGCGTGGAGGAGGACGTCAGCGACATCATCCTCAGCCTCAAGGAAGTGCGTCTGCGCATGCACTCCGAGGGGCCGCGGGTGATTCGCCTGCACAAGAAGGGCGCCGGTGTGATCACGGCCGGCGATTTCGAGACCGACGAGACCGTCGAGATCCTCAACCCCGAGCACAAGATCGCCACCCTCGCGGCCGAGGCTGACGTGGAGCTCGAGGCGACCGTCAACCTCGGCAAGGGCTACGTGCTGGCGGAGAAGAACAAGACCGAGGAGATGCCCATCGGCACCGTGCCGATCGACTCGATCTTCTCGCCCATCCGCAAGGTGAACTACACGGTCACCCCGGCCCGCGTGGGTCGCGAGACGGACTTCGACCGGCTCAACCTCGAAGTGTGGACGGACGGCGCCATGCCTCCCCAGGACGCGGTGGCCTTCGCCGCCAAGATCCTGAAGGAGCAGCTCGCCATCTTCATCAACTTCGACGAGCCGGACGAGATGCCCATGGCACCGTCCGACGAGCCGGCTCCGCTCAACCCCAACCTCTTCAAGAGTGTGGACGAGCTGGAGCTTTCGGTGCGCTCCGCCAACTGCCTCCAGAACGCCAACATCCGCTTCATCGGTGAGCTGGTGCAGAAGACCGAGGCGGAGATGCTCAAGACCAAGAACTTCGGCCGGAAGTCCCTGAACGAGATCAAGGAGATCCTTCAGTCCATGGGGCTTTCACTCGGAATGACTCTCGACCAGTTCCCGACGCGGAAGGACATCGAGAAGATGAGGGAGCGCGAGGCTTAGTCCCATGCGACACCGCGCACGATCCGTCAAGCTGGGGCGCAACCAGTCGCACCGGTCGGCGATGTACCGGAACATGGTCACGTCGCTTCTCGAGCACGAACGCATCGAGACCACCGACGCCAAGGCCAAGGAAGTGCGCCGCCTCGCGGACCGCATGATCACCCTGGGCAAGCGCGGCACGCTGCATGCGCGCCGCCAGGCGCTGGCGGTGATTCGTGACCGCGACGTGGCGGCCAAGGTCTTCGACGACCTGGCCGAGCGCTTCCGCACCCGACCGGGCGGCTACACCCGCGTCCTCAAGCTGGGACGTCGCGTGGGCGATGCGGCCGACCTCTCCCTAGTGGAGCTGGTGGAGGGCAAGGCTCTGGAGTCGGAAGAGAAGGCGACCAAGGGCAAGAAGAAGACCGCCAAGAAGCGGGCGGACGCCAAGAAGCAGACTTCCCCGAAGTCGACCCGCGGCCAGAAGGCGGCCTCGAAGAAGGCGACCTCGAAGAAGGCCGCGGCGGACAAGGGCGCACGCGACACGAGCGCGAAGAAGGCGTCGAAGAAGCAGTCCGCCCCCAAGAAGTCCGGCTAGCCCCGGCCGGTGGGCTCGCGCCTCGGGGTCTTCGTGGTGCTGGGCCTGGTGGCCTTCGGCGCCACCATCGTGCTGCTGGCCCAATCCGTGGATGCGCCCTACGTGGACGCCGGCGTCGAGGCGCCGGCCTTCCTGCTTCCCCGCCTGGACGGCGAGGGCTCCCTCGCACTCGAGAGCCTGCGCGGCCGCGTGGTGCTCCTCAACTTCTGGGCCACCTGGTGCAAGCCGTGCGAGGACGAGATGCCCTCGATGGAGCGGCTCTACCAGCGCCTGGAGGGCGAGCCCTTCGAGCTTGTGGCGGTCTCCGTAGACACCCCCGACGCCCCGGTGGACGACTTTCGCACCCGCTACAGCCTCACCTTCCCGATCCTCCTCGACCCCGCGAAGTCCTCCTCGCTGGCGTACCAGACCACCCGGTTCCCCGAGTCGTTCCTGGTGGGCGCCGACGGCGTGGTCGTGGAGCGCTACATCGGCCCGCGCACCTGGGACGCCCCGGAGTACGAGCGGCGCATTCGGCAGCTCACCGCCGTGCTACGCTGAGCCCTCCACCGGGGGGTGGGGCCTTGCGATACTTGCTGATCCCCGCGCTCGTGGCCGCGGCGCTGCTGGTGGCGTGGCTCGACTCGGATTCGGGCATCCGCTCCTACCTGCGGCTGCGCGACGACGTGGGCGCGACCGAGTCGCGCCTGGATGCGCTGCGCGCCGAGATCGGCGGGCTCGAAGCCGAGGCCGGGGCGCTGGAGAAGAGCGACTTCGCGGTGGAGCAGGCGATCCGCGAAGAGCTCGAGTGGGCCAGGCCGGGCGAGACCGTGGTGCGGCTTCCGGCGCCGCAGCCCGCCACGCGGCCCCCTGGAGACGAAACTCCCTGATTTTCTTGACGAATTGACCCCCAAAGGCGATTCTCCGACGACATGAAGGAGCGGCTCGAAGAGGCCCTGTCCGCGGCTCTGCAGCGCATGCTGCGGGAAGTGGGCGATCCCGGCCCGCCGCCCGAATTCGCCCTCGAGGTGCCCCGCAGCGCCGAGCACGGCGACTTCGCGTGCAATGCGGCGATGCTGATGCCCAAGCGACTCAAGCGGCCGCCGCGCCAGATTGCCGAGGAGCTGATCCGCGAACTGGGCGATGCCGGTGGGCTGGTGGAGAGCGCCGAGGTGGCCGGCCCCGGCTTCGTGAACCTGCGCCTGCGCACCGATCGCTGGCAGGAACTGGTCTCGACCATCCTCGCGGCCGGGCCGGACTACGGGCGCCTCGACGAGGGCCGCGGCCGCGGCGTCCAGGTGGAGTTCGTGTCCGCCAATCCGACCGGCCCGCTCACCCTCGGCCACGGCCGTCAGGCGGTGCTCGGCGACTGCATCGCGCGTCTGTTCGACCGCACCGGCTGGGAGGTGACGCGCGAGTACTACTTCAACGACGGCGGGCGCCAGATGCGCGTGCTCGGCGAGAGCCTGCGCGCCCGTTACCTGGAGCAGCTCGGCCGCGCCGTGCCGCCGGCGCCCGAGGCCTTCGAAGAGGAAGCCGACTGGCCCGAGACGATCGACGGGCTTCCGGTGGTCTTCCCGCTCGACGGCTACCGCGGCGACTACATCAGCGAGATTGCCGCAGGCATTCGCGAGCGGGAAGGGGAGGGCTGGCTCGAAGAGCCGGCCGACGGCGGCTTCCGCCGCGAGGCCGAGGAGATCATCTTCGCGCAAATTCGCGCCACGCTCGACGCGCTCTCCATCCACTTCGACGTCTACAGCACCGAGAAGCAGTTCTACGAGAACGGCGACATCGATCGCGCCCTCGTGGACCTGCGCGAGCAGGACCTGGTCTTCGACGCCGACGGTGCCACCTGGCTGCGTACCACCGCCCTGGACCTGGACCGCGACCGGGTGCTCGTGAAGAGCAGCGGCGAGCCGACCTATCTGCTCCCCGACATCGCCTACCACCGCGACAAGTTCAAGCGCGGCTTCGACCTCATCATCGACGTGCAGGGCGCCGACCACTACGCCCAGTTCCCCTTCGTCATGTCGGCGATCAGCCGGCTCGGCTGCAATCCCGAGATGGTGGAGTCGGTCATTCACCAGTTCGTGACGCTGACCCAGGCGGGCGAGCAGGTGAAGCAATCGACGCGCCGCGCTACCTACGTGACGGTGGACGAGCTCCTCGAGGACGTGGGCCCCGACGTCTTCCGCTTCTTCATGATCCAGCGCAAGGCCGACGGCCACCTGGACTTCGACCTGGATCTGGCCCGCGAGACCGATTGGACCAAGAACCCGGCCTACTACCTGCAGTACGCCTACGCGCGCACCTGCGGCATCGAGCGCAAGGCGGCCGAGGTGGGGGTCGCCATGCCCGCCGCGGCCCAGGTGGACGCCCGGCGTCTGGAGCTGCACGAGGAGGTGGAGCTGCTGCGCAAGCTGGCCGAGTTCCCGGAGCTGATCTCGCGCGCGGCCGAGGTTCGCGAGCCTCACCATGTGGCCTACTACCTGCGCGACCTGGCGGGCCTTTGGAACCCGTACGTGCAGGACGGCAAGAACCACCGTGTGCTCTCGGACGACGCGGGCCTCACCTCCGCGCGCCTGGGACTGACCCTGGCGGTGCGGACGGTGCTGGGTAACGGCCTCGACCTGCTGGGCATCTCGGCCCCGGAGCGAATGTGAGCGAAGAACGCGCAGCGCACCGCCGCCGGCGGACCTCCGGCTGGCTCGCAACGTTGTTGGGCGCCGGCTTCCTCGTCCTGCTGGGCTTTGCCGCCGGCATGCTGGTCGGGGCCTCGGTGGAGGACCCGGACCTCATCGCGAGCGTCATGGCTGGACAGGCCGAGGAGGTGGGGCTGCCGCCCGAGGACACCATCGCCGACCGACTGGGCGTGCCGATGGAGGAGGCCCCGCGGCCGCTCGGCGCTACCCGAGGCGAGACCACGCCGCCGGTGGCCGCAGCGCCGCCCCCGCAGGCCCGCCGTGCCATCCGGGGTGGATTCTCCGTCCAGGTGGGCGCCTTCCGCGAGGAGAGCCCCGCCCAGGGCCTCGTCGGGCAGCTCGAGTCCGGCGGGTTCAAGGCCTTCATCGCGAGTTCCGACGAGGGAAGCGGGCAGCGTTGGCGCGTGCGCGTCGGGCCGGTACGGAGCCGCGCCGAGGCGGACGAGCTGGCGCGGCGTCTGAAGCGCGACGAAGGGCTTCCCACGTGGGTGGTGGTGGATGAGTAAGGCGAGCAGCAAGCGGCGAGTCCTGGTGACCGGAGGTGCGGGCTTCATCGGCTCGCACCTGTGCGACCGGCTCCTGGCCGAAGGCTGCCGCGTGCTGGCCTTCGACAACCTGCTCACCGGGCGCATGGAGAACATCGAGCACCTGCTGGGCAACCCGGACTTCGACTTCGAGCACTACGACGTCACCAACTACCTGCATGTCCAGGACGAGCTCGACGCCATCCTGCACTTCGCTTCGCCTGCCAGCCCCGCCGACTTCGAGCGCCTGCCCATTCAGATCCTCAAGGTGGGCTCTCTCGGCACCCACAAGGCGCTCGGCCTGGCCAAGGCCAAGGGCGCGCGCTTCCTGCTGGCGAGCACGTCCGAGACCTACGGCGACCCGGAGGTGAACCCCCAGCCCGAGACGTACTGGGGCAACGTCAACCCGGTCGGCATCCGTGGCGTGTACGACGAGGCCAAGCGCTTCGCCGAGGCCATGACCATGGCCTACAACCGCCACCACGGCGTGGACGTACGAATCGTGCGCATCTTCAACACCTTCGGCCCGCGCATGCGAATCTCGGACGGGCGCGCCATCCCCAACTTCATCAAGCAGGCGCTGAAGGACGAGGACGTCACGGTCTACGGCGACGGGAGCCAGACACGCAGCATCCAGTACGTGGACGACCTGGTGGACGGTATCTGGCGCCTGCTCAATTCGGACTACGTGGGCCCGGTGAACATCGGCAGCCAGAACGAGATCACGATGCGCGGGCTGGCCGAGACGATCATCCGGCTGGTCGGCAGCAAGAGCCGGATCGTGAACCAGCCGCTCCCGCCGGACGATCCACAGGTGCGCCGCGCCGACAATACGCTGGCCCGCGAGCAGCTGGGCTGGGACAACCAGGTCTCCCCGGAGGACGGCCTCCGACGCACTATCGAGTACTTCCTAAAAGAGCTCGCCAAAGGAGGCGCGTGAGCGACCGCTCCCGCATCCGCAACTTCTCCATCATCGCGCACGTCGACCACGGCAAGAGCACCTTGGCCGACCGACTGCTCGAAGCCACCGGTACGCTCGGCGACCGCGAGCGCCGCGAGCAGTTCCTCGACAAGATGGATCTCGAGCGCGAGCGCGGCATCACGATCAAGGCGCAGACCGCGCGCATGAAGTACCGCGCCGCCGACGGCGAGGAGTACCTCCTCAACCTGATCGACACGCCCGGCCATGTGGACTTCTCCTACGAGGTGTCGCGGGCGCTCCAGGCCTGTGAAGGAGCGGTGCTGGTGGTCGACGCATCGCAGGGTGTCGAGGCCCAGACCCTGGCCAACGCCTACCTCGCCGTGGACGCGGGCCTGGAGCTGATTCCGGTGCTGAACAAGATCGACCTCCCGGCGGCGGACCCGGACCGGGTGGCCGAAGAGGTCGAGGAGCTGATTGGCCTCGACGCGACCAGCGCCATCCCGATCTCGGCCAAGACCGGTGAAGGGGTGGACGAGCTCCTGGAGCGCATCGTGGCCGACGTGCCGCCCCCGGGCGGCGACGAGCACGGCCCGCCCCGCGCGCTGCTCTTCGACGCCTGGTTCGACTCGTACGTGGGGGTGGCCGTGCTGGTGCGCATGATCGACGGGCAGCTGAAGCGCCGCCAGAAGATCAGGCTCATGGCGCGCCGCAGCGACCACGAGATCTACCAGATCCACGTGGTGGACCCCCACCCGCGCCCCGTCGAGACTCTCTCCTCGGGTGAAGTAGGCGTGGTGATCGCCGGGCTGAAGAGCCTGGACGAGATCCGGATCGGCGACACCCTGACCGACGCCGCTCACCCCGCGGCCGAAGCCCTGCCGGGCTTCCGCGAGGTGAAGCCCATGGTCTTCAGCGGGCTCTACCCGGTGGAGGCCGAGGACTACGAGCCCCTGAAGGCGGCTCTCGAGAAGCTTCGCCTCAACGACGGCTCCTTCGCCTACGAGCCCGAGACGAGCGCCGCCCTCGGCTTCGGTTTCCGCTGCGGCTTCCTCGGGTTCTTGCACGGCGAGATCATCCAGGAGCGCCTGGAGCGCGAATACCAGCTCAATCTCATCACCACGGCGCCGACGGTGCGCTACCGCGTCGTGCTGAAGGGCGGCGTGCTGGAGGAGATCGAGAGCCCCGCGGCGCTGCCCGAGGCCGGCGACTACGAGCGCATCGAGGAGCCCGTCATCCTGGCCACGATCCACGTACCCCAGGAGTACGTGGGCCCGGTCCTCGCGCTGTGCCAGGACAAGCGCGGCGTCCACCGCGACATGCACCAGCACGGGAGTCGCGTGCAGATCCGCTACGAGCTTCCGCTCAGCGAGGTCGTCATCGATTTCCACGACCGAATCAAGAGCGCCACACGCGGCTACGGCAGCTTCGACTACGACCTCATCGGCTACAAAGAGGCCGATCTGGTGAAGCTCGACATCCTGGTGAACGGCGCGCCGGTGGACGCCCTCTCGCTCATCGTGCACCGAGACAAGGCCCAGAACCGCGGCAACGAGCTGGCGCGCAAGCTCAAGGAGTTCATCCCGCGCCAGATGTATGAGGTGGCCATCCAGGCCGCCATCGGCGCCCGGGTGATCGCGCGCACCAACGTGCGCGCCCTGCGCAAGAACGTGACCGCCAAGTGCTACGGCGGCGACATCACCCGCAAACGCAAGCTCCTCGAGAAGCAGAAGGTGGGGAAGAAGCGCATGAAGCGGGTGGGGCAGGTCGAGATTCCGCAGGAGGCGTTCCTGGCCGCCCTGCGCCTGGGGGACGAGTGAGCGAGGCCATGAGCGACGACCGCACATCTACTCGTGTGGACTACGAAGAGGTAGAAGAGATTCCCAAGGGCTGGCTCGCGCGCCAGTTCGAGGGCTTCAACACGCTCTTCGTGGCGGTGCTCATCGCCCTGGCCATCCGCGCCTTCGTGATCGAGCCCTTCCGCATCCCGTCGGAAAGCATGCTGCCGACGCTCCTCATCGGCGACCACCTGTTCGTCAACAAGTTCATCTACGGCGTGAAGCTGCCGTTCACCGAGACGCGCCTTCCCAAGCTGCGCGACCCGCAGCGGGGCGACGTGGTGGTCTTCACCGTGGCGCGCGACGGTCCCGACATCTTCCCGGCCGACCAGCGCCCGGACCTGCGCCGCGAAGAATTCGTGAAGCGCATCGTGGCGCTCCCCGGCGACAGCGTGGCGGTGGATCAGGGCAGCCTGCGCGTGAACGGCGAGGCCGTGAGCCAGAAGCCCCTCGACCGCCCGTTCGACGACGACGCCGGCCGCACGCTGCGCATGCGCAGCGAAGAAGGGGACGGCCACACCTACACGGTGCTCGACGACCCGCTCCTCACGGGGCTCCAGCAGCGCCCGTTCCAGGTTCCCGAGGGCCGCTACTTCCTGATGGGCGACAACCGCGACCACAGCAACGACAGCCGCAACTGGGGCACCGTCAAGCTCGCCCAGATCAAGGGCCCTGCGTTCGTCCTCTACTGGTCGTGGGACTGGGACGGCAGCTGGGCCGAGCTCATCAACCCCCTCACGTGGGTCCGCCTCCTCACCCAGGAGACCCGCTGGAGCCGCATCGGCAACGGGATCGATTAGGTCAGCCCTCGAACAGGTTCGACACCGTCCCGGTGCAGATGAGGCGGGAGTCGTCCAAGGCCGCGGTGCGGTGGACGGCGATCGCCTGGTATTCGGGCTTCATGACCATCTCCAGGAACGCCTTCTTGGTCGGGTACTCGACCAGGACGGCGTCGTCCCACTGCTCGTCGTCGGGGCCGATCACGGTGAAGCGCGCCTCGCCCATCCAGAGCATGCGACCGCCCGCGGCGGCCACGTGCTTCACGGCCTCGACGCCGTAGCGCCCGTAGGCCTCGCGCCCGCTGCAGGGTGCCGCGTCGAACCCGTCCGGGTACTCCGCGCTCTCGCGGTAGCGCAGCAGGTTGATCATCACGATCGGCACATCCGGGTCGCCCTCGGCGAGGAAATCCTGGATGCGCTGGGGATTCGGTTCGACGTAGCCCATGGGTTCCTAGTCCTCCATCTCGTCTTCCGTGTCGTCGATGGCCTCGTCCATCTTGCGACCGGCCTTTTCGAGCGCGCCTTCGCCGCTGTCCATGAGCTCTTCAGCGGCGTCGTCGATCTTCTTGCCGGCCTCTTCCATGACTCCCTCCTCCTTGCACGCGGCGAGGGGCAGCGCGAAGGCGGCGACGATCAGGGCAACCAGGATGTGGTGACGCATCGTTGAACTTCCTCCATTGAAGTGAACCCCAGTGTAGGCATTCCAGGCGGCGGCCCGCTCGCGTTCTTGAGGCTACAGCCCAGAGCCGCGCGCCTCGTGGCGCCGGAAGGCCGCGGCGAGGGGGGCGTCAGTCGGACTTCGCCGCCAGGAACGCCGCCATCTTCGGTGCGATGGCCTCGCGCAGCGCGATCACGCCGTTGACCGGCCGCATCAGGACGTCGAGGTTCTGGACGCGGCCGTTGCCGTTCAGCGTGATCAGGTCGATTCCCTGGAGCTCCATATCGCCCACCTTGCCCGTGAATTCGAGCGCAAGCTCCTTCCCCTCGGCCCACTCGCGGTGGTAGGTGAAGCCCTCGATCGTGTGGACGATCAGGCCCAGCAGGTGGCCCACGACGCGTTCGCCCTGGAGCTTCTGCCAATAGGGCGGGGCGCCCAGCGTGATGTCCGGAGCGATCAGGTCCGGCAGCGCGGCGATGTCGCGTTCAGCCACCACGCGGTGCCACTCGGCGAGGAAGCGCTCGACGTCGGGGATGCTCACGGTGCCCGGCACTCTATCACGAGGTGGCGGGGCGACGCCGCGCCAGGCGGCGCAGGATCTTCCCGGCCTCCTCGGGCCCTTCCCGCTTTTCCAGGCGCCCGAGCGCCAACACCAGGGCGGGTCCCAGGTCGGGATCCTGCGGGTTCAGCACCGAGCGGCGCAGCAGGTCCAGGTCGCCTGGCTCGAGGTCGACTCCGTTCGCGCGCGCATAGAGCACGATGGCGAGCCGTACCGATTCGTTGCTCGGGTCGATGAGTGCGCGGATCATCTCGAAGGTGCTCTCGACGGTGGCGACGTCGTAGAGCACCCGGAGCGTGTGGCGCAGGAGATGGGGTTCGCGGTCCAGGTCGCCGTCGATCAGGTTGCCGGCCGTCAGCACGGCTTCGAAGAAGCCCTGATCCAGGTCGCGGGCCAGCGCCTGGGGGAGCCGGACCAGGCGGTGGACAGCGCGCACGTCCCTCGTGAGGGCGATGGGAAGGGTGGGCACCGCGCGTACGATCACGGCGCTGGCGTCGGCCACGTCGCCGTAGAACTCGCCGCTCAGCAGGAGAGTTGCGATCTGACGGGCCTCTTCGTCCGAGATGAGGAAGCCCGCGCTCTCGGCCATGGCCGCTACCGCATCCCTCAGCAATGCGCCGCGAGCGAGTTGATCGTTCCCGGGCGCGATACCTCCGTTGCCGTCGCCGAGGAGCTCTCGCAGCTGCTCGGCTACTTCTTTCGGCGATGGACTGCTTGCAGCCTCACGCGGGGCCTCGTCCTGCTGCGCGAGCCGGCCGGCCACCTCGGCGAGGAGTTCCTCCCCGAGCGGGCCTTTGGCCTCGCCGCCGTCCTGGGTGCCGGCCAGGAACGCCAGCAGACCCGGAAAGCTGGCAGCGGAGAGCGCCGCCGCGATCGCGTCGGTCTCATCCGGGCTCCGGCCTTGGTTCGCCAGCCGCGCACGCAAGTGCGCGAGCCCGGCCTCCAGCTTCGCGTCCAGCTTGTTCATCGAGCTGCCCCGTCTCCCGGCTCGATTCTCGCGCAGGCGAGACGAGCGGGAGTATGAAGGGCTTCACACGGTCCGAGGGTCCGAAACCGCTCCCTCCGCTCGAGCCGTGAGGTTGGCCTGAGCTCTGCTTGCGCCCTTCCCCCCGGACCCGTACCCTCCTGCCCGATCAAGCCTTTTAAGCCCGTCCCGTGAGGCGGGCAAAGGTGAGAAACGGTGTCGAACGACCTTCCTCAGAGTCCGGCTGCAGATGCGCCGGCGCCGCAGGGCTCCCCGGCCCAGGCAAACGTCGTTCTGGATGACGCCGCCATCCGCAGGGCCCTTGCGCGAATCTCCCACGAGCTGATCGAGCGCAACGAGGACCTGTCGAGCCTGTACCTGGTGGCCGTGCCCAACGGTGGCGTGCCTCTCGCCCGCGAGCTCGCCAAGAACCTGCGCGAGCTCGGGGACGTCGACGTCACCGTGGGCATCCTGGACACCACCCTCTACCGGGACGATCTGGTGGGCCGTGGCGAGCGGCCGCGCTTGCGCCGCACCGAGATGCCGTCGGTGGTGGACGAGCGGGTCGTGGTGCTGGTGGACGACGTCGCCAGCACAGGCCGCACCATCCGCGCCGCGATGGACGCGCTGATGGACTTCGGGCGCCCGCGCTCGGTGCAGGTGGTGGCGCTGGTGGATCGAGGCCACCGCGAGCTTCCCATCCGCATCGACTACGTGGGCAAGAACATCCCCACACACGCAACGGACAACGTGCTCCTGGAAGGCGAGGGGGGCGACCTGGACGGACCGCTGCGTGTTGTGGTGGTGACCCCAAGCAGGACCGGGAGGGACGGAGCGTGATCGCAACCGACCTGATCGGCATCGAGGACCTGGAGTGCGCCGACATCGAGCTCATCCTGGAGACCGCCGAGCGCATGCAGGAGCTGGGCGAGCGCGCGGTCAAGAAGGTGCCCACGCTGCGCGGGCGCACCATCGTGAACCTGTTCTTCGAGGCGAGCACACGCACGCGCACGAGCTTCGAGATCGCGGGCAAGCGGCTCTCGGCCGACGTGATCAACTTCAGCACTTCGGGGAGCAGCCTCTCCAAGCACGAGAGCATCCTCGACACGGCTCGCACGCTCGACGCCATGCAGCCCGATCTGGTGGTGGTGCGCCACCATGTGGCGGGCGTTCCCAAGCGCATTGCCGACGAGCTGGACTCGCCCGTCATCAACGCCGGCGACGGCTGGCACGAGCACCCGACGCAGGCTCTGCTCGATATGCTCACCGTGAAGCAGGAGAAGGGCCGCGTCGACGGTCTCACCGTGGCCATCGTGGGCGACATCTCCCACTCCAGAGTTGCGCGGAGCAACATCTACGGCTTCCTCAAGATGGGGGCCGAAGTCCGGGTGGCGGGGCCGCCCACCATGCTGCCCCCGGGCATCGAGACCCTCGGCGTGAAGGCCTTCACCTCCATGCGCGAGGCGCTCGACGGCGCCGACGTGGTGATGGCGCTGCGCATCCAGCTCGAGCGGCTCTCGGGCTCGCTCTTCCCCAGCGTGCGCGAGTACTCGGACACCTTCGGCCTCTCGCGCGCCACCCTCCGCTACGCAAAGGACGATGCCATCGTGATGCATCCCGGACCCGTGAACCGCGGCGTGGAGCTGAGCCACGACCTGGCGGACCACCGCCCCAGCGTGATCCTCGACCAGGTGAGAAACGGCGTGGCGTTGCGCATGGCGTGCCTCTACCTGCTGGCCGGGCGCGAGCGCGCCATCGACCCGGCGGTGCGGTCGTGAGCCGGCTGCTTCTGCGCGGCGGACGCCTCCTCGACCCGGCCTCGGGTCGCGACGAGACGGGCGACCTGCTGGTCGAAGACGGCGTCATCGTGGCGGTGGATCGGAAGATCAATACACGCGGCGCGGAGGTTCTCGATTGCGAGGGCAAGTGGATCTGCCCGGGCTTCGTGGATCTGCACACGCATCTGCGCGAGCCCGGTCAGGAGTACAAGGAAGACATCGCGAGCGGCGGTCGCTCCGCCGTGGCGGGCGGCTTCACCAGCGTGGCCTGCATGGCCAACACCCAGCCCGTGAACGACGACCCCGCGATGACCGACTACATCCTCGACCGCGCGCGCCAGGACTCTCCGGCGCGGGTGTACCCGGTGGCCGCGGCCACCAAGGGACTGGCCGGCGAGGTGATGACCGAAATGTCGGCGCTGGTAGACGCCGGCGCGGTGGCATTCAGCGACGACGGCAAGACCATCATGGACAGCGGCGTCATGCGCCGCGTGCTCGAGTACTCCAAGCTCGTCGGCCGCCCGGTCATGACCCACGCCGAGGACCGCACCCTGGTGGCCGACGGCGTCGTCAACGAGGGCCCGGTCTCCACGCGTCTGGGCCTGCCGGGCAACCCGGCCGTGGCCGAGACGGTGCACGTTTCGCGCGACATCATGCTGGCCGAGCTGACTGGGGCGCACCTGCACGTGGCCCACGTCTCCACGGCGGGTGCGGTGGCGGAGATCCGCGCTGCGCGTGAGCGGGGCGTCCACGTGACGGCCGAGGTGTCGCCGCACCATCTGACGCTGACCGACGAATCCACCAGCGGCTACGACACCAACACCAAGATGGCGCCGCCGCTGCGCTCGGCGGAAGACGTGCGCGCTTGCCGGGTCGGTCTCGCCGACGGCACGCTCGACGCCATCGCCACCGACCACGCACCCCACGCGGTGCACGAGAAGGAGGTGGAGTTCACGGCGGCGCCCCCGGGTATCATCGGCTTCGAAACGGCCTACGCCGTGGTGATGGCCGTGGTGCGCGAAGACGACCTGCCGCCGCTGGAGCTGGTGCGGCGCCTGTCGACCGAGCCGGCGCGCATCCTGGGGATCAACGCCGGCACACTCGCCGTCGGTGCTCCTGCCGACATCACCTTGGTCGACCCGACCCGCCGCTGGACCTACGACCCCACGAAGGGCTACAGCAAGAGCCGCAACTCGCCCTGGGCGGGCTGCGAGCTGGAGGGCCGCGTCGAGGTCACCATCGTGGGTGGGCGGCTGGTCTTTCACACCGACCGGGGGGTGCTCGCGCCATGAGCGGGCGACCGACCCCCCCGAATCCGGCCCTGCTCGCCCTGGCCGATGGCAGCGTCTACCGCGGTACGGCGTTCGGCGCCCAGACGGTCGGTGAGGGTGAGATCTGCTTCAACACCAGCATGACCGGCTACCAGGAGATCCTGACGGATCCCTCGTACGCCGGGCAGCTCGTGGCGATGACCTACACCCAGATCGGGAACGTGGGCGTCAACCCGCAGGACGACGAGTCGGCGCGCCCGTACCTCCGCGGCTTCGTGGTGAAGGAGCACTTCGAGGTCCCGAGCAACTGGCGGGCTACGGAAGGTCTCGGCGCCTTCATGGAACGCCACGCTGTGCCCGGGATCGCCGGGCTCGACACGCGGGCGCTCGTGCGGCGCATCCGCGACCGCGGCTTCCAGAACGCCGTGCTCTCCACCGACCCGGCGCTGCAGGAGCCGGATGCGCTGGTGCGCCGCGCCCGGGACGCCCCCGGGCTCGACGGGCGCGACCTGGTGGCCGAGGTGACGTGCGACGAGCCCTACGCGTGGCAGGACGCTACCTGGAGCGGCGTCGCGGGCGAGCTGCCGCGGCCGTCTCGCCCGGCGCAGACCCTCAAGCTCGTGGTCTACGACTACGGCGTGAAGCGCAACATCCTTCGGCTTCTCGTGGAGCAGGGATTCGACGTGACGGTGGTGCCGGCCACCCACTCCGTCGAGGACACGCTGGCGCTCGAGCCCGACGCGATCTTCTTGTCGAACGGCCCGGGTGACCCGGCCGGCGTCGAGGGCGTGCGGCCCATTGTGCGCGAGCTGGCGGAACAGCTTCCGGTGTTCGGCATCTGCCTGGGCCACCAGATCCTCGGGCTCTCCCTCGGCGGCAGCACCCGCAAGCTCCAGTTCGGCCACCACGGCGGCAACCAGCCGGGGCAGGACGTGGCCACCGGCAAGGTCGCCATCTGCGCCGAGAACCACGGCTACGCCGTCGAAGCGGACTCGCTGCGTGCGGCCGGCGAGCCGGTGACGATCACGCACCGCAACCTGAACGACGACACCGTCGAGGGGCTGGCCCACGAGACGCGCCCGCTGTTCAGCGTGCAGTACCACCCGGAGGCGTCGCCCGGGCCCCACGACGCGGCCTACTTCTTCGGGCGCTTCCGGCGCATGGTCGAGCGCCACAAGGCGGGCGAGCCGGTGACCGGCGCGCAGATCGCCGCCGCCGGCCCGCCGACAGCGGTGGAGACCGCCTAGTGCCGCGGCGCGACGACATCCGCACCATCCTGCTGATCGGGTCCGGGCCGATCGTGATCGGGCAGGCGTGCGAGTTCGACTACTCGGGCACCCAGGCGTGCAAGGCGCTCCGCGAGGAGGGCTACCGGGTCGTCCTCGTGAACTCGAACCCGGCCACCATCATGACCGACCCGGAGACGGCCGACTCCACCTACGTCGAGCCGATGACCCGGGAGACCCTCGAGAAGATCATCGCCGTCGAGAAGCCGGACGTGCTGCTCCCCACCATCGGTGGGCAGACCGGCCTCAACCTCGCCATCGACCTGGCGGAGAGCGGCGTCCTGGCGAGGTACGGCGTGGAGCTGATCGGGGCGAATCTGGAGGCGATCCTCAAGGCCGAGGACCGCCAGCAGTTCCGCGTCGCGATGGACAAGCTGGGCCTGCGGGTCCCGCTCTCGGGCTACGTGCGCACCCTCGAGGAGGCGCGCGCCCTGATCCCGAAGGTCGGCCTCCCGGCCATCATCCGGCCGAGCTTCACGCTGGGTGGCACCGGCGGTGGTGTCGCCTACGACGAAGCCCAGTTCGACCGCACCGTCGAATGGGCGCTCCAGCAGTCGCCCCGCAGCGAGGCGCTCATCGAGCAGAGCGTCCTCGGCTGGAAGGAGTACGAGCTCGAGGTGATGCGCGATACGGCCGACAACGTCGTGATCATCTGCTCCATCGAAAACTTCGATCCGATGGGCGTCCACACCGGCGACTCCATCACCGTGGCGCCGGCGCAGACGCTCACCGACAAGGAGTACCAGGTGATGCGCGACGCGGCGGTCGCCATCATCCGCGAGATCGGCGTGGATACGGGCGGCTCGAACATCCAGTTCGGCGTCGATCCCGACGACGGCACGCTCGTCGTGATCGAGATGAACCCGCGTGTGTCGCGTTCGTCGGCGTTGGCGTCGAAGGCCACCGGCTTCCCGATTGCGAAGATCGCCGCCAAGCTCGCCGTGGGATACACGCTCGACGAGATTCGCAACGACATCACGAAGGAAACGCCGGCCAGCTTCGAGCCCAGCATCGACTACGTGGTGACCAAGGTGCCGCGCTTCGCCTTCGAGAAGTTCCCGAGCGCCGATTCGGAGCTGACGACCCAGATGAAATCGGTGGGCGAGGCGATGGCCATCGGGCGCACCTTCAAGGAGAGCCTCCAGAAGGCGCTGCGCTCCCTCGAGATCGACCGGGCAGGACTCGAGCGGCCCGACATTCCCGAGGGCGACCGCGGGCTTGCGGAGCTCTGGGAGCGCATCGACGTGCCGCGGCCCGAGCGCATGTGGGCCATCGCCGAGGCCTTCCGGCGCGGCATCTCCGCTGAGGAGATCCACGAGCGCAGCGCCATCGATCCGTGGTTCCTCGCCAACATCGAAGAGCTGGTGACGTTGGAGAAGACTCTGGCCGCGGCGCCCGAGGACGAGCGCTCCGCCTGGTTGCGTACCGCCAAGCAGGCGGGTTTCTCGGACCGGCGCCTGGCCGACCTGTGGGCCACCACGGAGGAGGGTGTGCGGGCGCTGCGGGAGCTGGAAGGCGTGCATCCGGTCTTCAAGCGCGTCGACACCTGCGGCGCCGAATTCGTGGCCCACACACCGGATCTCTATTCGACGTACGAACAGGAGTGCGAGGCCGAGCCGAGCGACCGGCGCAAGATCATGATCCTCGGCGGCGGCCCGAACCGCATCGGCCAGGGGATCGAGTTCGATTACTGCTGCGTGCACGCGGCCTTCGCACTCTCGGACGCAGGCTTCGAGACAATCATGGTGAACTGCAATCCGGAGACGGTCTCAACCGACTACGACACCAGCGACCGGCTCTACTTCGAGCCGCTCACGCTGGAGGACGTGCTCGAGATCTGCCGGCTGGAGAAGCCCGACGGTGTGATCGTGCAGTTCGGCGGCCAGACGCCGCTGAAGCTGGCCGTACCGCTCGAGCGCGCGGGGGTTCCCATCCTGGGGACGCCGCCCGACGCCATCGACCGGGCGGAGGACCGCGAGCGCTTCGACGAGCTGCTCGAGAAGCTCGGCTTGCGCCGTCCGGCGAGCGGGGTGGCGCGGAGTCCGGAGGCGGCCGAGGCCGTGGCTGAGCGGATCGGCTACCCGGTGCTGGTGCGGCCCTCCTACGTGCTGGGCGGGCGCGCGATGGAGATCGTGCGCGACGTGGAGTCGCTGCGCGGTTACATGCGCTCCGCGGTGAAGGCGTCGCCGGAGCACCCGGTGCTGGTGGACCGCTTCCTGGCCGACGCCACCGAGGTGGACGTGGACGCGCTCTGCGACGGCAAGCGGGTGGTGATCGGCGGCGTGATGGAGCACATCGAAGAGGCGGGCGTCCACTCGGGCGACAGCGCCTGCTCGCTGCCGCCGTACTCGCTCTCCCAGGACGTGATCGACGACATCCTCGACTCCACGCGCAAGCTGGCGCTCGAGCTCGGCGTGCGCGGGCTCATGAACGTGCAGTACGCCGTCAAGGGGGGAGAGGTGTACGTCATCGAGGTGAACCCGCGCGCTTCGCGCACGGTGCCCTTCGTCTCGAAAGCGATCGGGCGGCCGCTGGCCAAGCTGGCGTCGCTGGTGATGGCCGGGCAGAGCCTGGAAGAACTCGGCTTCACCGAGGAGATCTGGCCGAAGCACTTCTCCGTCAAGGAGGCCGTCTTCCCCTTCGTGAAGTTCCCGGGCGTCGACACGCTGCTCGGTCCCGAGATGCGCAGCACCGGCGAGGTCATGGGCATCGACTCCGACTTCGGGCGCGCCTACGCCAAGGCCCAGATCCAGGCCGGCAACTCGCTTCCCCAGCGAGGGACCGTGCTGGTCTCGGTGAAGGCGGAAGACCACGAGGGCGTCTGCGAGCCCGTCGCCCAGCTCGCGCGCCTGGGCTTTCGGGTGCTCGCCACCGAGGGCACCGCGGCCACGCTGAAGGCGGCGGGAGTGGAGGCCGAGGTGGTGCGCAAGGTGAAGGAGGGTTCTCCGCACCTGGTGGATCGCATCGAGGCGGCGGACGTGGACCTGGTGATCAACACCGTCGGCTCCGATTCCCAGGGAGTGAAGGACTCCTTCTCCATTCGCCGCGCCACGCTCCAGGGTGGCATTCCGTACTTCACCACCCTGGCCGCGGCGCGAGCCGCCGCCGGCGCCATCGACGCCCTTTGCCAAGGCACCATCGGCGTCCGCTCCCTCCAGGAAATCCACCCCCAGAGCTAACTGAGGGGACGGGGGGGCGGGCTAGAGTTCCGGGATGGCGGCGAGTCCGTTTGCGAAGGCGTTGGAGGCAGCTCTGGGGCCGCTGCGCTTTGCGGCGCGCAACGACTTCGCGGGTCTAGACAAGGTGAAGGATCTCGAAGCCGCGGTGGCGCGTGGCGTGGCCGCGGCGGCGGCGCTGGCGGTGCCGAAGGACGTGCGGCGCACC
>CAXMOD010000154.1:0-5172 GCA_964194905.1 uncultured Desulfobacterales bacterium | reverse complement strand
AGGCTGCGCGCAGCACGAAGCGGCGCTCGTCGCGCGACATCTCCGAGAGACACAGACTCAGCACCACCACATCGAAGCCGCCGGCGGGCAGCGCGTCGATCTCCGACGCGGTGCGCTCGAGCCACTCCACGCGACCCGCGGGATGGCCGCCGCGCCCGCCAGGCCCGCGGCCAGATCGACCTCGCCTTCCTGCGACTGGAGTGTCGCGACCACGGCCGCGTCCAATGCGTGGCCGCCGTGCACGGTCGGGTCGAATGCGCACAGCGCGGCGGCGGGCGTTCCGTCGACCTCGGCGATGAGGAAGCGCGAGTGGTGGCACCAGTGCTCGCCATCCGTAGACGCCAGGCGCTCCAGGAACGCCAGGGTGTCCGGCTCGGGCAGCCCGAGGATGGTATCCCACGCGCCGCACTCCAGGTGCGAGCGCGCGGCGATGAGCTCGGCCCAGGCCACGAACGCGGCGTCGTCCTTCGTGGCGTCGCGGATCTGCACGGGCATCGCGCCCTACCTAGGAGTTGCCGCTCGGGATGTCGCGGAAGGCGACCTCCTTGTCGAGTCTCACCTCCGGCGGCAGGCGCAGCACGCGCTCCGCGATGATGTTGCGCAGGATCTCGTCGGTGCCGCCCGCGATGCGAAGACCCGGCGCGAGGAGGAACTGCTCCTGCCACGAGCCCTCGGCCGGCGCGTCGTCGCCGAGCAGGCTCCCGGCCTGGCCCGCGAGCTCCATGCCGAAGGCGCCCATGTCTTGCATCACCTTGGCGCCGATCAGCTTGCCGAGGCTCGCCTCGGGGCCCGGCGTCTTGCCCTTGGAGAGCGCGGTCAGGGTGCGGCGCCCGGTGTAGTCCACGCCCGCGCGGCGCACGTAGAAGTCGGCGATCTTCTGGCGCACCGAGCTGTCTTCGAGCGCCGGCTTGCCGTCGATCTGCACCTCCTTGGCCAGCTCGATCAGCTCGGCGATGGGATCGCCGGTGCCGGCGCCTCCGCCGATCGAGGCGCGCTCGTTCATCAGCGTGGTGATCGCCACGCGCCAGCCGTCGCCCACCGCGCCCAGGCGGTTGGCGTCGGGGATGCGCACGTCGTTGAAGAAGACCTCGTTGAAGCCGGTGGCTCCGTTCACCTGGACGATCTTGCGCACCTCGATGCCGGGCGAGTGCATGTCGACCACGAAGTAGGTGAGGCCCGCGTGCTTGGCCACGTTGGTGTCGTGACGCGTGACCAGGATGCCCCAGTCCGAGTACTGGGCTCCCGTGGTCCAGATCTTCTGGCCGTTGACCACCCAGTCGTCGCCGTCCTTCACCGCGGTGGTGCGCAGGCCGGCCAGGTCCGAGCCGGCGTTCGGCTCGCTGAAGAGCTGGCACCAGATCTGCTCGCCGCTCAGCAGCTCGGGGATCCACTGCTTCTTCTGCTCGTCGCTGCCGTGGGCCAGGACGGTCGGGCCGCACATGCCGAGGCCGATGGAGAAGACCGGCGGCGGGGTCTTGTAGCGGCGCTCTTCCTGACCCCAGATCACGCTCTGGATGGCCGTGGCGTCGCGCCCGCCGTACTCCTTCGGCCAGGTGATGCAGGCCCAGCCGGCGTCGGCCTTCTTCTTCTGCCACTCCTTGGCCCAGGAGATGGCGTTGGGGTGGTCGGTTTCCTGGAGGATGCCGGCGAAGCTCTCGTCGGGATCCCGCAAGTTGGCGTTCTGATCCAGCCAGGCGCGCGCCTCGGCGCGGAAAGCGGCTTCTTCCGGGGTGTCGTTGAAGTCCATCGGGGATCCTTTCCTAGGAGGTCTGCCGGGCGTCGAGGCGGCGCACCAGCTTGTCGCGCCACTCGCGCGCGCTGCCCAGGGAGAGCCCCAGCAGCTTGGCGCGCCGGTAGAAGAGATGGCAGTCGTACTCCCACGTGAAGCCCACGCCGCCATGCATCTGCACCATCTCCACCGAGGCCTCGTCGAACGCGTCGCTGGCGCTGATCCGCGCGCCGGCCGCGGCCACCGGCAGCTCCGGAGCGTCGTTCGAGAGCGCCCAGGCGCCGTAATAGCTGTTGCTGCGCGCCAGCTCGATGGCACACCAGAGGTCGGCCAGGCGGTGCTTGATCGCCTGGAACGACGCGACAGGGCGACCGAAGGCGTAGCGGCCGAGGGTGAAGTCCTTGGTGATGTCGAACGCGCGCTGCGCAGAGCCCAGCTGCTCGAAGGCCATCAGAACGGCGGCGCGGTCGAGCAGGTTCGAGATCAGGGCCTCACCGGCTCCAGCCTCGCCCAGCCGCTCGCCGAGGGCGCCGTCGAAGCTGAGGTTGGCCTGGGGGCGCGAGCCGTCGAACGACTCGAGGGTTTCGCGCGAGACGCCGTCGCCGTTCAGGTCCACGATCACCAGCGAGACACCGTCGCCCTCGCGCGCGGCCACCAGCGCCTTGCCGGCGATGGCGCCGTCGGGCACGGCGATCTTGGAGCCGGTGACGGTCTTGCCGTCGAAGCGGGCCTCGAGGGTGCCGCCCTCGAACGTGCCCGGCTTCTCCGCCAGCGCGAAGGTGCCGATCAGCTCGCCCTCGGCGAGCTTGGGAAGCAGCGCCTGCTTCTGGGCGTCGGTTCCGGCGGACTGGATCGCCTCGGTGAAGAGGTAGACCGAGGACGAGAAGGGGATGGGCGCGAGCGCGCGGCCGATCTCCTCGGCGATGAGGCAGAGCTCCAGGTGCCCGAAGCCAGCGCCACCGTACTCTTCGGGGATGGTGGCTCCGAGCCAGCCCAGCTCGGCAGCGCCCTTCCAGAGGTCGGCGGCGTACTGGGTCTTCGACTCCAGCACCTCGCGGGTCACGGCCAGCGGTGCGTTCTCCTCCAGGTAGTCGTGCACGGTCTTCTGGAGGAGCTTCTGGTCTTCGGAAAAGTCGAAGTTCATCGGGGGGTTCTCCGGGTTGATCCGAATGTCAACGGCGCAGTATAGCCGCGCCGCGCCGGCCGGGTAGGATTGGCGAGCCGATGCGAACCCTCCTCCCGCTCCTTCGAGTGGCCGTCGGCCTCGTGGTCCTGGTCGCCCTGCTGCTGGTCGCGCTGGCCGTCTTCCTGCCGCGTCTCGTCCAGAGCGATGCGGTTCAGGTGCGGCTGCAAGAGGCCGCCCGCGAGGCCACCGGACGCGAGGTCACATGGGCTGGCTTCGACGTGGGCCTGCTCCCGCCGCGGCTCCTGGTGGAGGAGGCGGTGATCGCGGCGCGCAAGACGGGGGCGCCTCCCTTCGCGGAGGTGCGCTCGGTGGACCTCGTGCTGGAGTGGATGCCGCTCCTAGCGCGCACCATCGTAGTGAACTCGGTGGTGGTGGACGGCGCGACGCTGCGTCTCGCCGACGAGTCCGAGGCCGCAGCGGCCAGGTCCGAGGTCGCCCGCGACGCGAAGCGGAGCGCCGGGCCCGACGCCCCGCCCGATGCAGCACCCGATGCGGCGGGTGGTTCCGGCGGCTTCGAGCTTGCCGTGCGCGAGGTGGTGATCCGCGACGCGCGGCTGGAGCTTGAGGGTGGCCACGCGGGGCCGCTCGCCGGGCGTCTCGTGCCCCGCGACGCCGAGCACGCGCGCCTCTCCCTGGACGCGACGCGCGCCGATGTGCTGCTCGGGGGCGTGGCGAAGGCGCCCGGTGAACGCGCCACGCTGGAGGCGGACGTGGTGCGCGTCGGCGACGCGATCGAGCTGCGCGACGTGTCACTCGTCTGGCCGCACCTGAACGCCCAGGGCTCGCTGCGCAGCGCGCCGCCGGCCTTCACTGGAGACGCGCAGGTGCTCCAGTACCCGCTTGCCGGCGGCGTCCTCGAGGGTGGGCTCGAAGGGCGGGGCGGCTCCGTAGCCACGCACGAGCTTCGCCTCGTGATGGCCGGCCAGCCGGTCGCCCTCGACGGGGTGCTGGAGCTGGCGCCGCCCCAGTTCGTCCGCCTGCGCGCCAGCGGCGAGAACCTGGACTCGAACGCGCTGGTGCGCGCCGCCAGCGGCAAGGACTTCTTCGAGGGGCCGCTGACGTTCCACTTCGACACCGCCGGTGCACTCTCCGAGGAGGGGCCGCTCGAACGGACCATCGGGGGAAAGGGCCGCTTCGAGGTGGGGAAGGGACGCATCCGCGGCGTTTCGTTGCTGCGCACCACGTTCACGGCGCTGGGGGAGATGGCGGAGGCCGCGGTGCTGGTGAACCGCATGCGCGGGAGCACCAAGCTCGAACGGTTCTACGAGGACGAGTTCGAGTCCATCGGTGCGGACGTGACGCTCCAGCGCGGAGTCGCGAGCACGAAGAACCTGCAGATCGTCTACCGTCACTACACCGCCGACCTGCGCGGCTCGATGGCGCTCGCCACCGGCGCGCTCGACCTGACCGGTGAGCTCACGCTGCGCAAGGAAGCCGAGCAGGAAGTGAAGCTGAAGACGATCCCGCTGGCGCACATCAAGGGGACGGCGGCGGCGCCACGCGTCGATCTGTCGCCGACGGCCATCGCCAAGCTCGGCGCGCGCGAGGAGTTCTACCGCAAGCGCGGCAGCGTGGAAGAGAAGCTCGACGAGAAACTCGGCAAGGGCTCGGGCAAGGCCATCACCGACGTTCTCGAAGGCGTGCTGAAGTGATCTACCTGATCAGACATGGACAGACTGCCGGCAACGCGCGGCGGGTGGTGCAGTTTCCGGAGACGCCGCTCAGCGAGCATGGGCTTCTCCAGGCCGCGCGCCTGGCTGAGCGTCTCGCGGGCGTGGGGCTCGCGGCCATTCTGGCGAGCGACTACGCGCGCGCGGCGATGACCGCTGAGTGCCTGGCCGAGCGCACCGGACTTGCCCTCAGCCACGATCCACTGCTGCGCGAGCGCAACTTCGGCGAGCTGCGCGGTACGGCGTACAGCGACCTGGAGGCGCGCGGCATCGAGCCCTTCGCCGAGGACTACGCGCCGCCGGGCGGCGAGACGTGGGACGACTTCCACGAGCGCGTCGACCGGGCGTGGGCGCGCATCGAGTCGTTCGTCGCGGCGAGTGGCGGGCCGGTGGCCGTGGTGACCCACGGCCTCGTCTGTCACTCGATCGTGCGGCGGTACCTGGGCGTCGAGCCGGAGGGCATCGCGTTCCCCAACACGGCGGTCACCCAGGCGGTGGGGCCGCCCTGGCGCGCCGCCTTGGTGGGCTGCGCGGCGCATCTGGAAGGGCTGGAGTCCGAGGAGGCGAGTGGAGCGGCGTAGTGCGGC